>NZ_NYVD01000184.1 GCF_002684405.1 Parvibaculum sp. | reverse complement strand
TGAAATTTGGTCCTATGCTTGGAGCTCACATGGATGTAAAGTTCACAGCACCGATAAAACCCAATACAATCTACACTATGAATTGGGTTGTACAGTCAAAGGAGTATAAAAAGAGTCTCGGCGGTACAATTTACGCCAATGCGGGTACTATTATCGATCCAGCTGGCAATGTGACAGTTAGAGCAAACGCAAGCATCATCCTCTACTAGAACTATTTAGAGGGGTGTTGATTGCTAACCCGAAAACGCCCCTCAAGTTTACTTGTTATTATTCGTTCTGAAAATTCAGATGCCGTTGAAGCAGCGATGACAAAGCATATCTGCGGCTCAACTACTGTCCATGCTGATGAAAATGCCGCTTATGATGTATTGAGTGCATACTAAAATAGTACCGACTAAACACACCAGTCAATTGATCTACATGTATCAACTCTCGATATGTTTCTAATTGTTTTGAAGTATTCAAGTGTTTAACAAGTCATTGTTGAAGAGTTGAGAGAGATAGTGGCTTCTTTAGGAAGTCGGTAGCGCTCAATACCATTGATGTCTGGTAAGTAAACATCTAGCACAATGATATCTGGTTTATACAATTGGCAAAACTTAACTGCACTTTTACCGTTTGCAACAATACGGATTTTCTTTAATGCTGTGAGGTTGTTTGATATAAGTTCAGAAGTAATGGCGTCATCTTCAACAATCAGAAGTTGACCTGCGAGTAGCTTATTTACATCTTTAGACATGTGGACACCTCACAACTTTGTCTACTAGTAGTAATAGTCTTGGCGATGTCTACCATTAGTCAAAAGACTATTTCACTGTACGCGCAGTTATTGCTTGAACAAGCATGAGGGTCATTCTCACAGCAGAAGCTTTTATCATTTTAGTTATCTATGCCTATTTTTAATTATTTGGCAGTTTTTCGAAGAATTCACAAAAAGCGCGTTCATTTGGCCGTCATCATTCTGATGCCGATTTCGAGGGGATGGGCGCAAAACCCCTTGATCAAGTCAAGCCGCGTGCCTGCTTGAGTTCTTATTTACTTTTTGCAGCCGCACGTGCAGCATCGCGGCGTTGAATGACTTCCGGTACGCCGCCCAGATGAAAGCTGTTAAACGCCGGATTGGCTTTGCCTGTGCCGACTTGCCAGATGCGGCGCGCATTGGGCGCTGCACCGTCGATTCGAATACAGGATCCTGAAATGAATGAGGCAGCAGGGCTGCACAGGAATACCAGAGCACCAGACACCTCTGCTTCCAAACCCAGTCGTTGCAGGGGTATGGTTTTGTCCAGTTGCATGATGGTTTGCTTCATGGGTTCGGGGTAAGTGTCCATGCCGCTTGATGCGATGAAGCCGGGAGCTACCGCGTTCACTCGCACGGGTGCCCATTCATTGGATGCCGTTTCCGAAAAGTTCAGCATGCCCGCGCGTGCGGCGCCGGAGTGGCCCATGCCCGGCATGCCATTCCACATGTCGGCGATGATGTTGGTAATGGACATGTCTGCCTCGCCCAAATGCAACATCATGTATTGGTTGAATACTTCACGGGCCATCAGAAAGCCGCCGGTGAGGTTGTTGCGCACCACGGTCTCGAAGCCTTTGCCGCTGATCATGTTCAAAGGGGAAGGAAACTGGCCACCCGCATTGTTAATGAGGTGGTTGATTTTGCCGTGTGCGGCCAGCACATCGGCCACGGTTTCCCTGACTCGGTCTTCTTCGCGAATGTCGCAGCTGTGCAGTGAAATTTTGACGGAACAGGTTTGCTCGATCTCCGCTTTGACGGTTTCGAGTTTTTCCATTTTGCGACCGACCAGTGCAAGGTCGGCACCCAGGCTGGCCAGTTCATGTGCGGTGCAGCGACCAATGCCCGAGCCGCCGCCAGTGACCAGCACGGTTTGGCCTGCAAATAGATTTGGGCGGAAAACGGACTGAAAGCTGTTCAAGAGATTCACCTGTAAATTGTGCGTGCAAAGTTTATTCAAACGGTCGTTTGAATTTAAGCACGCTTTTTTGGGTCGTGCCCTTGCAAAACACAATTCACAGGAGATTTTTAGCGCACGCTGGCGTCGGCAAGTCGAACATTCTGTGGTTTTGCAAACAGCTGGGCGGCAAAAGCAATGGTGTGGGCCTGTAGTGCCTGAGAGCTGTCGTGTTCAGGGTCACGGTTGGAGAAGTCGGTTCGAATGGATTTCACGCGTTTGAAGACCACGTCGTAATACTCAGGGGCCACTTTTTGAACATAGGCCAAGCCGACCAAATCGGCCAGTGTCTCTTCGAAATGCATATTGTTCTTGAATTGAACACCCAAATGCTGCTGCAGCGCCTGCCTGGCGGCAACGCGTTTTCCCTTTTCCGACATCAGGCAGTGGGTCAGTTCGTGGGCAGAAGTGAATGCAAGGAATGCGGATTCTGAACCCTCGTGGCCAGTGTCGAGAAAATGCGACCACACGCGCTTTGCATCGGCATGCTGGTTCACATGCAACACACAGGCTTTGACTCCGCTGTTCGTCAGAAACGGTGACGGATTGTTCATGGTGCTTTTGCGTACATGGATCCGGCCGGTGTCGATGGAATACACTTGGGCGAACTGGTGGATTTCGGCCTCCATGGCCGCCGTGTCGGGCAGACTGGCCTGGGGGGTGAAGAGACTGACCAAACCAAAAAACAGACCGTTCCACATGACATGCTCCAACAATTTGCGGGTATGTCTTGTGAACGGCAGCTTGGTACCTGTTCAACATTGCACCAATGCGTTGCCCTTAAAGGGGGTATTCAAAGCGGGCGGGGGCATGAAACAGGTGGGCTCATGTCAGAATAGTCAAAAATTCAACTTCATGGCAGGAGATATTTCTTATGAACAGCAGTCCAGTGGCGATCATCACCGGTGCAGCGGGCAATCTGGGGCAGGCGGTGGCCGTGCATTTGGGTGGTTTGGGATATCGCCTGTTGTTGATCGATCTGAATCAACCAGATTGGGACGGCGAAACGGATGCGGTGTCGATTGGCAATGTAGACCTGACCCTGCCCGAGCATGCTCAGGAAGTGGTGAATCAGGCCTGGGAATATTTCGGCCAGATTGACGCAGTGGTCAATATCGCCGGTGGTTTTGCATGGGAACGGCAGGCAGAGAGCAGCCTGGACACCTGGAACGCCCAGTACGCCATGAATGTGCAAACCACAGTGAACATGTGCCAGGCCATATTGCCCCAGTTCCAGGACCAGCAAGGTGGCGTGATTGTGAACATTGGCGCGGCTGCGGCCGGCAAAGCGGTCGAGGGCATGGGTGCTTATGCGGCTGCCAAGTCGGGTGTGTTGCGTTTGACCGAGGCATTGGCGGCGGAAAACAAACATTTGGGAATTCGCGCCAACGCAGTGTTGCCCAGTATTCTGGACACACCAGCCAATCGGGCTGCCATGCCTGAGTCGGACCCCGCAGATTGGGTCACCCCTGAATCATTGGCGGGCGTCATTGCATTTTTGTTGTCAGATGCCGCCCGCGACATCAATGGTGCGGGCATTCCGGTCACGGGCAGGGTCTGAACTATTTGCGGTTGACCAGTCCGTGCAGGTAGTTGTCGATCGTGAATTCGGCCTGTTCCATCAGGTCGAACAATTCCGGGCTCAGCACGTAGTTCGCGAACAGGCCGTCAATCAGTGAATGAAGACCAATCGCCGCCCGTCGGGCATTGGTGCTGGCGGGTAATTCACCCTTGTCAATGGCCGCCTGGAAATCAGTTTCAATGGTCTGCAGGCAACCTTGAATCGTTTCGAGGTGCATGTCGCGGATGGGCAACATGTCATCAACCATCTCTGTTTTGTGCATCACGATGTCGAAAACCCGTTGAATCTGTGGGTTTTCCGCCAAGGTGCGAACCACATGCATGGATCGAATTCTGAGGTAGGCCAGGGGTTGCTGCTCGGGGTGCAGGTCGTGTGTGGCGATGAATTCATCCATTGGTAATATGACGCGCTGTAACATGGCGTCAAACAGGTCGGCCTTGTTCTTGAAATGCCAATAGATGGCGCCCCGTGTCAGATCGGCTGCCTTGGCTATATCGTTCAGCGTGGTTCGTGACACTCCTTTTTCTGAGAAAACGGTCTCTGCCGTGTCCAGAATCAGATTGCGTGTTTCCTGCGCTTCTTCCTTCGTTTTTCTTACCACAATTGTTGTCACCAAAATTTGAAAAAATATTTACATACACTCGTGTATGTATGTATTATCTGACTTCTCGGTCAGTAAATCAACCCGAAAAATTCCCACAAGGATATAACAGGGCACATATCATGCACAGCAACTCATTGAATTCAAAGCAAACTCAAGCTTCCCCTTACAGTCGCGCATTTGCAGGAGCCACCCTTCTGCCTTCGCTGCTGGTGACCGTTTTGTCCAGCGTTTTGTTGCTGGGTTGTGGTCAGGGCGCAGACGCCCAAGCCCCCGGAGGTCCCGGTGCCGGTCAAGCCGCACCAGTTCCGGTGGTTGAAGTGAAAACAGAACAACTGGAATTAACCTACGAATACCCAGCCCAAATTGCGGGACTGCGCGAGGTTGAAATTCGCGCCCGTGTGGCCGGTATTATCGAACGCCGACTGTTCGAAGAAGGCGGTCGTGTGAAGAAAGGCCAATCTTTGTACAGCCTGGACAACGCACCGTACCAAACCGCGTTGGCCCGCGCTTTGGCTGATGAAAATGCCGCCAAGGTTCGTGCTGCGCAGGCTGAGCGTGATTACAAGCGCGTGATGCCACTTGCTGAGAGCAAGGCGGTTTCGCAGTCAGAGCTGGATGGTGCCCAATCCGCGTTTGAAGTCGCCAAAGCAGATTTGCAAGTGGCTAGTGCGGCTGTTCGCACTGCACGCCTGAACCTTGATTACGCCAAAGTTGAATCGCCGGTGAACGGATTTGCAAGCCGCTCCCTGTATTCAGAGGGCAGTTTTGTATCTGGCCCTTCCGAGTTGTTGACCACTGTCACCCAGATTGATCAGGTGTATGTGAACTTCGGTATTCCGGAAAAAGACCATGAGCAGTTGCGCAAAGGCGTGGCCAGCGGTGCCGTCTCAATGCCCGGGGGCGATTTGGTGGTCGAAGTACTGGGTGCCGACGGCAAGCCCATGGGTTTTAAAGCCAAGCTGGGCTTTCAGGATGTGCGCGTGAACCCGGCCACGGGAACAGTGGATGCCCGAGCCGTGCTGGTCAATGACAAAGAAGTGCTTAGCCCTGGGCAGTTTGTGCGGGTCCGCGTAAGCGGTGCGGTACAAAAGGATGCCGTGTTGTTGCCACAGCGCGCTGTTCTTGAAAATCCGGAAGGTGGCAAGGTCGTGATGACTGTCAGCCCCGAAAACACGGTGGCACCCCGACCTGTTCAGGTTGCGCAGTGGAAAGACGACCAATGGGTGGTGACTGACGGTTTGGTGGCAGGCGACAAAGTGATCACCGACGGATTCATGAAAGCGCCCCCGGGAACCCCAGTACAACCCGTGATCGCTGGTGCCAACAACCAGCCTGAAGCAGCAGCGCCGGCTAAAGCCGCGCCAGCCACTGAGCAGAAGCAATAAGGGGTAAAACATGTTTTCGAAATTTTTTATCGACAGGCCTGTGTTTGCGGCCGTGTTGTCGATTTTCATCATGCTGGCCGGCTTGGCCGCCATGCGTGGTTTGCCGATTGCGCAGTACCCTGAAATTGCGCCGCCGGTGGTTCAGGTTCGTGCCGTATACCCCGGTGCTTCCGCTGAGGTGATTGCCAGCACTGTGGCTGCACCCATTGAGAATGCGATCAACGGGGTGGAAGACATGATGTACATGAGTTCAACTTCGGCCAGCAGTGGCGTGGTTGAAATCATGGTGACGTTCGAAATTGGCACTGACCCGGACCAGGCCGCGCTGAACGTGAATAACCGTGTGAAACAGGTTGAAAACATTTTGCCGCAGGAAGTACGCAGGCAGGGTGTGACTGTGAACAAGGGTTCTTCGTCGTTCCTTCAGGTGTTGGCGTTCTATTCTGAAGACGGTCGGTTTGACGACTTCTACACCTCGAATTATGTGACCTTGAACGTGCTCGACCGCATCAAGCGGATTCCCGGCACCACCAACGTGCATATTGTCGGTGCGAAAGATTATGCCATGCGCATCTGGATCAAGCCCGATCGCATGGCCCAGTTAAAACTGACTGCGGGTGACATTGCTGCCGCGTTGAATGAGCAAAACGCACAGTTCGCGGCGGGCAAGGTGGGGCAAGCACCCAACAACAATGGCCAGGAACTGGTTTACACCGTGACTGCCCAAGGTCGTCTGAGTGAACCTGAGGAGTTTGAGAATATCCTGATTCGCGTGAATCCGGACGGCTCCTCACTTCGACTGAAAGACGTGGCCCGTGTCGAGTTGGGCTCGAAGGACTACGACTTCACAGGTCGTATCAATGGCAAGCCAGCCACGCTGGTAGAAGTATTCCTGCAGCCGGGTGCCAACGCGCTCGACGTGGCTCAGAATGTAAAAAACACGGTGGATGAAATTGCTGCGGACTTTCCGGAAGGTCTTGATTACGCAGTGCCTTATGACACCACGCGATTCGCGGAGGTGTCCATTCGTGAAGTGGTGAAAACGCTGGTCGAGGCGATGATACTTGTGTTCATCGTGGTGTATGTATTCTTGCAGAACTGGCGCGCCACCTTGATTCCGATTGTGGCCGTGCCTGTTTCATTGCTGGGCGCATTTGCAGGGCTTTATTTGCTGGGTTATTCCATCAACACGTTGACATTGTTCGGCATGGTGCTGGCCATCGGTATTGTGGTGGACGACGCCATTGTGGTGTTGGAAAACGTAGAACGGATCATGCATGAAGAGGGCTTGGGCGCGCGCAAGGCGGCGATCAAAGCCATGCAGGAAGTAACCGGCCCGGTGATTGCAATCGTGCTGGTACTTTCAGCGGTGTTCATTCCAATCGGTTTCCTGGGCGGCTTGACCGGTGAACTGTATCGTCAGTTCGCCATCACCATCGCCATTGCTGTGATCGTATCCGGCATTGTCGCGTTGACATTGACCCCGGCCCTTTGTGTGCTGCTGCTCAAGCACGAGCACAAAAAACCAGGCAAGTTTTTCACCGCATTCAATAACTGGTTTGCGCGGGTAACGACCAAGTACGTGGGTGGCGTGAAATTCATCAGCATGCGTCCAGCCATTGGTATTGGTTTGTTTCTGGTGATGCTGGTGGTCACTGCTGGTTTGTTCAAGGCCACACCGGGTTCATTGGTTCCTGATGAAGACCAGGGCTATTTTATTGCGGCCGTATTTTTGCCCGATGGCGCAACACTTCAGCGCACCGACAAAGTGGTTGCCGAGGTGGTGGATGCAGTGGCCGCCAACCCCGCCAACGAGTATTCCTTGGCGTTTACAGGCTTTGACGTCCTGGGCGGCAGTTTCAAAAACAACGCGGCCACCATGTTCGTAACCCAGCGCCATTGGGACGACCGCGAGGCTGTGACCACTGATTTGGTGGGCGAGTTGTTTGGCCGGACTGCGGGCATTCAGGAAGGGTTGGTGCTGGCTTTTGCACCACCACCCATCTTCGGTTTGGGCAATGCCGGTGGCTTTGAGTTCTATATTCAAAACCGTGGCGAAGGCGGCCCAGCCGAGCTGGCCAAGGTGATGAACGCCTTCATGGCCAAAGCCAATGCAGACCCGCGCCTGGCTGGAGTACAAACATTGTGGCGCCCCGGCACGCCTCAGCTATATGTGGATGTGGACCGCGAACGTGCCCGCGCAATGGGCGTGAACGTGAATGAAGTGTTCGACACCCTTGCGGCCAGCATGGGTACCTACTATGTGAACGACTTCAACAAATTCGGTCGTACCTGGCAGGTGTTGATGTCGGCGGATGCGCAATATCGCAAAAGCCCGACTGACATTGGCAACATGTATGTGCGCTCGAACACTGGCGAAATGATCCCGATTTCGGCCTTTGCCAAAGTAGAGTTTTCACAAGGGCCGGAAACTTTGGAGCGTTTTAACAATCTACCTGCTGTAAAGCTGTTGGGCAGTGGTGCACCAGGCATCAGTTCAGGCGAAGCCATTCAGGCCATTGAGGACATTGCAGCCGAGGTGTTGCCGGATGATTTCAGCTACGACTTTTCTGGTGCCTCGTTTCAGGAAAAGCGTTCTGAAGGTTCTTCCAGCTTTGCGCTGGTCTTGGGTGCGCTGATGGTGTTCCTGATTCTGGCTGCCCAGTATGAAAAGTGGACCCTTCCGTTTTCGGTGCTGCTGGCCATGCCGTTTGGCTTGTTCGGCGCGCTGCTTGCGGTGTGGATGCGCGACATGACCAATGACGTGTATTTCCAGATTGGTCTGGTGACGTTACTAGGTCTGGCTGCGAAGAATGCGATTTTGATCGTGGAATTCGCGGTGCTGAAGCGTGAAGAAGGTATGAGCGCCCTTGACGCTTCTCTGGAAGCGGCCCGTTTGCGGTTCCGTCCCATTTTGATGACCTCGTTTGCGTTTATTCTGGGCGTTGTTCCGTTGGCGTTCTCCAGTGGTGCTGGTGCAGGTGCACGCGCCGCTGTAGGTACCGGTGTAATGGGTGGCATGACCGCCGCCACATTGCTGGCCATTTTCTTTGTGCCCCTGTTTTACCGCTTGATCGATCGCAGTGAAAAAGGTGGACGACACCATGGTGATGAAGAGGAAGCAAATGATTCATCCAATCAACAATCAACAAACAAAGGGGGCGAGCATGTTTAAAGCCCTGCCGAAAACCGCAATCGCCTTTTTCTGGACGAGCTAGGAAACTACATCGGTGCAAACCACACCGGACGGCGGTAACGGGGGTCAAGCGTCACTGGAGCTGGCACCACCGTTCACTGCCTGTAGGGAGCACAGAAGGAGGGCGGATTTCCCGCTCCTTTCCACGTCACCCATGAAGATGCCCAAATGCTGGTTATATAGGGCATACCGACGAGTCGTAGTATTGGATACGTATTACCGGCTGCTGGTGAACGGGCATGCCCCCATGCGATTGAAGCGGGGACACAGCAAGCAGCCTGTACGGATTTCTGCATATGATTGACATTCTGGGGAACCGTACCTACCGGCACCTATTTTTCGCGCAGATAGTGGCTCTGGTAGGAACTGGGCTGGCCACCGTCGCCCTGGGCCTGCTGGCCTACGAGTTGGCAGGCCAGGATGCCGGCGCCGTGCTGGGGACCGCGCTGGCGATCAAGATGGTGGCCTATGTGCTTGTCGCGCCACTGGCGGGCGCCTATGCCAATCGCCTGCCGCGCCGCGCCTTGCTGGTGGCACTCGACGTCGCCCGATTGACGGTGGTGCTGTTGCTGCCGTGGGTCAATCAGGTTTGGCAAATCTACGTGCTGATCTTTGTGCTGCAGAGTTGTTCGGCGGCCTTCACGCCCAGCTTCCAGGCCACCATTCCGGAGGTACTCCCCGAGGAAGACGACTATACCAAGGCCCTCTCGCTGTCGCGGCTGGCCTACGACCTGGAGAACCTGCTGAGTCCGGCCTTGGCGGCGGCCTTGCTGGCCGTAGTCACCTACCACGAGTTGTTTCTGGGCACTGCTGTCGGCTTTCTGGGGTCGGCCCTGCTGGTCGTTTCAGTGGCGCTGCCGCAGGCGCCGGCAGAACCATTGAAAACGAGTGTCCGGCGCAAGCTCACCAGCGGGGCGCGTATCTATCTCGCCACGCCGCGCCTGCGCGGGCTGCTGGCCCTCACCCTGGCCGCCGCGGCTGGCAGTGCGATGGTGATCGTCAACACGGTGGTGATCGTTCGTAGCGGGCTCGCGCGACCGGAGAGCGCGGTCGCCATTGCCTTGGCAGCGTTTGGCGCAGGCTCAATGCTGATGGCGTTTGTATTACCCAAGCTGCTGGAACGCCGCTCTGACCGCAGTGTCATGCTGGTGTCCGGCGCCGTGCTGACTCTGGGCCTGGTCGGACTTGCCCTGATCTGGTCAGCGCTGGCGGTGGCCGCTCGTTGGCCGGCGATGCTGGTGGATTGGTTTGTGCTGGGGATGGCGTACTCCGCGCTCGTGACCCCCAGCGGACGCCTGTTGCGCCGGTCATCTCACGAGGTCGATCGCCCCGCACTGTATGCCGCGCAGTTCTCCCTGTCGCATGCCTGCTGGTTGCTGGCCTATCCCTTGGTCGGCTGGCTCGGCGCCAGGGCCGGCATTCCCAGCGCACTATGGGTCATGGCGGGGCTGGCTGCCGTCGGCGTAACAGCGGCGCTATGGCTGTGGCCGAAGGACGACAACGAGCGCCTGCACCATACCCACGACGCATTGCCGGCAGATCATCCGCATTTGCTCGAGTATGGCCCAGAGGGTCAACACGCTCACACCTTTGTCATTGACGACCTGCATACCCGCTGGCCCACTCGTTAAGTAACTGCCTGATGGAGTCTGCTCAAGAATCGGAAAAACCATATGCCAAGCCTTGTCGTACAAGCTCAGCGCCATGATTGACGTGCCAAGTGGCGCAACCCCAGTCCCTGGCCAATAGGCGCGAACAGCTTCACGTCATCAGCAATGACCCGGAGCCAAATCAGGGCGGTTGCCACATAAACGCCACCATAGTCTGGGTAGACGCGATGGCTGATGCCTGATGCCTGGGCGTAACATGACAGCCAGACGAACTGCGCCAATCTCATCGCTGCCAGGTTCATTTGCGCTCCGCACTCCGCCAGTTGGTCCAGTGGACTGGCTTTCATCTCCCTGTACTGTTTTTCCTGGCTGGCAGCCGCAAAACCGGTCTTACACGGGATAACGCCCCATTATCCAATATTATAAATACCTTAGAATCCCGTACATCCTGAGTTATATTTAGTATGTATATACATAGTACATACTACGGTATTAAATAATCAGGGAGACGCATCATGGCTCGGGCCGGCCTCAACAAACACCTTGTGCAACAGGCGCGCGATGCCATCCGGGCGCGGGGCCAGCACCCCTCGCTGGATGCCGTGCGCATCGAGCTTGGCAATACCGGCTCCAAGACCACCATCCACCGCTATCTCAAAGAGCTGGAAGAAGAGGAAGGCACCCGCCTGGACGATGCCGGCCTGCTCAGCGACACCCTCAAAGAGCTGGTGGGGCGCCTGGCGGCCCGACTGCACGAAGAGGCCCACGCCATTGTTGCGCAGGCTACCTTCCAGCACACAGCCCAAGCCCAGCAGCTGCAAGCTACTATCCGGGAGAGGGAGCGCACCCTGGATCATGCTCGGGAAGAGCATGGCGCCACGCTGGCCATGCTGGAGGCGGAACACGCTGGCCATAAGACCACCGTCGCCGCGCTGGAGCAGGAACGCCTGAGCGGACAGCGCCTGGAAGAGCAGATCCGCGGCCTGGAGGCTCGCCTGCAGGAGGGCGAGGTCCACCGGCAGTCCCTGGAGGAAAAGCACCGCCATGCTCGCGAGGCCCTGGAGCATTATCGGCAATCCGTGAAAGAACAGCGCGAGCAGGACCAGCGCCGGCATGAGGGCCAACTGCAGCAGGTCCAAGCGGAGTTGCGCCAGTTGCAGCAGACCCTGGTGGTGAAGCAGAGTGAAGCCACCCAGTTGAACCGCGACAATGAGCGCCTGGCCACCGAACTGCGCGATGTCCAGCGCCAAGCCCATCAGCAGGAGCGACTGGCTGCTCAACTGGAGCTGGCTCTTAAGACCACCCAGGGATCATTGGTCCAAATCGAAGGCCTGGTCGAGGCATCCCAGCAGGAGATAGCGACACTGCGCGCCACCGAAGCGGCACTACGGTCGGAGCTGCATGCGATGGCGAGCGAAAAGGACAAACTGGCGGTTCTGCTGGAGGATACGGACATCGCTCGCATCATTCAGGCGCGTCGCAATGGAGAGACCGTAAAGGTGATCGTAACGGACCTAGAACCAAGTCCAGATGCCGTCGGCTGACGGCGGAGCAATACATGGCAGAGAAAGATTGTTATAGAACAACTGGTTACGACACTTTAGGCCCATTTTCGCACGAATCCCGGCCGACCCTCAAAAGGGTGGGTATCAGCTCGAACTCCCACAAGGCAATCAACAATTTATTGGTGGGAACAGCCAGATACTGCATAGACGAGGGTATTGAGGCTTTCTTCGGTTGTACGAAAGATACTGATGATGAAATTCAGGCGTTGGGAATTTCGGTACTTCAGAACAAGGACATTGCAAGCTATACCAGACAGGCTTGCGTCATTGGCACCACGGCTTGGGGTTTCTCCAGGGATGATCTACAGGGACAGTTCGATTACCTGTTCGTTGATGAAGCTGGACAAGTCTCAGTGGCCAACCTCATTGCTATGAGTCGTGCAACCAGCAACATTATCCTCATGGGTGATCAGATGCAGCTAGGGCAACCGGCGCAAGGAACCCATCCGGGGGAGAGCGGCCTGTCCACGCTGGACTATCTGCTTCACCACACCCCAACAATCTCTGAAGACCGAGGTGTGTTCCTGGAAACAACCTATCGGATGCACTCAGCGGTTAACCGGTTCATTAGCGAGGCCATCTACGAAGGAAAACTGCATTCTCATCCAGATAATGACAAGCAGGTAATCAAGGTTCCTATCGATTATACAGGTGCGATAAATAAGGAAGCCGGTGTCATTTTTATTCCGGTTGAACACGAAGGGAATACGCAAGCCAGTGATGAGGAAGTAGAAGCCATTCAGCACGCGGTCCAGGATATATTGGGTCGGGTATTTTGCGATAAGGGCGGTAAAACGCGCCCGATCGGATGGGATGACATGTTGTTCGTAGCGCCCTACAACTTTCAGGTTAATAAAATACGTGAAGCATTAGGGCCAAATGCCAAAGTGGGCAGCGTGGATAAGTTTCAGGGGCAAGAAGCGCCGGTAGTATTTTTCAGCATGTGTGCCAGCGACGCCAATGACTCTCCACGCGGTATGGATTTTCTCTTTGATAAGAATCGGATCAACGTTGCTATCTCCAGGGCTCAGTCTTTGGCTGTCATTGTTGGCAATCCGTCACTGGCTAATAGTACGGCGAACAGTGTGAGCCAGCAGGCCAAGGTCAATATCTTCTGCCAGCTCCTACATTTATCGCAGATGGTGGAAAGCAATGCCTGACGTAAATAGTCTCAAGCTGAAATCCCAGTCTCCAAAGAAAGTTAATTCGGCTGTCAGACGTTTGCTTTCTGAATTGCAATTGCCCGAGAAAAATATTCAGTTCCTGAAGTATAAAAAGCCAGATCACTTCAGGCCTGAGTCAGATAATTGCCATTTTAATGTTTTGGTTATGTGCAATTATCATGGGGGCGGGGTCATTCATGGATGGATTATAAGCCAGGATACGAAGAATGACTTCATAGAAGCTCAGTTCCATGCTGTTTGGAGTCATCCAGATGGGACGCTGGTTGATATAACTCCTCGTAAAGATGGCGAAAAGCGATTGATGTTTGTTCTTGATGAACTACGACAAATAGAACTGAGTGATCATGAAGGCACACCTGCTATTATCAGTTATGACAACGTTAGAATACATCGCGGGATTACAATTTCAGGTCTTCAGAGGATAAAGATTGTACCCCAATCAAGTTTTATCTACGATCACGGCCTAGCCATAGCTAAATAGACAGCCCGGTTTAATCCGGTCTCTCAATTTTAATCCACTCTGCTGAGACCTCGGTATTGCTGGTATTGCAGTTGTATCCCTTGGGAAAAGAGGAGTTAATCTGGTACTTATTCTCAATCGCCTCCAGAAGGGTTTGGAGCATATAGGACCAGCGGGGGCATTTGAACGAAAACCTACGGTTTTGAATCCTGTGGCACCCTCGAAACCGTAGGTTTCCGTCAGATAGCCGCTAACCCGGCATTTG
>NZ_NYVD01000183.1 GCF_002684405.1 Parvibaculum sp. | reverse complement strand
CATGCGCTCGAACATGTAATCGAGCACGGCGACCACCGTCATCACGGCGATGACGCCCCCCAGCATGCGCAGCGCCATGGTCTGCACCGCGGGCAGCAGCAGCGTCACGTCCCATGTCATCATCAGGCCGAGCCGGTCACGCTCCGGCCAGGCGATAAGGAAGGTGACGAGCCCGACCACGGCCATCTTCACGATACCCTTGACCAGGTTCATGACGCTTTTGGGCCCGAACAGCCGTTCCAGCCCCTTCATCGGCGAAATCTTGGAGAAGCTCGGCTTCATGTTCTCGCCGCTGAATACCGGCATGTGCTGCACCACATTGCCCGCAACCGCCGCGACGATGAGGATCAGCAGCGGCATGGCGATGGCGCCCAGCACCGTCTTGCCAAGCCCCAGCCAGACAAGCCGCAAATGTTCGGCATCCATCGGGATCGCATCGGGCTGCGCGATGAAGATGCGCAACTGGTCCATGAGCGCCCCGGCCGTGGAATTGCCCAGCATCATGACGGCAAGCGCCCCGCCCAGCATCACGAACCAGGCATTGATCTCCTGGCTTTTGGGGACGTCGCCCTTCTTGGCGGCGTCTTCGAGTTTCTTGTGTGTTGGTTCTTCTGTTTTTTCTGAATCGTTTTCTTCCGCCATGCGTCACCCCTAATGCAGAAAGAGGGTGAGCGTGGACTCGAAGGCATCGAGGAACCACGTCATCATGGCGCCGAGCAGCACCATGAGGAGCAACAGCCCCAGCATGATGTTCGCCGGCATGGCGATGAAGAAAATCTGGATCTGCGGCATCAGGCGCGAAAGCACGCCGATCCCCATATAGAAGACCAGTCCGAAAACGAGGAACGGCGCGGAAAGCTGCAACCCCAGGCGAAAGGCGTGGGAAAAGGTTTCCACCGCCATGCGCGAAAAATCGCCTACCGGCAGGTAATGGCCCGGCTTGAACAAATCGTAGCTGTCGCGCATCGCCGCGATCAGCAGATGATCGAGACCCGTCGCAAAAATCAGCGCGACGGCAAGCAGATTGAGAAAATTCGCGATCAGCACGCCCTGCTGGCCCTGCGTGGGATCGACATTCTGCGCAAAGGCTAGGCTCATCTGAAGCGCGATGATATTGCCCGCCACATGCAGCGCCGACATGATGATTTTCGCGGCCATGCCAATGAAAATCCCGACCGCTATCTCGAAGACGATGATCGTTGCCATGCCGACCACGCTTTCCGGCAGCTTGCCGTAGCTGTCGGCGACAAGCGGCATGAGGATCATCGTCAGCAACAGCGCCATGATGAGGCGCACCCGCGCCGGAATGCCGTTTTCGCCGATCGCCGGCATCATCATCACCATCGCGCCCAGCCGCGAAAAGACGAGCAGGAACACGAAAGCCGTGTCCGGCAGGAGGTTGATGGTGAGGACGGGAGCGCCGGTCATCGGGATCGTCAGCCCGAAACGATCTTCTGGGCGACGAGATGCATCAGCCCGCTCATGACGCTGCCCATGAAGGGAAGCGAGATCAGCAGCGTCACGAAGATGGCGACGATCTTCGGCACGAAGACCAGCGTCATTTCCTGCACCTGCGTCAGCGCCTGGAAGAGCGCAATGACGAGGCCCACCAGCAGCGCAATGATCATCATCGGAGCCGATGCTTCCAGCATCACCCAGATCGCTTGCCGCCCAACATCGAGAACTTCAGGTCCGGTCATGCCCCCACCCCACTAAAAACTGGAACGCACGCCCTCAGATGGGCATGCGCAGGATTTCCTGATAGGCCGAAATGACCTTGTCGCGAACCGTGACCACCGTCTGCAACGTGGCCTCGGCTTCGGAAACGGCCGTCACCACATCCACGAGGTTGCCCTGCCTCGCGCCGGTCATTGCCGCCACCTTCTGCTCGCTCGCCTTGCCGGTATCGACCGCCTCGTCGAGCGCGCTTTTCAGCATGTTGTCGAAACCGCCCGCCGCCTGCCCGGCATTCGGGCCTTGCGTCTGCGGTCCCTTCGACGCCATGCCCGCGGCGCGGGCATAGGCGTTCATTGCAAGAGAAGCCGGTGTTGCCATGGTCCCCTACCCCTTATCCGCGCAGAATATCGATGGTCTGCGAAATCATGCGGCGCGAGGCCTGAATGATGTTCAGGTTCGCTTCGTAACTGCGCTGCGCCTCGCGCATATCCATCGCCTCGACCATGCCGTTTACATTCGGAAACTTCACATAGCCGTCGGCATTAGCCGCCGGATGGTCCGGCATGTATTTGAGCTTGAAGTCCGACTTGTCGGTTTCCGGCCGACCGAGCTTCACCTTGTCCACGCCCATCTGCCGGTCGAGCGTATCCTCGAAGGTCACGATCTTGCGGCGATACGGGTCCGCGCCCGGCGTGTTGCCGGTGCTGTCCGCATTGGCGATATTTTCCGCGATGATGCGCATACGGCCGCTCTGCGCCTTGAGGCCCGACGCCGCCACCATCATCGATTTGATGAGATCCATCGCACTCATGCCCGTCTCTCCTTTATCCCCTGGCCGCGCCCGGCGTCCTAGCCACGTCCCAGCGCGATTTTGATAAGCCCGACGCTTTTGGCGTAAAGCCCCGTGACCGCCTGATAGTCCATCTGTGTCTGGGCGGCCTTCATCATCTGCTCCTCGAGCACGACGGAATTGCCCGTCGGCGAGGTTTCGAAATCCGGTGCGCGCTGCACTTCGCCGCCGCGCGCATGGGCAATCGCCGCGCGCCCTGCCGCGGTGCCCGTCAGCGACGCACCGACGACCGGCGTACCGATATGTCCTGAATTTGTGGCGACGGGCGACAGCATGCCGCTCTGCTGCTTCACCAGCGCGCCGAAATCGAGTTCCTTGAGATCCTTCGCCGCGTAGCCCGGCGTGTCCGCATTGGCGACGTTCTGCGCAAGCACCTGCTGGCGCTCGCCGAGCCATTGCAGCCGCAGCTTCATCATCGACAAAAGAGGAAGATCGCCCAAAGCCATGTGCGTTGCCCCACCAACCGGCGTTCCCTGCCCGGGGAACTCGTCACGCGCTTCCTTCTGAAGCCCGCTACTGCCGGAAAAAAGAGCCACGCATTCCTTGGCGGCACGGGCAGTGTTGACCTCCGGTTCTTAAGAAGCCCCTAACGAGCGGCAAATTCTGCCGGGCGCTTCATTTCGCATTTACCTAAAAAACCCGCGAGCCGCCGTTCGTTTAACCCGTCATTAAGTCTGACACGGCAAATTCTGCCTATGGGCGGTGGCGTCGCGCGTTGGGCAAGCGAAGGCCACCCGGTGGTTCACCTGCAAGAATGAACCGCCGCAACGAAAGGACGATGACACGAAGCGGGCAGCTTCGGATCGTCGGGTGGGGCTTGGGCATTCAATGGATATCACCGAAGTTTTGCGCTTCGTCGGCGCGCTCGTTTTCATCATCGGTCTGATCGGGCTGTGCGGCTTTGCCGCGCGCAAATACGGCCTCTTCACCGGCGGCTACACCATGCCGGGTGCGGTGAAGCGCCTCGCCATCGTGGAAACGAAACCGCTCGACACGAAGAACCGCATCGTCCTCATTCGCCGCGACGGCAAGGAACATCTGATCCTGCTCGGCGCGGAACAAAGCCTCGTCATAGAGAGCGGCATAGACGCGCCCGTTGAAGAACAAAAGGTCGAAGCGACCGCTGCGGCGCCCGCCAATGATGCAGGCGCGGATGAAAAGCCGGCCCCCAAAACAGCACTGGAAACCGCACCGGCAACCGCAAACGAGCGCTTCGTCGCACAGCTTCCCGTGCCCGCCCAGCACATGCACCGTCTGGTGCAGCGCCTGAAGGAGCGCCGGGCATGAGCAGCACCATCGACCGCAAGGCGCTTTGGCGCGCCGTCCTCGCCTTTGCTTTCGTCCTCTTCGCGGCGGGCCCGGCCATGGCCGCCGATCCGATCACCGTCAATCTCGGCGGCGATCTCGGCCTGACCGATCACATCGTTCAGATCGTCGCCCTCGTCACCATTCTGAGCCTCGCCCCGTCGATCCTCATCATGGTGACCTCCTTCGTGCGCATCGTGGTGGTGCTGTCGCTGATGCGCACCGCGCTCGGCATGCAGCAATCGCCGCCCAATGCGGTCCTCATCAGCCTGTCGCTCTTCCTCACCGCCTTCATCATGACGCCGACTTTCAAGGCGGCCTATCATGAGGGCATCGAGCCGATGATGAACCAGCAGATCGAATTCGGCGAAGCCTTCGAGAAGACGAGCCAGCCCTTCAAGACCTTCATGCTGAGCCAGGTCCGCGATCAGGACCTGCAGCTCTTCGTCGACCTTTCCGACGCGGGCAAACCCGACAAGCCGGAGGATATCGGCCTTCAGGTGCTGGTCCCCGCCTTCATGATTTCGGAACTGCGCCGCTCCTTCGAAATCGGCTTCCTCGTCTTCCTGCCCTTCATCGTCATCGACATGGTGGTCGCTTCCGTCCTCATGTCCATGGGCATGATGATGCTGCCGCCGGTGATCATCTCACTGCCGTTCAAGCTCATCTTTTTCGTGCTGGTGGACGGATGGGCGCTGATCGCGGGCAGCCTCGTCCGAAGTTTCGGACATGGATAGGGCCAGGACCTACCCGCCGAGAAACACCGTCGCCTGATAGACGATCATCGCCGCGATATAGGCCATGACCAGCATGTAAACGAACATGACCGCGGGCCAGCGCCATGAATTCGTCTCCCGCTTCACCACGGCAAGCGTGGAGGCGCATTGGGGGGCGAAGACGTACCACGCCAGAAAGGCGAGCCCCGAGGCAAGCGACCAGTGCGTGGACAGGATCTGGGTGAGCGATCCGCCGCTCTCTCCGCCCACCGCATAGACGGTCCCGAGCGCAGCCACCGCCACCTCGCGCGCCGCCATGCCGGTAATGAGCGCCACTGCGATCTGCCAGTTGAACCCGATGGGCTTCAGGATCGGCTCCACCGCATGGCCGATCATGCCGGCGAGGCTGTAATGGATCGCCGGCTCCGTGGCGCCGGGCGGCGGGCCAGGAAAGCTACTGAGGAACCAGATCACGATCATCATGGTGAGAATGATCGTGCCTGCCCGGCGCAAAAAGATGCGCGCCCTCTCGAACACGCCCCAGGCGACATTCTTGACGCTCGGCAGCTTGTAATCGGGCAGCTCCATGATGAAGGGCTCGGACGCATGCCGGTGAAAGAAGAGACGCATCACCATGGCGACGCTCAGCGCGCTCACAATGCCCGCCGCGTAAAGACCGAACATGACGAGCCCCTGCCGGTCGACCACGCCGAACACCGCGCCGCGCGGAATGAAGGCGGCGATGATAAGCGTATAGACGGGAATGCGCGCCGAGCAGGTCATCAGCGGCGACACCAGAATGGTCACCAGCCTGTCCCGCCAGCTATTGATGACGCGCGTGCCCATGATCCCGGGAATGGCGCAGGCAAAGCTCGACAGCAGCGGAATGAAAGCGCGCCCGTGAAGCCCCGCCCGGCCCATCAGCTTGTCCATCAGAAAGGCCGCGCGCGCCATATAGCCCACATCCTCGAGCAGGATGATGAACAGAAAGAGGATCACGATTTGCGGCAGGAAGACGAGCACGCTGCCCACACCGGAAATGATGCCGTCGGAAATCAGGCTGCGCAGCATCCCGTCGGGCAGTGTGGTCTGCACCAGGGCCGACAGCCACCCGAAGCCCGCGCCGATCATATCCATCAGCGGCGTCGCCCAGCTGAACACCGCCTGGAACATCAGGAAGAGAACGCCGAGCAGGATCGCGATGCCGTAAACCGGATGCAGCAGCACGCGGTCCACACACGCCGTCCATTCGTCGCTGTCTTCGGGCCGCGTCACGCAATCCTTGAGAATGAGGTCCGCGGTGCGATGCATCTCGCGCACGGTCTTCGCATCGGGCGCGGCCCATGTATTCACAGGAGCACTCGTGTTTAGGGGAGCGCCCGCCGCCGCATCGGCTTCATCCGGCTGCATCTTGTCGAGAAGAGTCAGCAGCGCATCCGTACCGTTGCGCCGCACCGCCACCGAAGGCACCACCGGAATGCCGAGCTCGCCGGACAGCTTGTCGATATCGATATCGATGCCGCGATGCTTTGCGATGTCATACATGTTGAGCGCGAGGATCAGCTTGCGCCCCGTCTGCTTCAACTCCAGCACCAGCCGCAGCATCAGCCGAAGATTGGTCGCATCGGCCACGCAGACGATGGCGTCCAGCGTGCACTCGTTTTCAAGCGTGCCGAGAACCGCGTCGCGCGTGATCTGCTCGTCGGGGCTGCGCGCGCGCAGGGAATAGGTGCCGGGCAGATCGAGCAGCACGGCCTCGCGGCCCGCGGGCGTAACGAACTTGCCCTCCTTGCGCTCCACCGTGACGCCGGCATAGTTCGCAACCTTCTGCCGACTGCCGGTCAGCGCATTGAAGAGAGCCGTCTTTCCGCAATTGGGATTGCCGACAAGGCCGAGATGCAGCGTCGTGGAGGTCATGACGGGCGGCTATCCGAAGCGACCATGATGCAGCCCGCCTCGCGGCGGCGCAGCGCCACGCGCATATCGTCCACCTTCACGGCGATGGGATCGCGGCCCATCGGGCCTTCATGAATGAGTTCCACCCGCGCGCCTTCCACAAAGCCCATTTCAAGCAACAGGCGCTCAAGCTCGGGCTGATCGTCGGCCGTGACGATATCGGTCACGATCCCGGCATCGCCCACCCGGCCTTCGCCAAGCGGCCAATGGGGAACGGTGGGTTGGTCAGCGGTCTCGAGTGTCATGGCGCCTGCCCTTCATCCTGCCGCCTGCGGGCAGTTTTGAAGGCACTTAAATGCAAGCCCCTCTCATTTGCAATGTGACATTTGGTTACAGATTGGAGATGTTACCGGGCAACCGTCTGTCTCGTCAGCACCGCAGGAAGCCGCCAGATCATGCTGTCCATCCTGAAGAACCGCGCCTACCGCCATTTGTTCGCCGCGCAGGCCGTCGCCCTGGCCGGCACGGGGCTGGCCACCGTCGCGCTGGCCCTTCTCGCTTATGATCTGGCCGGTGCCGATGCCGGGGTCGTGCTCGGAACCGCGCTCGCGATCAAGATGATCGCCTATATCGCCGTGGCCCCGATCGCGGGCGTCGTCGCGGAAATGCTCCCGCGCCGGTCCATGCTGGTCGGACTGGACCTTGTTCGCGCCGCCGTCGCGGCCATGCTGCCCTTCGTAACCGAGATCTGGCAGATCTACGTTCTGATTTTCGTCCTTCAATCCGCCTCCGCCGCCTTCACGCCGACTTTCCAGGCGACGATCCCCGACATCCTTCCCGACGAGCGGGACTACACAAAGGCGCTTTCGCTGTCCCGTCTCGCCTATGACCTCGAAAACATACTGAGCCCGACCGTCGCCGCCGTGCTGCTGACCCTGATCGGCTCGCGCGACCTG
>NZ_NYVD01000182.1 GCF_002684405.1 Parvibaculum sp. | reverse complement strand
GTCGAGCAAGGCAGACACGGCACGGGAAAGGTCTTCGCAATCCTGCACCACCATCGTGCCGTCGGGACGTTCGGCCATGATCTGCAGCGTGTGCCCGTCCTGCAGGCCGTAGCGCACGCGCACGATCTCATAGCCCATATCGGCCGCGGTGGGTCGGATCAGCTCGAAGATCCGCCGCGGAATGCCCGGCGCGGCAATGAGATGGGTGTCGAGACGCGGATCGTCCGTCCCGTTTTCGCCCTCTGCGTCGCCTGCTGCCGAATTGGCGGCTGTCGCGTTCATCCCGGCTCCAATTGCCAAAACGGGGCTCTAAAAACAAAAAAAGCGGGCCCCCGTTTCCGGAGACGACCCACTCTGTAAGAGCGCCATCAATTGGGCTCTTTATAGGCCCAAAACCCTTGCTCTGGCAAGGGCGGCCTACAATGCCTCCAATCGGTGCAAAGCGCGGCGGTCCCGGTAGAACGCAACGATTTCCTCCGGGGAGAGTTCCCGGTCCGATTTGCTGCCGATGAAATATACGCCGCTTGCCCCATCGGCATTCATGCCGAAATCGCCCAATCCATCGAAAAATCTCAGCCAGAAGAACGCAAATCCGGTCAATTTCGCCAGTTTCTCACTCCGCGTGAGGGCCCGGATGAAATAGCGCAGCGACCAGTTGAGGCTGGTACCGACACCCTTTACCGGCCCGGCGGCAATGAGGTCGAACCGCCTGAAGAGCCAGCGATGGCCGCTCAGCGTGAAACGCGAAAAGTCATAAGCGCCCTCGTGAACCTGCTGCATGAAGGGCGTATCGGCATAGACAAGGCCTTCCGGCTTCAAAACCCGGTGGATTTCCGCGACCACCATATGCGGCTCGAGGACATGCTCGAGAACCGCCTGAATCCAGACCCCGTCAAAACTTGCATCGGGGAAGGGCAGACGGTGGGCATCGGCAACGAATAGCGTGTCGGGAGAGGCATAGACATCCGTACCGACGACATGAAAACCGGGATCGGTGTAAAGCGCTTCCATACCGCTGCCGATCGTGCCGCCGCCGATCACAAGCAGCTTCGCATCAGGTCTGGATTTCAGCCGCCGGGAAAAATAGGCGGCGGCCTGATGGGCCACCTGATTGACACCCAGCAGCCGGGATTTCACCCGGTTCGGCAAGCTCCGAGGACTGGAAACCCGCCGATCGTCGAGACCGCCAGCGGTCGAACTCACATCTTCGCGCGAGAAAATACTGTTCTCAAAATCGACCAGCACGGGTTGCCCACCCGTCTCCGGAAAACCTTCCCGACTCAGGGCGCAACCCGCATCGGTGCAGAAAATCCCGCCATCCCGGCGTTCGACACGCGAATGGCAGCGTGGACAGACCGCGAGGTTCAAAATGTCCATCTTGCTACTCCAAAGATCGCGATCACGGTGCCCGAACAGACTGGCGCGGCGGCTAAAGTCTAGCGACAGGGCCGGAATCCACCAACCTGATAAGCGCACGAAAGGCGGGTCATCGGTCTAAAGCGGAGATTGTTATGTGTGGCGCCGGAGCTAAAGGCGAATGAAGTCCAGATAGGCTGGCGTGCGACCTTCTCGGATCGCTTTTTCCTCGTATCGGGTGCCCGGCCAGTCTTCCGGCGCGGTGCGCCAGTCCGCCGGACGCTCGGCCTGCCACTCGAAGGACCCCTGCCCGTTTTCCCTCTCCCGGTTGTGACGGAGGATGCGCGCGAGCGTCCAGCCGACATAATCGGGAATATCGCTGGCGAAGCGCAAACGCCCGCCCGGCTTCAGCGCACGGGCGAGAAGGGACAGCGTTTCAGGATTGATGAAGCGGCGCTTGTTGTGGCGCTTTTTCGGCCAGGGATCGGGATAAAGGATGAAGATTCGCGACAGGCTTTCCGGCTTCAGCCTTTCGAGAAGAAAGCGGGCGTCGTCGCTCAGGACACGCACATTGGAAAGCTCTTGCGCCTCGATCTCGGCCAGCAGCTTGGCCACGCCATTGATGAAGGGTTCGCAGCCGATAATCCCGGCATCGCGGTTCCGCCCGGCCTGAAAGACCAGATGCTCGCCGCCCCCGAACCCGATTTCGAGCCAGATCTCCTTCGTCGCCGGCTCGAAAAGCGTTGCCGGATCGAGCGGCGCCTCGTGATCGAGCGGCACCGAAACGCGCGGCAGCAGCGTCTCCATCAGATCGTTCTGATGCTCACGTAAACGTTTGCCCCGCCGCCGCCCGTAGACATGACGTCTCTCGGACGAGGGGCGGGGCAAATCTTTCATATCGCGGTCGGCGCTTTTCATGGGCGCCGTAATGGCTCAATCGCCGGTCGCGATCAACCGCTTACTTAATGGCGGCTGCGATCTTGTCGGCAATGTCCGTCTTCTCCCAGGAGAAGCCGCCATCGCTGTCGGGCTTGCGGCCGAAGTGACCGTAAGCGGCGCTGCGCGCATAGATCGGCTTGTTGAGCTCGAGATGCTCGCGAATGCCGCGCGGGCTGAGGTCCATGCATTCGGCAACGGCCTTCTCGACCGCTTCCTCACCGACCTTGCCCGTGCCGTGCAGATCGCAATAGATCGACAGCGGTTTGGACACGCCGATCGCATAGGCGAGCTGGATGGTGCAGCGATCGGCAAGGCCGGCCGCGACCACGTTCTTCGCCAGATAGCGCGCCGCATAGGCTGCCGAGCGGTCAACCTTCGTCGGATCCTTACCGGAGAAGGCACCGCCGCCATGGGGCGCCCAGCCGCCATAGGTGTCGACGATGATCTTGCGGCCCGTAAGGCCCGCGTCGCCGTCGGGTCCGCCAATGACGAACTTGCCCGTGGGATTCACGTAGAACTCGTCTTCCGGCGGGAACCAGCCATCGGGCAGAACCTTCTGGACGTGCTGACGCACGACTTCACGAAGCTCTTCCTGCTTGGCTTCTTCCTTGTGCTGGGTCGACACGACCACGGAACGCACGCCAACCGGCTTGTTGTTCTCGTAGGTCATGGTGACCTGGCTCTTCGCATCCGGCTCCAGAAGCGTGCCGCCGGCGTGACGCGCCTCGGCCATGCTCTTCAGGATCTTGTGCGAATAGTCGATCGGCGCCGGCATCAGATCCGGCGTCTCGGTGCAGGCATACCCGAACATGATGCCCTGGTCGCCAGCGCCTTCGTCCTTGTTTCCGGCGGCGTCCACGCCCTGCGCGATATGGGCGGACTGCTCATGCAGCAGGACTTCGACGTCGGCGGTCTTCCAGTGGAAGCCCTCCTGCTCGTATCCGATGTCCTTGATCGCCTGGCGAGCCGTTTCCTCGATCTGCTCCTTGGTGATCGATTCCGGGCCACGCACTTCGCCGGCCAGCACCACCTTGTTGGTGGTGGTCAGGCATTCGCAGGCCACACGGGAATAAGGATCACCCGAAAGGTAAAGATCGAGCACGGAATCGGAAATCCTGTCGCAAACCTTATCGGGATGCCCTTCGGAAACTGATTCACTGGTGAACAGGAAATTTGACCGTGCCAAATTTATCTCCCTCGTTTCGAGATGAGTGTCATGCAGCGCAGGGGAAATGGCTCCGCCCGGCGCGCTCAGACCCGCTTCCGCGCCCATCCACTAGGATGGCCGCCGGGGGTACGGGCGTTATTGGTTCTTTCGATGCGGCCGGCGCAGCCAGATGCAGCGCCAGACACGCCATAGGTTCTTGCAAGGATCGCCTGCCGGGTCAACATCTGTGTAAAAAGATATGCACATAAGTGCATATCGATTTTGTGTCAGTCGCTCGCCAGAGCCGACGCCTGCTCAAGGGGAGAATCGATTTCTTCCCTATTTGCCAATAGCTTAATCAGGTCCAGCAGCCTTTTTCGCAGGCTCGGATCGCTGATCGAAAAGAAAGCGGCATTGAGCTGAATGCCCTCGGTCGTGGAGAGCAATTCAAAGTCGAAGCCCGTATCCGGGCCTTCATCGGCGGTGGATGCGGCCTCGAGCCCCTCGTAAAAATAGGAAACGGGGACGCCCAGAACCTGAGCGATCTGATAGAGGCGACTGGCTCCTACCCGGTTGGAGCCTTTCTCATATTTCTGGACTTGCTGAAAGGTGAGCTCCAGGGATTCGCCCAGCTTTTCCTGGCTCATGCCAATCAGCATGCGACGCATTCGTATTCTTCCGCCGACATGAATATCGACAGGATTCGGCGGTTTTCTGCTCACACAAGCCCCCAGATACCTTGCCTACATCCGTGTGCCCCACCCGGCCACGCTACAACCGATAGCACTGGGAAGTTGCGTCACGCAACTGGGGGTGGGGATAGACAGCGGCAAAGGGGGGCTTTCATCACGCCTTTAAAGACGGACTCCGCCATGCGGAAAGCAGGAACAGCAAAATGCCTAGAAACAGGACAAATCCATCGCCGAGCCGGGCGTAGAGCGTTGGCGGCAAGGCCGCGGGCAAGCGCGCATCGATGACGCCCTGCGTGTCCAGCGGCAGCGTATCGAGCAACCGCCCATAGGGATCGATCATGGCCGAAACCCCGTTATTGGCCGACCGCGCCAGCGGCAAACCCTGCTCCACTGCCCTGAGGCGGGCCTGCGCGAGATGCTGATAGGGACCGCTCGTCGTGCCGAACCAGGTGTCGATCGTGATGTTCACCAGCCAGTCGGGACGGTCCCCCGGCACGACCGTTTCACGCGGAAAGATGACTTCGTAGCAAATCAACGGACCGACCGGCGGCATGCCCTTCACATGAAGCGTGGCCGGGCCGGGCCCGGTATCGAAGCTGCCCCTGAAATGGGAGAGCTTCTCGAAACCGATCTTCGCCATGAAATGACGGAAGGGAACATATTCGCCGAACGGCACCAGGTGATGTTTGTCATAGACCGCCCGCACCTTGCCGTCGGAGCCCACGACATAAAGGCTGTTGTAGAAACGGCGAAGCCTGTCGGAGGGACCGTCCGGCGCAGGCTCGCCGCGATTGGCGCCAGTAATGAGCAGGGCGCCGGGCGGCAGCATGCGGGCGATGGCTGAGAGGACATAAGGCTCGCGCGCCAGCAGCACTTCCACCGCGTCTTCCGGCCAGACGACGATCGTATCGCCATCGGGCCCGAGCGGGCGTTTGCGGGTCGCCTCGGCGCTCATGCGCAAAAGCTTGCCGATGATCGAGACGATGCGCTCGTTGCGATTATCCTTGCTGGTGGCAAAGGGCGTGTTGGGCTGCACGATGCGGATCGAGTAATTGCCGTTATAGGCGGTGTCGGCGGAAGCGAGACGCACCGCACCGCCCACCCAGACCAGTGCCAGCACCACCCCGGCCACAACGAGCGGGGCGAAATGCTCCGCCCCGTTATGCGGCTTTGCGCCGACGCGCCTTGCCGGCATGCGCGTATCGAAGGCGGCAAGCGAACCCGCCGCCAGCATGACGATCAGGCTCAGTCCGGCCGCGCCGACAAGGGCGGCCGCCTGCATCATGGCATCGGAGGCGACGAGGCTTTCGCCGACCCGGTTCCAGGGAAACCCGGTAAACAGGATGCCGCGCAACCACTCGAAAGCAGTCCAGCTCACCGCCAGTACCGCGACGCGCCGATAGCCCGCGAACCAGAAAAGCCGGGCGGTCATCGCCGCCAGCCCGACATAGATCGCCATACCTGCCGGCAGGAGCGTGACCGCGAAAGGCAGGAAGACGGCAAACTTGTCGGCCTGAACGAGAAAGGCCTCGCCAACCCAGTAGAGACCGAAAAAGAAATAGCCGAAGCCGAAGAACCAGCCCGTGAAGAAGGCCTTGCCGAGGACCTTGCGGCGGCGGGCGCGGACCGGCTCCCCCACCCCGTCGAGCAACCAGACCAGCACCGGAACCGTCAGCAGAAGGATCGGCCAGAACCCGAATGGCTGAAGAGCGAGGACACTCAGTGCGCCCGCGAGAAAGGCCGTCCCGAGACGGTGCCAGCGGCGCATTTCCGACAACCTGTCGGCAATCCGTTCGACATGGCGTGCCGCCCAGTCCAGACGTTCCTCGATCTTCATGAACCCGGCTCAGCCTTCCTGAAGCGGTTCGCCCGCGGCCCCGGGCGATGCGTTTTCCGGCTTGCCCGCCTCCGCCTCGGCAAGGCTCTTTTCCGTCGACCGGCGCGAGGCGAGATGGATGCGCAGTTTCTTGATGCGGCGCGGGTCGGCATCCTTCACTTCGAATTCGAGCCCGGCGGGATGGCTGATGAGTTCGCCGCGCAGCGGAACCCGGCCGACGAGCGAGAAGACGAGGCCGCCCAGCGTATCGACGTCATTTTCCTCTTCCTCGTCGGTAAGCTTGAGGCCCAGCATTTCCTCAAGCTCCTCCACCTCGCAGCGTGCATCGGCATCGATGGTGCCGTCGGGACGTTTGGTCAGCGTGGGCCCTGCTTCGATGTCATGCTCGTCCTCGATGTCGCCGACGATTTCCTCGACGAGATCCTCGATCGAGACGAGACCGTCCGTGCCGCCATATTCGTCGATGACCAGTGCCATATGGATATGCGTCGCCTGCATCTTCAGCAGAAGATCGAGCGCGGGCATGGAGGGCGGCACGAAGATCACATTCCGCCTGATGTCGCGCAGCGCGAACCGGTTGCCGGAAAGGGCTATGGCCTTGTCGTTTCCGGCGGCGCTCGCTTCGTCGTCCCCGGTCTCTTCATTGCCGTCCGTGGAGGTCGCGTTCCCCGTTCCGGGCCTCTCTGCGCAGGGCACGGCGAGATAGGCCATCACATCCTTGATGTGGACCATGCCGATCGGGTCGTCCAGCGTCTCACGATAGATGGGCATGCGCGAATGGCTGGACTGGGTATAGAGCTGAAAAAGCTCTTCCAGCGACGCGCCTTCTTCCACCGCGACCACGTCGGCGCGCGGCACCATCACATCCTCCACCCGGAGCTCGCCGAAGCTCAGAATGTTGATGAGCATATGGCGCTCTTCTTCGGTCAGGCTGCGCCTTGTGTCGTCATGCTCTTCGATAACCTCTTCCAGGCTATCGCGCAGCGTATGGTCACCATTGCCGCCCAGCCCGAAAAGCGCCATCAGCCAGGAGCGGAACTTCGCCCGGGAGGGTTTGCGCTCGGAGCTATCGTGCCTTGCGGATGCGGACTGGGAGGATTCGGGTCTGTCGGTGGTGTCAGCCATTGGATTTGCGAAAGAGAGAGCCGTTCCGGGTTTCAATGCTGGGAGGCATAGGGATCGGCGATGCCCAGATCTTCGAGAATGTCGCGTTCCAGGGCCTCCATCTCCTCGGCCTCTTCGTCTTCCATATGGTCATGGCCAAGAAGATGCAGCACGCCATGCACGACAAGATGGGTGAGATGGTCGGAGAGGCTCTTGTGCTGCTCCACGGCTTCGCGCGCAATGGTTTCGCGGGCGAGCACCACATCGCCAAGCAAGGCGCTCTCTTCGGGCAGAAGGGGCTCGCCGCCAGCCATGCCGGGCATTTCCATGGAGGGAAAGGAGAGCACGTTGGTGGGAGCATCCTTGCCACGATAGGTCCGGTTCAGGGCCTGAACCAGCTTGTCGTCGCCCAGCACCACGCAAAGCTCCGCACCCTCGGTGTCGCCTGCGACCACATAGGCGTGCTCCGCCGCCCGCCTGACGATTTCGGCGGTGCCGCCGTCCCAGTCACCTGCTTCGCGAACGATATCGATGGTCAGTCCGGAAACCGGACTTCGCGCCGGGGCGGAGCGTTTCGGACGGGTATGATCGCCCGATGGCGGCGCGTCGCCGGAGCCGCCTCCCGAATGTCCGTTCCCGCGTGGGGGGTCACCCGCGCTCATTTGCCATCCTTTCGGTGTCCCTGCTCGCCCGGCTTCGGGCCGTCATTTCCATGATTCGACGTGTCGAGCAGACCGCGTTCATGAAAGTTATAGGCCTTGACGATCCGTGTCACGAGCGGATGACGCACCACGTCCACATCGGAAAACCGCACCGTGGCCGTGCCTTGCACGCCGTCGAGAACATCCAGCGCATCCTTGAGGCCGGACTTGGCCCCCAGAGGCAGGTCCACCTGGCTCGGGTCGCCGGTGATGGCCATGCGGCTGTTCTCGCCCAGACGGGTCAGGAACATCTTCATCTGCACAGGCGTACAGTTCTGCGCCTCGTCCAGAATGACATAGGAATTGGCAAGCGTCCGGCCGCGCATGAAGGCCAGCGGCGCCACTTCGATCTCGCCGGACTCGATCCCCTTCATCGCTTCCACGCCCGGCAGCGTGTCGTAAAGCGCGTCGTAAAGGGGGCGCAGATAGGGGTCGATCTTCTCTTTCAGGTCGCCGGGCAGGAAACCCAGACGTTCGCCCGCCTCGACCGCGGGACGCGACAGGATGATCCGGTCCACGCGTTTCTGGAGCAGCATGGAAACGGCGACGGCAACGGCGAGATAGGTCTTGCCCGTGCCCGCCGGACCGACGCCGAAGACGAGCTCGTTGTTGAAGAGCGCATCGATATAGGCGGCCTGCGTCTGTGAGCGCGGCGTAATCGTCCGCCGTTTGGTGACGACCTGAAGACGACCGCCCGGCTCGCGCGCCTCGGCCGCGGCTTCGACATTGCTGGACTGCGCCATGCGGATCGCGCCGTCCACTTCGCCCGCATTCACATCCTGACCGGATTTCAAACGGGCATAGAGATCCTTGAACACGCGGCCTGCCTGGTCGCGCGCTTCCGCCGTGCCGGTGATGACCAGCTTGTTACCCCGCGAGGTCGCGACAATGTCGAGACCCTGTTCGATACGGGCCAGATGCCGGTCATTGGCACCGAAAAGTTCAGTCAGGAGGGAGTTATCGTCGAACGCAAGGACGAGGCTTTCGCCGCCACCCGATGCGCTGGAGACACTTGTCATTCCTCCGGTCTCGTTCCGTCGTCCACCCGTTGCACTCAAATGCGCTCATCCCTGGTGGCCATGTTGCGGGAGGTCCCGCTCAGGCGGTCAGCACTGCCTTCTCCACGATGCGGCCGCGCAAACTGTTGGCGTGACCTTCATCGATTACGACTTCGGCCAGACGGCCGAACAATTCTTCCGGCGCATCGTCGACATGCACCGATTGCAGATAGGGGCTGCGGCCCACGAGCTGCGCCTCGCCCCGGCCGCGCCGGTCGAAAAGCACCGGCATGGACCGGCCCGCGCAGGCGCGGTTGAAGGCGAGCTGCTGTTCGTTCAGCAGCGCCTGCAGACGCTGCAGCCTTTCCGACTTCACCTCTTCGGCAAGCTGGTCTTCCTCCGTCGCCGCGGGCGTACCGGGACGCGGGGAATATTTGAAGGAATAGGCCTGCGCGTATTTTACCTCGCGCACGAGGTCGAGCGTCGCCTGGAAATCCTCTTCCGTCTCGCCGGGGAAGCCGACGATGAAATCGCCGGACATGGCGATGTCGGGGCGCGCGGCGCGAATGCGCTCGATAAGTCGCAGATAGCTTTCCGCCGTATGCTTGCGGTTCATCGCCTTCAGGATGCGGTCGGAGCCCGCCTGAACCGGCAGGTGCAGATAGGGCATCAGCTTGTCGACTTCCGCATGGGCGGCAATCAGTTCGTCATCCATGTCGCGGGGATGGCTGGTCGTGTAGCGAATGCGTTCGAGACCCGAAATCTCTGCCAGCCGCCGGATCAGACCGCCCAGCGTCGTGTCGCGGCCGGCATCGTTCTCGCCGTGATAGGCGTTCACGTTCTGACCAAGCAGCGTGATTTCGCGCACGCCCGCATCTGCCAGTGCCTTCGCTTCATCGAGGAGACGCGTCACCGGCCGGGAATATTCTCCGCCGCGCGTATAGGGCACGACGCAGAAGGCGCAGAACTTGTCGCAACCTTCCTGCACGGTGAGGAAAGCGGTCGCCCCCCGCGCAAGCGTCTTGCGCGTTTCGGCCATGGGAAGGCTCTCGAATTTCGCCTCGACGGGAAACTCGGTTTCGACGATGCCGGGCGAGCCGTTGTCGAGACGGGCCACATATTCCGGCAGGCGGTGATAGGTCTGGGGCCCGACCACGAGATCGACGGCGGGCGCGCGGCGGCGCATCTCCTCGCCCTCGGCCTGGGCGACGCACCCGGCGACGCCGATCATCAGGCGCTCGCCCCTTGCCGCCTTCTCCTCCTTGAGCAGTCGCAGACGGCCCAGTTCCGAATAGACCTTCTCGGCGGCCTTTTCGCGGATATGGCAGGTGTTGAGGAGGATGAAATCGGCCTCCTCCGGCGTATCGACTTCGGCATAGCCTTTCGGCGCCATGACATCGGCCATGCGGGCGCTGTCATAGACGTTCATCTGGCAGCCATAGGTCTTGATGAAAATCTTGCGGGCGGACGCACCGGCGGGGTGGTCACTGCTTTCGGGGCCGGTGCCTTCCAGATGCGTTGGCTGTTCGGACGCTGAAGTGTCAGACAATGGGTGCTCGTTTCCTCATACCGTTGAGCAACTCTTCGGGACCGCCCTCTTCTTCCATGCATGGCCGGTCGGCCCGCATATGATCTGTAGACCCAAACGCTATCACGTTCACGACAGCAGCGGGAGAGGGGGTTCGCCGGATGCGATGTTGCGGAGGTGCCGTCCTTCCGGGCGCCGCCATTATCGGGCGACGGCCGCCGCGGGGGTGGGCCGGGCCGACGGCTGGTCGGCTGCGGCCTCCTCCGGCCCGGGAACATGACGGCCCGTCAGTGCGCGCGCAAGCCCGATCCGGCAACAGGCCTCGCAATAATTGGCCAGCGCCTTGCGGTTGCCGATTTCCCGGATCGTGACCGGGCGGTGATATTCCATCACCACGTCAATCGGGCCCTTCTTGAAGGCCGCCCAGAGATGGGGCACCAGCTCCATATCGCCATACCAGGCGAAGAAGGGCCGGTTGTGGCGCCCCATGGGCAGTCCATGAAGGTTGGTATAGGCGACCGAAATCGGCTGAACGACGAGATCGTCCTCGCGATCGTCCTCGCCATTCACGACCGCAAGCTGCGCCACGCTCATCAGCGCGCTCTTGAAAGTCAGGACGCGATTGCCGTCGCTGGAGGTTCCTTCGGGGAAGAGCACCAGATTGTCGCCCTCGGCGATGCGCGAATGGATGAGGTTGCGCGATTCAGCGGTGCGGGTCCGGCGTTCGCGCTCCACGAACACCGTGTTCTGGAGGCGGGCCAGCGTGCCGAAGAAGGGCCAGCCCGCGACCTCGCTCTTGGCGACGAAGGAGATCGGCAGGACCGAACTCATGATCGGGATGTCGAGCCAGG
>NZ_NYVD01000181.1 GCF_002684405.1 Parvibaculum sp. | reverse complement strand
TTCCGATCTGAAATGGCGGCGGAGCGCGTGCAGGCGCCGCTCCTTGTTCACGGGCAGGATTTTTCCGCGCATGAGGAACACGGCCATCTCGTCTATCAGGACGAGCAGGGCCTTCTCGACCTGCCGCTGCCGAAACTTGCGGGACGGCACCAGATCGACAATGCGGCCCTCGCCATCGCCGCGCTGCGCAAGGCGGCGGACGAAAACCCCGCCCTTGCCATCGACACCGACGACATCTCACACGGGCTCACCCATGCCGAATGGCCGGGCCGCATGCAGCGTCTCACGCGCGGACCGCTTGTCGAGCTTCTGCCGCCCCATGCCGAACTCTGGCTCGATGGCGGTCACAATCCGGCAGCGGGCGAGGCGGTCGCGCATGTCATGGCCGATCTCAACCAGCAGCAGGAGCATATCCGCTCCCGCCCGCTCATCCTGATTTGCGGCATGCTGGACACCAAGGATGCGAGCGGCTTCCTGCTGCCCTTCAAGGGGCTCACGGCGCAGGTGGAAACGGTGACAATCCCCGATGCGCCCGCGAGCCTTTCGGCGGAGGCGCTGGCGGAGATGGCGGTAAAGGCCGGTCTCCCCGCCTCGCCCGCGGCCTCCATCGAGGCGGCGCTCGAACGTGCGCTGCTGGAAGGCGGGCGCGACGCGCCGCGCATTCTCATCTGCGGCTCGCTTTATCTCGCGGGCCATGTGCTGCGCGAGAACGGGTGACCCCATAAAAAAGGCCGGTCCAACGACCGGCCTTTTACATGTTCTGTCGGGACAACTCAGAGCGAGCTGTCGATCCATTCCTGGATCTTGCCCTTCGGCATCGCGCCCACCTTGGTGGCGGCGACCTGGCCGTCCTTGAAGATCATCAGCGTCGGAATACCGCGCACGCCGAACTTGGTCGGCACATTCGGGTTCTCGTCGATATTGATCTTGGCGATGGTGATCTTGCCGCCATAATCCTTGGCCAGCTCTTCCAGAGCCGGGCCGATCTGCTTGCAGGGGCCGCACCATTCGGCCCAAAAATCCACAAGCACCGGACCAGAAGCGTCCAGGACGTCAGTATCGAAGCTGTCGTCAGTCACTTTGGTGGTCGTCATTTGCTACTTCCTTTCTATGTCGGCTTAAAAAGCCCGGAATCCGGGCTTTTTTGCCGCAAGGCGCCGCGTCTTCCGCGGCTCGCTTGATTCCGGATTGCATCGAATCTAGGAACGCACCCCTCCAAGGTCAAGGCGACGGCGTGCCGCGCGCCAGCGCCTCGTCGAGCATCTCGGGCGGCAGTTCCATCAGTGCGGGCGTCTCGGTCCAGAGCAGCGCGCAGCGGATGGCGCGGCCGGGATGAATCCGCTGGAGAAGCGCGCGATAGGCCGCCATCTGCGCGACATAGGCCGGGCTCGCCTCCTCCACCTTGCGGGGCGGCGGCCTGTTCGTCTTGTAATCGATCACCAGCACATCGTCGCCGACCACGCAGAGCCGGTCGATCTGGCCGGAGACGAGATGCGGCTTGCCGCCGAACTCGATCCGGCCGACCACGGGCACTTCCGCCCGGCCGCCCGGCGCAAAAACATCGGCGAATTTTCCGTCGCTCAACACACGCGCCACCGAGCCCGCGATTTCCGCCTGCGCCTCATCGCCAAGGCCATGCGCGGGGGCGGAGAGAAAACGCGCCGCCGCCGCCTCCCGTTCGCCGGGTGGCAGGTCCGGCAATGTCTGCAACAGCCGGTGAATGAGCCGGCCGCGCTGGAAGCGGGCCTGGCTATCGCCTGTCAGCGGCGAGGAGACCGGCGGTTCCTCGAGACCTTCCGGCGGCAGGCGCGAGGGTGACAGCGGACGCGAAGGCGCGGGCTCCCTCGGCGCGGGCTCGAAGGCCCAGCGCCCGAGCGGCGCGATGTCCTCGCGTTCCACGATCTCTTCAGGCTCCGGCGCCTGGTGCTGCTCGCCCTCGATGCGCCAAATGCTGCGGCCCTCTTCCTCCTCGATCTCCACCGCATCGGGCAGCAGCGCGGCGCTGGCAAGATTGTACCAGCAGCCTTCCGGCGGTTCGCGCAGGCCCCGATAGCCGCAAATGTAAAGCCGGTCGCGCGCCCGCGTCATCGCGACATAGAGAAGCCGGCGATATTCCTTTTCCTGTTCCTCGCGCCAGCGTTCCCGCGCGCCGCCCGTCACCTCGTCCTCGTCGCCCTTGCGCACCGGCCAGAGCAGGAGCTTGGGTTCGGTTGGCAGTTCGATCAGCGCCGGGTCGTGCTGCCCGCCGGGCATGGAACAGGTATCGGGCATGAAGACGATTTCCGCTTCCAGCCCCTTCGCGCCATGCACCGTCATGACGCGCACCTCGTCGCGGCCCTGATCCATGTCGCGCTTGATCTCCGAGGCGCCGCGCTCCACCCAGTGCAGGAACCCTTCCAGCGAGGGCGCATGGGTGCGCTCATATTCCAGCGCCAGGGCGAGGAACTCGTCGATCGGGTCGTTGGCGTCCTCGCCCAGCCGTGCGAGCAGGCGTTTGCGTCCCTCCTCGCCCGCCAGCACATGGGCGAAGAACTCGTAAGGCGGCTCATAGTCGGCGCGCGCCAGCAGGCGCACCAGCAGATCATGCGCCTGCGCATAGCACTCGCCTTCATGGGCGGCGGCCTGAAGGGCGGACCAGAGATCGCCCTTTCGCCCCCAGGCCAGCTCGAACAGCTCGTCTTCGCTCAGGCCGATAAAGGGGGATTTCAGAACCGTGGCGAGGTTCAGATCGTCCTGCGGCAGCAGCACGAAACGCGCCAGCGCCACGAGATCCATCACCGCCATCTGTTCCATCAGCACCATGCGGTCGGCACCGGCGACGGGTACGCCGCGTTCCTTCAGATGACGGATCATCTCGTTGACGAAGGAATTTCGCCGCCGCACGAGAATGAGAATGTCGCCCGCCCTGATCGGCCTTGCCCTAGCGGCGAGCGTTTCCCCATTGTCGAGCCAGCCTGAAATCGTGTCGGCGATGCGGGCGGCCAGTTTCGCGGGCGGCGCCGTCTCGTTCATATAATCGAGCGGCGCGTCCCAGACATCGACCTCATCGGTTTCGTCGGGCTCTTCCAGCGGCCAGATTTCCACGCGGCCCGCATCGAGCTCGCGCGCTGCGACATGCTCCACCACCTCCGCTTCATCCGCCGTCAGCCCGACCTTTGCCTCGATACGGGCGAAGACGGCATCGACCGCGGCCAGCACCTGCGGCGCGGAGCGGAAGGAACGCACGAATGGCACCGGATACCAGACCATGTCCGCCGCCGTCACCGCGCGCTCGAAATGCCGGCGCATCTCCGCGAAGGCGACCGGGTCCGCGCCCTGGAAGGAAAAGATCGACTGTTTTTCATCGCCCACCGCAAAGACGGTGCGTGTGCCGTCATGCGCGCTTTGGCCGGAGAAGAACTCGTCGGCCAGCGCCTGCACGATCTTCCATTGTTCGGGCGACGTGTCCTGCGCTTCATCGACGAGAATATGGTCGATGCCGCCGTCGAGCTTGTAGAGCACCCAGGCGCCCATCCGGCTGCGCGTCAGCAGGTCGCGCGTCTTTTCGATGAGGTCGCCATAATCGAGAAGCGCGCGGCCACGCTTGGCGGCCTCATAGGCTTTCAGCATTTCGGTCGCGATGACGAAGATCGCTTCCGTCGACTGCGCCACGCCCACCGCGCGCAAATGGTTCATGCCGGCAAGAATGCGTTGCTGTTCCTGCATGAGAAGCTCTGCGGAAGCGGGATATTCGGACGCCACCTTCTTCGTCATCAGGGTCTTGCGCGGCTCGCCCTTGGCGGTAAGGAAAACGCCCACATATTCGTCGAGCCGGTCGCCGCGCCGCGCACGTTCTTCGAGAAACCAGTAAAGCGTTTCGGCGCGTTCCTTATCGGTCTTGGAGCCGGTATCGAGCGCGTCGGCGGCTGCGCGCAATTCCTCTTCCGGCACCATGGAAAGCCCGGCGCGCGCAGCCTCCACCGTTTCCTCCGCCGTCACGCCCAGCGCGAGGCGCACCGTCTGCATGACGCCGTCCACGCTGCCGAAATTTTCCAGGAGCGATGCAATGCCGTCGCGCCGCCCGGCAATTTCCGTCATCAGGCGGGAGAACATGAACTCGTCCACCCGGCCCACGATATGCGCCAGTGCACGGCCCACCGGGCCTTCTTCATCGTCCTGCGCGGCGAAAAGAACCTGGTCGCGCACTTCTTCCATCAATTCGGCGGAAGAGCGCTCGTCCAGAATGTCGAAATGCGGCGGCACATCCGCTTCCAGCGGGAACCGGCCCAGCACGCTTTCGCAAAAAGCGTGGATGGTCTGGATCTTCAACCCGCCCGGCGTTTCGATGGCGCGGGCGAAAAGCTTGCGCGCCGTCGCTATCTTTTCGGCATCCGGCGCCGCGCCGTCCATGTCCTCGATGATGGCGGCCAGCGCGGCATCGTCTTCCATCGCCCATCCGCCAAGCCGCTTGTAAAGACGGCTCGACATTTCCGCCGCCGCGGCCTTGGTAAAGGTCAGACAAAGAATGCGCTCCGGTGCCGTCCCGGAAAGCAGAAGCCGCGCCACACGTGTCGTCAGGGCATGCGTCTTGCCCGAGCCCGCATTGGCCGACACCCAGACGGATGCCGCCGGGTCGGTCGCCTTCCGCTGCTGATCGTCCGTAACCAGACGTTTCTTTACGGGGCCCGCACTCATTCTCCATCCCCCGCCGACCATTCGGGCACACGGGCCAGATGGTCGTAGTCGCTGAAGCGGCCGATAAACATGGGCCGGGGCCGCGAGAGATAGGGTGTCGCCTCTTTCTCGTACTGGGCAAGGAGGTCGACCAGCGCGTCATAGGTCGCATTAGCCAGCTCGCTGCCCGCATCGGTGATGGCGCGCACTTCGCCCGCGGTTTCGCCGCCGGTCAGCCGCACATAAACGAGACGCGAGGTGTTCGCGGCAGGCAGATGCACTTCCCGTCCCTTTGCGTCGCGATAGCGGAAGCCGCCCCTTGCGGCCATTTCCGCTTCCAGCGGCAATTGCGGTGCGAGGCCTGCCTCTACCTGATTGCGGCTCGGCAGGGCGCCCGTCTTGTAGTCGGTGACGACAAGCGTCCCGTCGTCGCGCTCGTCGATGCGGTCGGCCCGGCCCGTCAGCAGGACGGGGGTTTCCAGTTCGTCGAGTTCGATCTCGCCGGACAGTTCGGCATGGCTGCGGCGGATTTCCTGCCGCTCGGCCTGTTCATACTCGACCATCCAGGCGGCAATGCGCTGGAAGCGCGGCCACCAGAAGGCGCGCACGCCCGGCCGGTCCATCAGATGGGCGAAGACCTCGCTACCGATCCGCAGCAATTCTTCCAGCGGATTGGGCGGCAGGCCTTTCGGCCATTCCCGCGTGAACTGTTCCAACGCCTTGTGGATCACCATGCCGCGCTCGGCGGCCGCCACATCGGCGTCCAGCGGGTCGAGCGGCGAGAGCCTCAGCACCTTCCTTGCGTATATCGCATAAGGGTCGCGGATCAGCGTCTCGATTTCGGTGACGGAGAATTTGCGCGGACGCGCTTTCAGCGGCGGCGCGGGACGCGGCTTGGGGATGGAGATCTGCTCCGCCGCCTCGTCCAGCTCGTCCGCCCAACGCGCCCAACGCGCGTCGAGCAATCCGTCCTTCACGCCCAGCGCCTCCACCACGCTTGTCAGCCGCAGCCACCAGCGCGAGGCAACCGTGGGCGCGCCTTCCTGTTTTTCCGCCCGGGTCAGCACCGTTTCGCCGGCGCTTGCCGCTTCCACGAAATCATGCGCGGCAAGCCCGATGCGCTGTTCGGGCGGTTCGAGCCCCAGCGCCGCGCGCATCGGGCGGTTGAGCCAGGGATCGATATTCGCCTCGCCCGGCCATGTGCCTTCATTGAGGCTACCGAGGATCATCAGGTCGGCATGCTGGAGCCGCGCTTCCATCGGTCCCCAGATGAAGAGGCGCGGATGACGGCCGAAACGCGGGCGCAAGTTTCGCGCATCGGCCAGCTCGGCAAACAGGCGCGGCCACGAGGCGGGCGGTATCGGGCCGAGCTTCGGCGTGGCTTCCAGAAGGTCTTCGAGGAAGGCGGCCGACGCCTCGCCCGTCTCCTTGATCCAGAGCCGGGCCGCGCCCTTCTCCTTATCGGTCGCGGCCAGCGCTTCCGCCACGCGGATATGCATTTCCGCGAGATAGGCCGGATCGGCCTCGCCGCGCGACATCGCGTCGACCATCGGCTCCAGCGCCAGGTCCAGATCGTCGATCAGCCGGTCGAGCCCCTCGAAATCGGCGACACTGCGCCCGGTGTCCCGGCGCCTGTCGCGCTCTTCAACCAGCGCGGCGCGCAAACCGTCCAGGCCGGGGGCGGGGCGCGGGCCGCGCAGCAGCATGCGTTCCAGCCGCCTTGTCTCGTCGCGCAGCACATAGGGCGCGCGGGAGAGCGCGGCCATGGGATGTTTCAGCATGGCAAGCAGGGGCACGGGCGCGAGGTCTTCGGCCACGGCTTCCGCGACCAGCCGCATGAAGCCGATGGGCGGCGACTTGCCGAGCGGCGCGCCCGCGCTGTCGTCGATCTCGATCCCCCAGCGCCTGAGTTCCATCGCCACTCGTCGGGCAAGGTTCCGGTCGGGGCTTACCAGCGCCGCCGTCTTGCCCGGCACTTCCAGCGCCTCGCGCATCATCAGCGCAATGGCGGCGGCCTCGTCGCGTTCGGCGGAGGCTTCGACGAGGCGCAGGCCCTTCACCGCTTCCGGGGCGCGCGGCTTCAATCCGGCCAGGCTTGCGCGCCAGCGTTCGGTCGTCTCGGCGGGACGCATGGTCTCCGACAGCAGCGTAATGCGCGCCTCCATCCCGCCGACCGGTTCCGAGCCCGGCCAGAAATCGACATCGGCCCGCGTCGCCCCCAGCCGGTCCATCAGCTTCTTCATGCCATATTGCGGATGCGACGCCGTGCCGGGCTCGCCCAGCGTGGCCCAGCTCGCCTCGTCCAGCGCGAGGTCGAGCCCCGGCAGCACCACCGCCCCGTTGGGCAGGCGCGAGACCACCGTCAGAAGATCGGCGGTCGCCGGGATCGAGCCGGTGGAGCCCGCCGCGATGACCGGGCCCTGCGGCGGGTTCTCCTTACAGTGCGTCGCTTCGGCCTCCAGCAGTGCATTGCGGCGCTCGGCCTGCTCCATGAAGCCGAGGCGCTTCATCTCTTCGGGCCAGTGCGAGGTCAGCACTTTCAGGAAATCGACCGTGATCTGCCAGTTTTCGGCATAGGTGTCGGGCACCAGATCGGCGAGGTTCTTCAGCGCCACGCGCTCGGTGATCGCCATGTCGAGGAACTGGCCGAGCTCGGCGGCCAGCGCCAGCGCGCGCGGCGCATCGGGCGTGACGCCCCCTCTTCCCTTTTCCCGTGCGGCGCCTGCCTCATGCTCGAGGATGAAGCGAGCAAGCCGCATCTGGCGTTCCAGCGGCGGCATGGCGGG
>NZ_NYVD01000180.1 GCF_002684405.1 Parvibaculum sp. | reverse complement strand
TTCATCAATGGGCCTCGTCGAGTGGGATTTGCGCGAGCGGGGATGCTGTGTCCTATACTCCGCCGCGCGCCACGACACAAAACAGGTATTCAGCGAACAGGCGACCCGGAATGAGTTTTTCAGCCCCGATCAGGACCCCCTGCATTTCGATCTGCGCCGTGGACGGCCGCAGCGGACTTTGCACGGGCTGTGCCCGAACGCTGGGGGAAATCGCCGGCTGGGGCGGCATGAGCGATGCCGAGCGCGAGGCGATCTTGCGGCAATTGCCCGGCCGTCTCGAGACGCTTGGCGAAAAGGCAGCCGAACCGGAAGCGGCCCTCAGACAAATCGACAGAGCCCTTCGCCAGAGCCAGCCCCTTCGCCAGAGCTAGCCCGCATCCTGCTGACGGCGATGGCCCAGCGGATCGGGATTGAGGATGCGTCCTTCCAGCGCGCCCAGCCAGTCCAGCCCTTCGCGCAGACGCACCACATCGCCGATGACGATAATGGCAGGCGCGGTGAAGCCTTCGCGCTCCACATCCGCGGCTGCCGTGGCGAGCGTGGTTTCGAGCACGGTCTGATCTTTGAGCGACGCATTGCGCACCAGCGCGACGGGCTCCGCGCCCGACCGGCCATTCGCGACCAGCGTTTCGGTGATCGCGGGCAGATGTTTCAGCGCCATGTAGAGGACGATGACGGGCGAGCCCTTGGCGATGGCCGCCCAGTCCAGATTTTCCGGCACGTCGCCGCCCGCCATGTGGCCGGTGACGAAGGTGACGGCGTGGTTGACGTCGCGATGCGTGACAGGAATGCCCGCATAGCCCAGACCGCCGATCCCGGCGGTGACGCCGGGCACGATGCGGAAGGGAATACCGGCCTCGACCAGCGCCAGCGCTTCTTCCCCGCCCCGACCGAAGACGAAGGGATCGCCGCCTTTCAGACGCAGGACGCGCTTGCCCGCACGGGCCAGTTCCACCAGACGCGAGGAGATGTCCCGCTGTTTCGGGCTCGGCTTGCCGCCACGCTTGCCGGCATATTCCAGCGTGGCGCGGGGATTGGCGAATTCGAGAACGGTTTCGTCCACCAACGCGTCATAGACTACATGATCGGCCTGGCGCAGCGCATTCAGGGCATGAAGCGTGAGAAGGCCGGGATCGCCGGGGCCTGCTCCCACCAGCCAGACCCAGCCGGCTTCCAGCTCGGGCAGCGCAAGATGCGAGGCGGCATTGGCAGCCATGCTGCCCTCCTGCCCCCCTCTCAGCGGTACGATCTTGCGCTCGGTCATTTCACATCACATTATCGTGGTAACAAATTCAACTCGACTATAGCATGTAAATATATACTTGTCCCCCCGCCTTCAAGCGGTCCCATATTGAATCGTATTGAATTCGGATCTGTCGAATTTCGGGCGGCGCGGTTACGACATGGTCACAATCGAGCGGATAGGATGGCGCTCATGAAGAGCAACAGATGGGCATATGCGGGACTGACGCTGCTGGGACTGGTGGCGCTGGTGCTGTTTCTCAACAACCGCTTTCCGGGCGCCCTGTCGAGCCAGAACGCGCAGATCAGGCTTACCTACGGCATGGTGCTGATCGTCGCCATCCTCGGCAGCGCAATCCTGGGCTTTCGCGGCAACCCCGGGCTTGCCGTCAAGCAGGCGCTGACATGGATCGCGATCACGCTGATGCTTGTGGTGAGCTACAGCTACCGCTCCGAGCTTGGGACGCTCATGCAGCGCACAAAAAGCGCGCTCATCCCCTCCGCCCCGGTGCAGACCGAACCGGGGGTCGCCTATCTCAGCCGCAGCCTCAACGGCCATTTCAGCGCCGATGCGATGGTCAACGGGACCCATGTTCATTTCCTGGTGGATACCGGTGCGACGGATGTGGCCCTGACCCGGGAAGATGCGCAGCGCGCAGGGATAGATCTCAACCGGTTGAGCTATACCACCGCCTATGACACCGCCAATGGCCGGATCATGGCGGCCCGGATTCGGCTCGACGAAGTTTCCATCGGAGATATCGTGCTGCGCGACGTGGACGCCTCGGTGATGCGCACCGACACCCTGCCCGGCTCGCTGCTGGGGATGAGTTTCCTCGGACGGCTCAGAAGCGTCGAAGTCAGCGGAGACCGTCTAATCCTTCGGGAATGAACCCTTCTCGCCCTATTCTCACCAAACTAACATTGCATTGAAGCCCGATCGGGCGATGATCCCGTTCGTCCGATCCGCGATTCAAATGCCGAGGTAACTGCGAATGCTGCCTATCCCCCGCGACGACCTGAAACCCAATACGCCGGAATTCGAAAACCTTCCGCTGGTCGCCCCTGCGGGGTTTCGCGAATATGACGCCAGGTGGCTTTTCCCCGAACAGATCAACCTGATGGGCGTTCAGGCGCTGGGTTTCGGCCTCGGCACCGTGCTGCACGAAATGGGCGTCAAACCCGCCATCGCCGTCGGGCATGATTTCCGCTCCTACTCCGCCTCCATCAAGCAGGCGCTCATCATCGGGCTGATGGGCTCCGGTTGCGAAGTCCATGACATCGGCCTCGCGCTGTCGCCCGTCGCCTATTTCTCGCAATTCGCTCTCGATGTGCCCGCCGTTGCCATGGTCACGGCGAGCCATAATGAAAATGGCTGGACGGGCGTGAAGATGGGCGCGCAGCGCCCGCTCACCTTTGGGCCGGACGAGATGGCGCATCTGAAACGCATCGTGCTCGAGGGCCAGGGCAAGGCGCGCGACGGCGGACGTTACATCTATGTCCCCGACATGGCGGAGCGCTATATCAAAGACCTCACCGACCGCGACAAGCTGAAGAAGCCCCTCAAAGTCGTGGCGGCCTGCGGCAACGGCACGGCGGGCGCCTTTGCGCCGCAAGTGCTGGAGGGTATCGGCGCGGAGGTGATCCAGCTCGACTGCGAACTCGACTTCACATTCCCGAATTACAATCCGAACCCGGAAGACATGGAAATGCTCCATGCACTGCGCGACAAGGTGCTGGAAACGGGCGCGGATGTCGGGCTTGCCTTCGACGGCGACGGCGACCGCTGCGGCGTCGTGGACAATACGGGCGAGGAAATCTTCGCCGACAAGGTGGGCGTCATGCTGGCGCGCGATCTTTCGGCCCGGTTCGAGAACGCCAAATTCGTCGTCGATGTGAAATCGACGGGCCTCTTCCTCACCGACCCGATCCTGCAGGGCAATGGCGCCACGACGGATTACTGGAAGACGGGGCATTCCTATATCAAGCGCCGCGCCAACGAGATCAACGCGCTGGTGGGCTTCGAGAAGTCCGGCCACTATTTCTTCAACGCACCGATCGGCCGCGGCTATGACGACGGGCTCGTTTCCGCCATCGCCATTTGCGACATGCTGGACCGCAACCCGGACAAGACCATGTCGGATCTGCGCGAGGCGCTGCCCATGACATGGGGCTCGCCCACCATGTCGCCGCACTGCCCCGACGAGGTGAAGTATCAGGTCGTGGACCGCATGGTGAAGGCCTTTGCCGGCATGCGGGAGAACGGCGAAAAGCTGATCGGGCAGAACATTCGAGATCTCGTGACGGTCAACGGTGTGCGTGTGACGGTGGATGACGGCACATGGGGACTTGTGCGCGCCTCGTCCAACAAGCCGGGTCTGGTGGTCGTGGTCGAAAGCCCGACCTCGGAGAAAAACATGCGCGACATGTTCCACGAGATCGACAAGCGCCTGTCCGCGCAGCCGGAAGTGGGCGAATACGACCAGAAAATCTAGGAAGAAGACTCGCGGGGGGAGACAAGCCATGAGCGACGCACCGGAAGGGTTTCGCCTCATCGATGCGTCGATGGCGGACGGATTCGAGGGGCTGGTCGGGCCGCTCTGGCAACGCGACGATACGGACGACATGCACGCCGTGTGGGGATTTCGCGCGGAAACGAAGCACTGCAATCCTTACGGGATGCTTCATGGCGGCATGGCGACGACGCTGGCCGACACGATGATGGGCAGTCTCGTCTTTCACGCAATCGGCGGCGCGCCCTGCGCGACCATCTCGCTCACCACGGAGTTCATTTCATCGGCCAAAGCCGGTCAGTGGATCGAGGGCCGGGCCGAGATGGTGAAGAAAGGCCGCGCGGTCTGCTTCCTGCGCTCAGAGATCTTCGCCGATGAAAAACGCATCATGACCGCCCACGGCAACTGGGCGATCATCGGTGCGTGAGCCCGTCTCAGCCGTAAAGCCGGAAGAACATGTGCAGGGACGAAATCACGAGGAAGAGCGCGAAGGCGCGCAGCAGCGCCTTGTGACTGATCCGGTGCGCGAGGTTCGCGCCCCATGGCGCGGCCAGCACGGTGAGCGGCGCAATGAGCGCCATGCCCACAAGGTTGACGAAGCCGAGACTGAACGGCGGCAAAAGGGGCTCGTTCCAGCCGGAAATGATGAAGCCCACCACGCCCGGCACCGAGATCAGCAAGCCAAGACCGGATGAGGTCGCAACCGCCTCTCGCGGGTTGCGGCCGAAGAGCGTCATATAGGTAACGCCGAACGTACCGCCGCCAATGCCCATCATGGCGGAAAGCCCGCCGATGACCGACGCGATGCCGTATTGCCAGGGCTTCGACGGAAGCTCGCTGCCCAGACGCCAGCTCTCCTTGCCGAAAGCGAGATTGAAGGCGACGAGGAGCGCGACGGAAGCGAAGACCGTCGTCAGGATATCGCCGTTCACGCTGGCGGCGAAGGTCGTGCCGACAGCAACACCGATGAGAACCGGCAGCGCCCAGCGCCTGAGCAATTCGAAATCGACGGCGCCTCTTTTCGAGTGCGCACGCACCGAGCGTATCGAGGTCAGGATGATGGTGCCGAGCGAGGTGCCGACCGCCAGATGCATGCGGATCGACGGGTCGATGTCGAGCACGGTGAAGACCTGATACAGCACCGGCACGATGACGATGCCGCCGCCGACGCCCAGAAGGCCCGCAATGAGCCCCGCGACAAGCCCCGTTCCGATGAGACCGATGGCGAGCGCAATGAGTTCGTGGGTGGGGTAAGCCCCCAGCGAGCCGGTAAGATCCATTTGTCAGGCATCCAGAATTTCGAGAGAAGAAGAAAGAGCGGAAGGCGCGTCGCGTTCGACGCAGGCCAGCGCCTCGCGCAGCACCTCGATGCCCGCATCGGAGCGCGGGGCGTTTTCCGAGATGTGACGGCGGAAGGCGCGCGCGCCGGGCCGGCCCTGATAGAGGCCGAGAATATGGCGCGTCATGGCATGAAGATGCGTGCCCGCCGCCAGCTCGCGCTCCACATAAGGAACGAAGCGTTCGAGTATCTCGGCGCGGGTCGGAATTTCGGCGGCGGGGTCGTAGAAGCGCCGGTCCGCCTCGGCCAGAACATAGGGCGTCTGATAGGCGGCGCGGCCCAGCATAACGCCATCGACATGCCCCAGATGATCGGCGCAGGCATCGAGATCGGGGACGCCGCCATTGATGATGATTTCCATGTCGGCCATGTCGCGCTTCAGGCGATAGACCAGCGGATAATCGAGCGGCGGCACGTCTCGGTTTTCTTTCGGGGAAAGACCTTTCAGCCAGGCCTTGCGCGCATGAACGACAAGCGTCCCGCAGCCCGCCTCGCGCACGGCACGCGCCATGGTCGGCAGCGCTTCTTCCGGGTCCTGGTCATCCACGCCGATACGGCACTTCACCGTGACGGGGACGCTAACCGCCTTCCCCATCGCTTCGACGCAAGCCGCAACGAGGCCGGGCTCCTGCATCAGGCAGGCACCGAAGCGGCCCGACTGCACACGGTCGGACGGGCAACCGACATTGAGGTTGATCTCGTCATAACCGAAGCCTTCGGCGATGCGCGCGGCTTCGGCGAGTTCTGCCGGTTCGGAACCGCCGAGCTGGACGGCCACGGGATGCTCCGCATCGTCATATCCGAGCAGGCGCTGGCGGTCGCCGTGAATGACGGCGCCGGTCGTCACCATTTCGGTATAGAGCAGCGCATGACGCGTGATGAGGCGCAGGAAGAACCGGTCATGCCGGTCCGTCCAGTCCATCATCGGGGCCACGCTGATCAGCCGCTCGGGCATTCGCTCGTCCGTGAAGTCAAAAGCTCAGTCAATAGCTTGACCTAGGTAGCCCCTGACCGTAGCGGACGCAAGGCAAGGGCGCGCACCGATTACAGGACGAGAACGCCTCCCAAGAGACCACTCGGCAAAACTAGAACGTGGTCTATAAATGAAAAGCTTTTAGGGAGGTGCCAATCAAAAGCGCCGTGCCGTTTTTCTTTTGACTGAACGTCATCGGATTTATCGCCATTTTATCCCCCACGGAGCTGAAAGGCCGGATGGGCGGCCTGTCCGAAATGAGGGAAATTGAGATGCGCGCAACCTACTGGGGCGACCTTTACGGTTCGGCTGCCTTGCGGGACCCCTATCCCGCCTACGAGAAAATCCGCAATCTCGGTTCAGCGGTTTGGATGCCCCGGCGGCGTCTCTGGGCGGTCGGACGATATGAAGATGTCCGCGATGCATTGCGCGCGGATGATCGTCTTCTCAGCGGCAAGGGGGTCGCAGCCAACAATCCGGTCAACCGGCAGGCTCCCCCCATCACGCTGACGAGCGACGGCGACACGCATACACGACGGCGGAAAGTCCTAATGCAACCCGTCATGCCGGGCCCGTTGAATGAGCTGCGTCCCCGTCTCGAGGAAATAGCCGACCGGCTGGTGAACGAGCTCGCGGCCGGCGAACAATTCGATGCGATAGGCGATTTCGCCGCGCACCTGCCGGTGACCGTAGTGGCCGAACTGGTAGGCCTTAATGCCTTCGGACGCGAGCGCATGCTGAGTTGGGCGGCCTCAACCTTCAACGCTCTCGGCGTCATGAATCTGCGGGGCCTGAGATCGATGCCCGCACTGCTCGATCTCGGTAAATATGTTCGCGCACTACGCCGCGAGGATGTGACGCCGGATGGATGGGCAGATCGCCTTTTCGCAGCGGCCGAACAAGGTCAACTCTCCCGGGCGGAAGCCAACGCGATGGTCATCGACTATGTGGCTCCGGCGCTTGATACGACTATCCTTGCGACCGGACACATGGTCTGGCTTCTCGCAAACAGACCCGAGACCTACGAGGCGCTTCGCGCCGAACCGGAGCTGATCCCCGGCGTGGTCAATGAAACGGTCCGTCTTGCCTCACCCATTCGGGGCTTTACGCGCCATGCCGCCGAGGATGTGGACATCGGCGAGCAGACCGTTCCGGCCGGTTCCCGCGTATTGATACTCTTTGCTTCAGCCAACCACGACGAACGTCATTATGTCCGGCCGCAAGACTTCGATATTCGTCGCAACCCACGCGATCATGTTGGCTGGGGCCACGGGGCGCATACTTGCGTCGGTATGCACCTTGCGCGGTTGGAAATGGAAATTCTGCTGACGAGCCTCGTGCGCCGTGTATCGCGTATCGAGGCGGGCAAACCGGTTTACTTACGCAATAATGTTCTGCAGGGCTTCGAGAAGCTACCCGCCCGGTTTCATCCGGACTGATCTTCCGCAAAAGGAACCTCTGTCTCATGACACAGAATGAAACCTGCGCCTGTGGAGGCCGGATCGACGTTCACGCGCATTTCCTCCCCAAGTGCTATGCACAAGCGCTGACCAAGGCGGGGATGACGCATCTCGATGGCGGCATGCCGGTGCCGCAATGGAGCGAGGCGGAAGCGCTTGCGGTGATGGACCGCCAGGGCATTGGCACGGCCATGATCTCGCTCTCCTCGCCCTCCACCCATTTCCTGCCCGAAGAAGAACGAACCGGTCTCTGCCGCGAGGTGAACGAGGAAGGTGCTGCACTTCTTCGCAAAAATCCGGACCGCTTCGGCTTCTTTGCAAGCCTGCCCCTGCCGAATGTGGCGGCCTCTCTGAAGGAGATAGACTACGCCTTCGAGATGCTCGGCGCGGACGGGATCATTCTCGAGACCAATATCAACGGCGAATATCTCGGCTCGCCGCGCTTTGCGCCGATCTTCGACGAACTTAACCGGCGCGAGGCGACGCTCTTCCTGCATCCGACAAGTCCGGCCTGCTTCGAGGCCGTGGCGCTCGGGCGGCCTGCGCCGCTTCTGGAATTCCCGCTCGATACGACGCGGGCGATTGTCGATCTGCTCTATTCACGCACGCTGCAGACGCGGCCCCGCATCAAGGTGATCGTCCCGCATGGCGGCGCGGCACTCCCCTCGCTCATCGCGCGGATTGCGATTTTTGCGAATGTGCCTTTCATCGAACCGCGACCTCTCAGCGAGGAAGAAGTCTTCGAAACGCTGAAAACGCTCTATTACGATGTCGCGCTGTCAGCGCATCCCGTGCCCTTCGAGGGGCTCAGGCGGATTGCGCCGGTGACGCAGATCCTGTTCGGGAGCGACTGGCCCTTCACGCCGGAATTTGGCGTCGAACGGAATATCTCGATGCTCGATACAATGCCGGACCTGAGCGAAAGCGATGCACGCGCAATCGCGCGGGAAAATGCCGAACGCATCTTCCCGCGCCTGATGCGGAAATCCTGACGATCAGCTATTCGGGCTGGCGCTGCTCACCCTCCAGACGGTGTTGCCGACATCGTCCGTCACGAGAAGGTCGCCTGCCCCGTCGACAAGCACATCGACCGGACGGCCTTGCGCCTCGTCATCCTTGTTGAGGAAGCCGGTCAGCACGTCTTTGGGATCGCCGGACGGCATGCCGTTTTCGAACGGCACATAGATGACCTTGTAGCCGCTCTTGGGACGGCGGTTCCAGGAGCCGTGCTGGCCAACGAAGAGGCCACGGTTCCAGCCCTCGGGCAGTTTCGCGTCGTAGGAAAAGGCGATGCCGAGCGAGGCCGTGTGCGGGCCCAGCGCGTAGTCCGGCACGATGGCCTTTGCCACAAGGTCCGGCTTTTGCGGCTGCACTCGCTCGTCGACATGCTGGCCGTAATAGCTGTAGGGCCAACCGTAAAAGCCGCCCTCCTTCACCGAGGTGATGTAGTCGGGCACGAGGTCGCTGCCGATTTCGTCGCGCTCGTTCACCGCCGTCCAGAGCGTGCCAGTATCGGGCTCGAAGGCCAGGCCGTTGGGATTGCGCAGGCCGCTCGCATAGATACGCGTCTTGCCGGTCGCTCGGTCCATCTCCCAGATGGCGGCGCGGCCCTTTTCCACATCCATGCCGTTCTCGCCGACATTGCTGTTGGAACCGACCGTGATGTAGAGCTTCGTCCCGTCCGGGCTCGCAATGACGTTCTTCGTCCAGTGATGATTGATGCCCGCCGGCAGGTCCACCACCTTCTCACCACTGGCGGCGATCTCGGTTTCGCCTTCCTCATAGGGGAAGCGCCAGAGACTGTCGGCATTGGCGACATAGAGGTCGTTACCCACCAGCGCCATGCCGAAGGGCGAATGAAGGCCGGTGAGGAACGCGGTCTTCACATCCGCCACGCCGTCGCCATCGGTATCGCGCAGAAGCGTGATGCGGTCCGCGCTTTCCACGATGGCCCCCGCGGCCGACTGGATCTGCTCCGCCACCCAGCCCCGGAAACCGCCGTCTCCGGCTTTCTTCGGCCCCGCCGTTTCAGCGACGAGAATGTCGCCATTGGGCAGCTTGTAGAGCCAGCGCGGATGCTTGAGGCCGCTGGCAAAGGCATTGACCTTGAGCCCTTCCGCCGCCGTCGGCTTCTGTCCCTCGGGCCAGCCCACGGCAGAAGCGATGTTGACGGTGGGCATGACGGTCTTTTTGGGCGCGGGCAATTCGGGCGAGGGACCAGTGCCCTCCGCCACGGTGAGAGTTGCGCTCTCCGGATAAACGATGAATTTCAGAAACGCCCCGCCTGCCAGTACCAGCACGACGAGAATTCCCAACAGCCACTTCACGGCTTTGCCCGACATAGCGCCCTCTTCCCTTGCCCGGCTCGTCAGAAGCCGGTTCCTGGATGGAGAGGATAACAGACATGACCGGATTGTCTTCCCCGGTCATGCGGGTATTCACATCACGAACATGTGTTTGGAGGACGGCCACGCTGCCTTTAGGCTGCACGCTCTGGCCGCATGAGGAACATCACAATGATACGAACCGTTTTCGCCGTTCTCGTTGCAGGATTTGCCGGCACGATCGTCAATGCGCTCGCCGCCATGCTGATCGGCGGTCCGGCGAAATGGGCGTTGATGCTGATGCCGGGGCGCTATGCCGTGGCCTGCATCGTGGCGGCGCTCCTGCCGTTCATCTTCCGCGCAATGAAACCAACGCTCGGCGTCGTGGTCGCGGCGATTGCACTGGCCGGCATTCCTTCGCTCAACGCCAAGCTGGTGCTCGGCGTGGGCGCCCCCTGGTTCAACGTGCTGTTGCTGAATGCGGTCTATGCGGCAGTGGCGATGCTGGTCTATCTCGCCATCACGGGCGATCTCACGCAACGGCGGCGGCGCTGAGCGCAAAAAGGGCGGACGACCGCGTCGCCCGTCCCTTGCATCTCATCTCACGCGGTCGCGTCAGGTGTTGGCGCCTGCCAGCGAATATTCCTCGAAATCGGGCTGGCGCATCTCCCACCAGTAGCGGGCGGTGAAGCTCGACCAGTTATTGGTCACCTTGCCGTCTTCGGTCTTGTACCAGGACGAGCAGCCCGCGGCCCAAACCGTTTTCTGCATGTCGCGCTGCAGCTCGCTGTTGAACTCGGCCATGGCTTCCGGTTTCACGTCGATGTAGCGCGCATGCGAAGCCTTCACCGCTTCGATGCATTGCAGGATGTAATTCACCTGACACTCGATCATGAAGATGATCGAGTTGTGGCCGAGATTGGTGTTCGGTCCGTAGAGCATGAAGAAATTGGGGAAGCCCGCCAGCGCCACGCCGCGATGGGCCTCCGCGCCTTTCGCCCATGCGTCGTTGAGGTCGAGCCCCCCGCGGCCGGCGACATCCATCGGCGCGAGGAAGCGGGTCGCCTCGAAACCGGTCGCGAAAACGATGGCATCGACCTTGTGCTCGACACCGTCCTTCGTCACGACGCCTTCCCTGGTGATGCGCTCGACGCCGTGATCGTCCACATGGACATTGGGACGGGCAAGCGCGGGGAACCAGTCATTGGAAAGAAGGATGCGCTTGCAGCCTGCCGGATAGTCGGGCGTCAGCTTGCGGCGCAGGTCCGGATCGGCAATGGCGTCTTCCAATGCCTTTTTCGACGCCTTCTCGAAGAGCTTTCCGAAAAAGCTCCCTTGCGTGAAGGCGAGGAAATTGCGCTCCAGCGTCATCCAGATCAGCCAGCGCTGGAGGCGCGCCACAAAGGGGAAGGCGCGAAACAGCTTCTTTTCCCATTCCTTGTAGGGACGATCCGCCTTGGGCACGACCCAGTTGGGCGTGCGCTGGAAGATGGTCATGTCCTTCACCACCTTCGCGACCTCGGGCACGAACTGAATGGCGCTGGCGCCATTGCCGATCACGGCGACGGTCTTGCCGGTCAGGTCGTGTTCATGCTCCCAGCGCGCGGAATGGAACCTGATCCCCTCGAAACTCTCCAGACCGGGAATATCGGGGGTGAAAGGCCGGTTGAGCTGGCCCACGCCGGAGACGACGATATTGGCGGTGACCTCCCGGCCGTCCTTCATCTCCAGGTGCCAGAGACCGGTCGCCTCGTCGAAGCGCGCCGCATGGACTTCGCTGCCGAACTGGATATGCGGGTAGAGACGATATTTGCGGGCGACATGCTCGAAATATTCCTCGATCTCGGGCTGGGCGGCGAAACGGCGGCTCCAGTCGAGTTTGGGCTCGAAAGAATAGGAATAGAGCATGGAGGGAACGTCGCAGCCTGCGCCCGGATAGGTGTTGTCGCGCCAGGTGCCGCCCACACGGTCGGCTTTTTCATATATCGTGAAATTCGTGATGCCGGCCTGCTGCAGGCGGATCGCCATGCACAAACCGCCGGCGCCCGCTCCCAGAATAGCAACGCTCAGGCCCTCTTCCCTGACCTTGGCGGTATCGATCCCCGTTCCATCGACCATCTGGTTCAACGGTTTCTCCTCCAGAAATCCGGTTGTTTTCCTCCCGCGCCGCGCACAGCGACTAGGGTGATTACCCTATTGGCTAGCATAAAAAAACTGCCCCTCGCAATGCGAGGGGCAGCTGCTGCCGGCCAACCGTACAGGCGGCGGTCCGATCTCCCGTTTTCGCCCCCGTGGGGCTGCGGGTGACAGGGACGAGAACCAGCCTCGAAGACCCGCCGTCCGCCTATACCGCGGTCGGCATCAGAAGCGGTAGCCGACGCCTACACCGACGATCCACGGATCGAGGTTCACATTGGCGGTGACCGCACCGCCATTGATCTTCACGTCAGTGTCGAGCCAGAGCTTCTTCACGTCGAGGTTGAGCGACCAGTTGTCGTCCAGCGCGTAGTCGACACCGGCCTGCAGCGCATAGCCGAGGCTGTTTTCGTAGTCGATCGAGGTGATCGAAGACCCTGCATCCTCATTGTAGAAGATGGTGTAGTTGAGGCCCGCGCCGACATAGGGGCTCAGACGCTCTTTCGGCATGAAGTGATACTGAACGGTCAGGGTCGGCGGCAGCAGGTTGACCTTACCCAGATCGAGCTGGGTACCGCCGATATTCCACTTCACATCGTGACGGGTCGTCGCGGCGATCAGTTCCAGCGCGACGTTGTCGGTGATGAAGTAGGTGAAATCGAGTTCCGGCACATATTCGTTCGAGACATCGGGTTCGCCCGGGATGGAGGCGCTGTCCGCATTGTCGCGCGGGATGACGCCGATGGCGCGTGCACGGACGACGAAGTCACCCGCAGACTTGCCCTTGAACCCGTCAGCCGCCTGAGCCGCCGGTGCAGCGGCGACCATGCCCGCTGCCAGCACCACGCCCAGCGCGATCTTGCCGAGTGCGGAATATTTCATGTTGCCCTTCATTTTCTTCTCCTTGAGACGGCACCGGAAATCGGTTTTCAGCCCCGCCGGTGCATTGCAATTCGTTCGGACACATCATCCGCCAAAGCCCATAAAAATTTAGTGGTCATTTGGTCGCAGTGGCATGGCGAGGTGTCGCACCCCTAGGTAAAGGAACCGGCGCACGAAGCATTGTCAGAGATCAAATCAGGCCGCGGCTCTGGCGAAGAATGTACATATAGGTGCGGATCTGCTGCACATAGTGAAGGGCCTGGCCGCCACGCCCTCTTCCATGGCGGAGTTTTGCGTAGATCTCCGGCCTCTGGAGCAAAGGCAGGACCTGGCGAAGGTCCGTCCACGAATCAGGATCGAGACCTCGGCGAGCGGCCAGAATGCGCGCATCCAGCAGATGGCCGAACCCCATATTATAGGCCGCCAGCGCCATCCAGACGCGGCTGTCGCCCTCGATCCCGTCCGGCAGCCTTTCCTTGATGCTGGCGAGATATTTCGCGCCGCCTTCCAGACTTTCCAATGGATTGAGACGATCTTCCACGCCGAGTTCCTTGGCGGTCGGCAAGGTCAGCATCATGAAACCGCGCACGCCTGTGGGGCTGCGGGCTTTCGGGTTCCAGTGCGATTCCTGCCATGAAATCGCGGCCAGCAACTCCCAGGGCAAACCGCTCCCGGCCGCCGCCCGGCGAATCGCCTTCTCGTATTCCGGCAGCACATCCTCGATGGCGCGGCGGAAGCTCCGGATGTCGACATAGTCGAAGAGCGACAGGAAGCCGTGATAGCGGCGCTCCAGGCGCGCGATGAGCCCGGACTTCTCCGACCGGGCGAACCATTCCGACAATTTGCCGTCCAGCTCCTTTTCCCCCTTCGGAAAAGCCCACCCGACCGGTTCGTCCTTTGACAGATAAAACGCTCTCCGGAGTTCGATCCTGTAGGGCTGGGTGACCTTGAAGGTTATGCTGTTGGCGACGGTGCAATCCGCCTCCCCGTCCGCCACACGCGTGAGGAGCTCATCGGGCGATGCATTCTCGATGCTCACTTCGATCTCTTCCGACGCCTCGGCCTTCTTTGCAAACAGTTCCGCGCCATAGGTTCCCGCAGCCAGCAATACGCGACGCCCTTCCAGATCCTTCATCGACCGGATCCGGCCCGCGGGGCGGCGACACGCGACGAGCTGGCGCACGGTTTCATAGGGTTGCGTGAAGGCGAAGCGCTCGCGCCGCGCCTCCGTGGCGACGATGCCGGCGGCTGCGATATGACCGGCATTGTCCGCCAGCGCGTCGAGCAGTTCCGGCTCGGTGTTATAGACACGGAAGTCGACCTCAACACCAAGGTCCTCTGCGAAGTCCCTTGCCAGCGCATATTCGAAGCCGGTCGGGCCGTCGCTGCCTTCATAATAAAGCGCGGGCGAAACGCGGGTGAGGACGACAAGCCGTCCGTCGGACAGAATGCCCTCCAGACCCGGCGTGACCGGCGGCACATAGACCTGCCGGATAATCGAAAATGCGATGCCGAAAACGATCACGCCTGCCACGGGGAAATAGGGTCCGTAGCCCGCAGGCGTCGCCGGGAGACGCGCCTTGAGCCACACGCCCATGGCGTGCAGATGCGCGCGCATCCATAAAACTGCCGATTTCAGCGCCGCTTTCAAACCCTGCCCCGGACGTTGGATCCGGGCGAGAGCATAACACAGCCTTTCAGAGGCGACTAAAGACAGGACATGCAAAAAGGGGCCCGGACACCGGACCCCTTTGCAAAGGCAGGAAAGTTTCCTGTCTTATTTTCCCTTGGGCAGTTCGTTGAACGCCTTGTCCTTGTCCACGCGCACATCCTGCGGCAGGCCCAGCACGCGCTCGGCCACGATGTTGCGCAGGATTTCGTCCGTACCGCCGGCGATGCGGTAACCCGCCGCGCCGAACCACTGCTCGGTATAGGCGCCATCCAGCGGCGATACGTTGCGGTCGCGGATGATGCCGCCCTGGTCCTGCAGGTCCATGCCGAAGGAGCCGAGATCCTGCATCTTCTTGGCCGCCACGATCTTGCTGATGGAAGATTCCGGACCCGGCGTCTCACCCTTGGAGAGTGCCGTCAGCGTGCGGAAACGGGTGAACTTCAGGCCCTGCGCCTGCACATACCAGTCGGCGATGCGCTCGCGCACGGCGCCATTGTTGATGGCCGGACCGTCCGCAATATCGACATCGCGAGCGAGGCGGATGAGGTCGTCCACATCCGCATTGCCCTGACTGCCGCCCACCGCGAGACGCTCGTTCATCAGCGTGGTCAGCGCGACCTTCCAGCCGTCGCCTTCCTTGCCGAGACGCTGATCGTCCTTCACACGCAGATCGGTGAAGAAGACTTCGTTGAAGCCGCTTTCGCCCGACATCTGCCGGATCGGGCGCACTTCCACGGCCGGATCCTTCATATCGATCCAGAACATGGTGAGGCCCTTATGCTTGGGCACGTTCGGGTCGGTACGGGTCAGCAGGATGCCGTAGTCGCAAAACTGGGCACCGGAGGTCCAGACTTTCTGGCCGTTGATAACCCATTCATCGCCGTCCTTTTCCGCGCGGGTGCGCAAGCCCGCGACGTCCGACCCGCCCGCGGGCTCGGAGAAGAGCTGACACCAGATCTCCTCGCCGCGGATGGCGGGCTTCACGAAGCGCTTCTTGTGCTCGTCCGAGCCCCAGGCCATGACGGTCGGAATGCACATGCCGAGGCCGATCGCGAAGATCGATCCGGGCACGTCGTATTTCGACTCTTCCTGCCCGTAGATCACGCTGTGGATGGGCGAGGCGCCTGCGCCGCCCCACTCCTTGGGCCAGGTAAGCGCGGCATAGCCTGCATCGGCCTTCTTGGCCTGCCATTCCTTGTTGCGCTTGACGACCTGATCCTGCGTGCGGTCGACGTTCGTGTTCTTGGCTTCCGACTTCAGTGTCGCGTTCTTGCTCAGCCACTCGCGAACCTCTGCGCGGAATTTGGCTTCTTCCGGTGTGTCGTTGAAATCCATGACGTTATTTCCCTTTGCCGAATTCTGTTTTTGGTTCGCTCAGGCTGCGTTCTTCGCTTCGAGGCGAGAGACGAGCTTCTCTTTCCACTGGGCGGAGGAGCCCACCGAGAGAGCGAGCAGCTTGGCGCGGCGGTAGTGGAACTGGCAGTTCGATTCCCATGTGTAGCCGATGCCGCCATGGGTCTGGATGTTCTCCTGAGCCGCGAAGACATAGGCGTCATTACCCGCGATGCGCGAGGCGGCGGCGGCTTCGGTCAGTTCCGAGCCTTCGTCGTTCAGCATCATCGCGCCGTAATAGGCGTTGGACTTGGCCAGTTCCTTCTTCACATACATATCGGCAAGCTTGTGCTTGATCGCCTGATAGGAGCCGATCTGGCGGCCGAAGGCGTAGCGCTCCAGCGCATATTCCTTTGCCATTTCCAGCGAGGCCTCGGCACCGCCCACCTGCTCGAAGGCGAAAAGCACGGCCGCGCCGTCCAGCACACGCTGCAGCTGCGACCAGCCCTGACCGGCCGGGCCCATCAGCTCGGCAGGCGCATCCTTGAAGGTGAGCTGCGCATGGGGACGCGTCGGGTCGATGGTGCGGAGCGCTTCCGCCGTGACGCCACCGGCCTTGAGGTCGACCAGCGCGAGCGAAATCGCGCCCTCGCTCTTGCCGCCGGAATTGACGACCACGACTGCGACATCGGCCGCTTCGCCATCGGCAACCGGCTGCTTCACGCCATTGACCTTGCCATTGGCGAAGGAGGCTTCGATGTTGCGCGGGTTGGCG
>NZ_NYVD01000179.1 GCF_002684405.1 Parvibaculum sp. | reverse complement strand
GGGGCCGGCTGTTTTTCGGCCTCATCTGCAAACGCACTCGTAAACGCATCCGGTCCGGCCTGGCTGTGCCGCATTGACACAAACTTAAGACACACCCTTTAGTATACATCCATCGATCTACACACGTATCGGTCGCAATCGCAGCAACCACCGGACGAGACAAGAGAGATGGTGCAACGGACAAACCGGCCTTATGCCCGCGCGGCACGGCTCGGCTCTATTCTGGTCCTGCTCGGCCTGGCGCTTCAGCCCGCCACGCCGCCGGGCCTTGTCACCGGCACGGCCTCGCAAATACCACGCGATGCCACAGCCCCCGCACCAGGAGAGCGGTCCGTCGAAAGCGGCGCATTGCTGCCCGTTGGCCGTCAGGTCATGCCGCCTGCGGGCTATATCGGCTTTTGCCTGAGAAATCCGGCCGGGTGCACGGGCGGCAGCGACCACCCCGCCCCCATGCATCTGTCGTCGGAGCGGTGGCGGGAACTCAACGACATCAACGACTTTGTGAACAGGTCCATTCCCGAGCGGGACGATCTCTCGCTCTATGGAATGCGGGAATACTGGGCCTATGCCGATCCCGACCGGGGCGGCGACTGCGAAGACCTTGCGCTTCTGAAACAACGCCTGCTCACGGAGCGCGGCTGGCCGCTCACGGCGCTTTCCGTCGCCGTGGTCCGCCAATGGAACGGCGAAGGACATGCCGTTCTGCTGGTCGCCACCGATCGCGGCGATCTCGTGCTCGACAATATGACCTGGAAAATCCTGCCCTGGCGGCAGGCGCCCTATGAATGGCTGATGCGTCAGTCGCATCGCCGGCCCTATATCTGGGTCGCGCTGGATCCGGATGGCGAGGACGGGCCGGCGGTTCTCGCGAACCTGCCGCCGCCCGGCACCGAGCCGCCTTTCGTGGCGGCGGCCCGGCGCTTCAAGCAGATGACGGCCTCGCTGGCGGAAACGCGCGCCGCCGCGACGCCCTGACGGGACTTACCTGCCCCTTCTCACTTGCCTTTCCACTGCGGCTTGCGCTTCTCGGCAAAGGCCCGCGGACCTTCGATGAGGTCTTCCGATTTGAAGAGCGCGGCAACGGAGGGATATTTGCCTTCGACCGCCTTCTTGAGATCGGCCTCGTCCAGACCGCGATAGACGGATTCCTTGGAAGCCCGGATCGACATCGGCGAACATTCCGCAATGAGCCCCGCCCACCGCTTCGCCGCATCGAGCAATTCCGCCTGCGGCACGACCTCGTTCACGAAACCGAGTTCCTTGCCTTCTTCGGCGGAGACCTGACGGCCGGTGAGGATCATGCCCATGGCCTGTTTCACCGGGATCTGGCGCGGCAGACGGTGCAGGCCGCCGGCCAGCGCGGCAAGGCCGACTTTCGGCTCAGGCAGCGCGAATTTCGCATTGTCCGACGCAATGATGAGATCGCAGGCCAGCGCAATCTCGAAACCGCCGCCCATGGCAACGCCGTTCACCGCCGCGATAACCGGCTTGGTGATGTTGTAGCGCGCCGTAAGACCGGCAAAGCCCGTCGCCGGCACTTCCATCTTGCCGCCTTCTGCCTGAAAGCGCAGATCGTTGCCGGCGCTGAACGCTCTTTCGCCCGCACCCGTGATGATGGCCACCCAGAGATCGTCATCGGCTTCGAAATCGTTGAAGATTTCCTCCAGCTCGAAATTCGCCGGCGGATGCAGCGCATTCATGCGCTCGGGCCGGTTGATCGTTACGACGAGAACATTTCCCTCGCGCTCCGCGGTGCAGAATTCTGTACCCATTTTTAGATCCATCCCTGTCGGCGGTCGCCCCGCCGGGGCGCCGCAAATAGCTGTTGAAACGGGACTTTTCTGCCCGTTTGGCCGCCGATCCTGCCCCTGCTCTCCGCATGGAGCAAGTTTCCGGCAATTGACCTCGCGTTAACCAAGTGGTTCTAGGCTTCATTATCACCCCCTTCGCGGCCAATGCGGGGGGATCGCGGCCACACCCGTTTTCCAGGTTGATTCTGCACAGTCATGAGCGCGGCAAATCCCACAGGACAAGACATGTCGGCCGGTGAGAGCCCCGAGGCGGAAACCCGCTGGACGCTCAAATATGGCGACAGGATTTACGGCCCCTACTCGTTTCAGGCGATGCAGACCTATATCGCCGAGGGGCGTATCGCAGGCCATAGCCTGATCGCGCCCGAAGGCACGCCGCTCGCCGCGGCCGACTGGCGCCGCGCCGACGAAGTTCCCCATTTCACGAATTTCTTTGCTCTGGGGGGCAAGGACCTCGGGGCTGAAGCCCACCGGCATGAAGGCGAACAGCAGGAGGCCGAATACCCGGTCACCCAAACCAACCGCCCCGTCATCGACGGCACGGAAGCCCGTCCGAAATACGGCCCGGGCAAGGGGCAGCAGGACCGCCGCAAACGGCCCGAAAGCAGCAACTTCATGATCGTGCTCGATGTGAAGTCGCGCTATGCGGGCCCGCTCGAACAGTCGATCATGTCGCTCGGCCCCGCCTACAAGCTGGCGCCGAATGTCTGGTGCGTGAACGCCGCGCCGGATTTGACGGCCCCGGCCCTTCTCAACGATCTGAGCCAGCATATCGGATCGACCGATACGATCTTCGTGGTCGACGCGACACGGGACCGCGCCGCGTGGAACTCGCGCGGACCGGAAGTGGACGCCAAAATCCGTAAGGTCTGGCGCCGTCCCATCTGAAACCCGGCTACCGAACGTCACGATTTGACGACAGCGGGCCTTTATCGGCCCGCGCGCGGGTGACATTGCGCCTTGGCGGATGTTAGGCTTGCCACCGATAAGGGCTTTCAGCACATGGCTGAAGGCCCGTTTTGTTATCCGGATATTGCATGTTCGCCGCGAGGCTGCGGGCATGCGGAAAGGTAAATTGTGGCAGCAGCAAATGGCGATACGGTCCGCGTCCACTATACGGGCAAGCTCAGCGACGGCACTGTGTTCGACAGCAGCGCGAATGGCGAGCCGATTGCATTCGCGGTCGGAAGCCAGACGGTCATTCCCGGCTTCGAGCAGGAAGTGGTCGGCATGGAGCCCGGTGAGAGCAAGACCTTCACCATTCCCAGCGAGCAGGCCTATGGCGAGCACGATCCCCGCCTCGTGCAGGAAGTGCCCCGTACCGAACTTCCCGCGGAAATGGAAATCCAGCTCGGCATGCGCTTGACCGCGACCGCGCAGGACGGCCGAGAGATCCCGCTTGTGGTAACGGAAATGTCGGACGAAGCCGTTCGCCTGGACGCCAATCATCCGCTGGCCGGCAAGGACCTGACCTTCGAGATCGAACTCGTCTCGGTCGACTAGGACCGCGCTCGCATCGCTTTTTTAACGCCGGGGCCGCGCAAGCGGCAGCGGAGCGGAGAGAGTAGTCCGCATATCCGCACCCGGCGTTTCCACCTCACGGCCAGCCGATCCGGCACCGTCCGGCCCGTCGGTCGGAGGCACGCTCCCCGAAGACTCAACCTCGGACAAAGACGGACGCGAGAGCGGCACAGGCGCCTGCCCGCGAACCTCTTCCGTCCCGGCCGATGCATCGGCGGACATATCCGGCGGCAAATCGGCAGGCGGCGCAGTGACGGCCGCCTCCCCCCTTGCCGCACCCCCCAGCAAGACTGTCGCATCCTGCCAGCGCAATATGAGCGGCCCGCCAATGGCGCTTACATCCGCGCAGCGCGCCTGCGGCATCCGCCCCCGCGCGCATTGCACGGTCGAGCGCACAAGCTGCATCTCGAACTTGGCGCGGCGCAGGAATTCGCCGAAATGCTTCTTGTCCTGCACGTCCTTCACGAGCCGGAGAATTTCCCGGCAATCGGCGGTCTGGCGATCAAGCAGTTCATCCAAGGCCGCTTGCGGAAAAGCATCGTTCGGCGGTCCGCTTCGGCAGATACGCCAGATGACATCCACGCTTGCATAATCGTAAAGCAGGATAAGCGCCCGCATATCGTCCGGCAGCGCCGCATATTGGCGCGCCACGTCGCGCGGCGACCATTCCGTATAACGATCGACGAAACGCACGACATCGACCGGCGCTTGCGGCGCGGGGCGGTAATCGGGCGATGACGCTTTGCGGGCGTCTTCGTTCAGGAAGGAATATTCCCGCGCCGAAGCAATATCGGGCAGGCCCTTCGCATTGGACGGAATGAAAAGGAATTGAACGCCGAGGGGCCGCTTCTCCAGATGAAAGAAGGCGGCGGATGCCTTGCCGCCGATAATCAGAGAGCCTTCCGCGCCCTTCGCCGAGCGCTCGCCCGACAGGCGGTATTCGAGCCCCTCGCGCGGCCGGAACGCACCTTCGATGCGCTCCCCCCTCTCGTTGAGCACGAGCGACATGCCCGCCCCGGCGCCGATCCCCTCATAACGTCCCGACAGCCCGGCGGCGCTGAGCGGCAAGGCGGATGCCGCCAGCAGAAGAACCGCCAGCAACACCCCTTGCAGGAACGGCGGGACGCGACCGTGCGAAAACCACTCTCCAGCCTGATCCGCCCCGCCCCGCATCCGCTCTCCTTCGGCTCACTTGCCCTTGAACTCGGGCTTGCGCTTTTCGATGAAGGCCGTCATGCCCTCGCGCAGATCTTCCGTCTTCATCAGCGGCAGAAGCTGGAGATAGACGTGGTGGACATGCTCCGGGAACGGCTCGTTCAGCCCCATCCGCATCATGCGTTTCGACGCCTGCACGGCGAGCGGCGCATTGGCGGCGATCTCCCCGGCCATTTCCATGGCGCGCTCCATCAGCTTTTCATTGTCGACCACTTCCGAGGCAAGTCCCCATTCGACCGATTCCTCGGCGCTGAGCGTGCGGCCGGTGAAAATGAGTTCCGCCGCCTTGGACCAGCCCAGCAGACGCGGCAGGATCCAGGTGCCGCCCGATTCCGGCACCAGCCCGCGCTTGGTGAAGGCCGCGGCAAGTTTCGCCGACTTCGCCATGATGCGGATATCGCAGCCCATCGCCGTATCCATGCCATAGCCCGCCGCGCCACCATTCAGCGCGCAGATGGTCGGCTTTTCCATCGCCTGAAGCACGGTCGGCGGCGTGTATTTCAGGTCGAGCGAGGTCGGCTGCGATGCGCCGGTCAGAATACCGCCGCCCTGCCCGGGCCTCAGATCGAGCCCGGCGCAAAAGGCGCGCCCCGCCCCCGTCAGCACGACGACGCGCACATCCGGATCGCCATCCGCTTCCAGAAGACAATCCGTAAGCTGATTGAGCATGGACGCGGAAATCGTGTTCATCCGCTCCGGCGCATTGAGCGTGATGGTCGCGATATGATCCGCAACCTCGTAAAGCACCTCCTGTGGTGCCGCGGTGCTGTCCTCGGCAACGCTCATGGTCTCAACTCCCTGATCTGTTGTTTCAAAGCCGTTTCATTGATGACGGTCGGGACAGTCTATCAGCCGATAGCGCCCCGTCTAACGCCGATCCCTCACTCGCAGGCCGGGCCCTCAAGCGCCGGGTAGAGCACCCGGTCGCCTGCGGAAATATCTCGCGCGGCCAGTTCTCCCGCGCCGACCTCCAGCACGGCGAAGACATCCCTGTCCGGACCGATCCCCGCAAGCGAATAGGGCTCGGTCCCGGCCGCGATATCCAGAATATCGCCATTGCGATCCAGAAACGCGATATCGAGGGAAACCGGCGTATCCTTCATCCAGAAGCTCACCCGCCGGCAGCCCTCATAGATAAAGAGCATCCCCTGCCCCCGCGGCAGCGTCTCGCGCCCCTGAAGCCCGCGCAGCCTTTCGGCATTGTCGTCGGCGATTTCAACCTGGAAATCATGCCTGCCGCCCTGCCCGGCGATAGCGAGCGGGCGAAGCCCCTCCGAACCCGCCTGAGCTTCCGCCGCCATCGCACAAGGCGGCAGCGAAACCGAAAGCAGCGCGGCGAGAAGGACGAGCCGGCGCATCAGCCGATTTTCTTCAGGCCGCCCGCATAGCGCTTCCAGTTCTGCACATAGTGCTCGGCGGAAAGGCGCAGCGCTTCATATTGTTCTTTCTCCAGCGTCCTGACCACCTTGCCCGGCGCGCCCAGCACCATGGAATAGTCCGGGATTTCCTTGTTCTCCGCGATCAGCGTATTGGCGCCGATCAGGCAGCCTTTCCCGATCTTCGTATTGTTGAGAATGATGCTGCCAATACCCACCAGACTTCCCTCGCCGATCGTGCAGCCATGCAGCATCACCATATGGCCGATGGTCACGTCCTTCTCGATGGTGAGCGGCGATCCCATATCGGTGTGCAGCACGGAGCCGTCCTGCACATTGGAGTTTTCGCCGATGGTGATGAGCTCATTGTCCCCGCGCAGAACCGCGTTGAACCAGACGCTGGCATTCTTCTCCAGCTTCACATTGCCCATGACCTGCGCATCCGGCGCGACCCAGTAGTCGCCCTCGCCCGGTAGAATCGGCTGCGTGTCGCCCAGCGCATAGATGGCCATGTCTTTTACTCCCTGTTCTCGGTTCTCTTTGCCCGCGACTATGCCCGCTCATGCCCTGCGCGCCAATAGCGCGGTCATCCCCCTGTCATTCAATCGTCATGGCCCAGCCATAGCTTTTCGGCCTGCTTTGAAATCAGGAGAGCGTGATGGCGGATGGCGATTCTTTCGACCGGCAACTGGAAACGGCGGATGACGAACCGGCCGCAAGGGAAACGGCGCCCTCGCTGAACGAAATCTGGGACCGGCGCATCGGCCGTCGTGGCCTCCTCAAAGGAATGCGCAATGCCGCCCTGCTGGCCGGTGTGGCCTCCGCGCCTCTGGCGCTCGCCGCCTGCGACGATACCGACGAACCGCAGAAGGCCGCCGAACCGGAAAAGCCGAACCCCACCCGCTTCAAATTCGCTGAAATCGAGCATGGCGTGGATGAGACCCATCATGTCGCGCGCGGCTATCGCGCCGAGCCCATCCTGCGCTGGGGCGACCCGATTCTGAAGGGCGCCCCGGATTTCGATCCGATGGAACAGACCGCCGCCGCCCAGCGCCTGCAATTCGGCTACAACAACGACTATGTGGGCTTCGTGCCGCTTCCCTATGGCACCGATGCAAGCGACCGGGGCCTTCTCTGCGTCAATCATGAGTTCACCTCCGACCCCGTCATGCTGCCCGGCATCGCCGGCAAGGACCCGCGCAAGGTGCTGACGCGCGAACAGGTGGACGTGACCATGGCCGCCCATGGCGGGTCCATCGTCG
>NZ_NYVD01000178.1 GCF_002684405.1 Parvibaculum sp. | reverse complement strand
GGGCCTTGCCTTCGACGAGCCGGAATGGATCGACCTCGCGGCCCGCGCTTTCCGCTTCGTCGAGGAAAACATGATCCGCGACGGGCGGCTCCACCACGCCTGGCGCGAAGGCAAGCTGCAGCATCTCGCCATGGCCGCCGATCTCGCCTTCATGGCCGATGCCGCATTGGCGCTTCACGAAGCAACGTTCGCGCCCCGCTATCTCGACGCTGCGCAATCATTCATTGGACAACTGGATTCCCATTACGCGGATGCCACGAATGGCGGCTATTTCTTCACCGCGGACGACGCCCCCGGCTTGATCATCCGTACACGAACTGTATATGACGATGCCATTCCCTCCGCCAATGGCGTGTTGCCGGGCATCCTCACCCGGCTTGCCTTTCTCACGGGCGACCACAGCTATCTGGCCAAGGCCGACAGCATCATCCGGGCGTTCGCAGGCGAACTTCAACGCAACATCTTTCCGCTGGGAAGCTATATCGAAAGTTTCGAGACCCGCCTCCGCCCGATCCAGATCGTGCTGGCAGGCGATACAGGAGAGATCGAACCGCTTCGCCGCGCCATCTACGCGCTTGCCCTGCCCAACCGCATCGTCAGTCATTTGCCGAAAAATGCGAGCCTGCCGCAGAGTCACCCAGCCTTCGGCAAGGGTAAGGTCGACGGCAAACCCACGGCCTATGTCTGTGTCGGCGAAACCTGCTCGTTACCTGTTACCACGCCGGAACAGCTCAACGAAGAGTTGCGTATGATGCGACGACAACACTGATTCCCGTCGCTGAAACTACTTTGTCTCAAAGAGGGGCTCTATCGCCTCGGCAACATGTTCGGCCCCGACGATACTTAGATGATGCCGGTCGTAATAGTAGCTTTGCCGAGGTGTGCCAATCCGGCAAAACTGGTTGGAACAAAAAAAGCTGTCCAGATTGACCAAGTCGGCGCGGTCCCGATACCGCTCAAATGCGTCTCGAGAAAATTTGGTCAGGTCAAGATGATCTGTCTCCGATACGGAAAATTGCTGAAGCGCTCGTTCCGCATCTTTCGGCGACCGCTCACTGCCAAAATAGATTCTTTGATACACATCCCGTGCATAAAAATGCTGCGCAGGAGCGTCGCCAATAAGAAACACCTTCACATCAATCTTTTCGTAGGCGCGAATCGTCTTTTTCAGACCGTAGAGAAATGCTTCCCGATTTTCCTTTTTTCCGGTCGGATCGCCCTCCCGCATCTGCAAATGATATGTATTGGCCCGGTCGACACCGCCATCAGTATAGCCGCCCCAATAGGCTGCAAGTGCAATCCTTCCAATTTTTTTTTCCCGTACATAATTGAACACTGCGTCATTCAGAGCCCGACAGCTTTGCGTTCGTTCTCTTGCCTGATCCCGTGTCAGCCCAAGAAATGGCAAACAACTGCTATAGCTCACAAAGACAAAGCCTTTTTCCTGCCGTCGTGCCGCTTCGATGAAGGCTGGCAAAACACTGTAGGCATGACTATCGCCAAACAACATGAGATCGATTTTGCCGGTCCCGTGACCATAGACGCAGAAGTCGCTGGGACGCTTGGAAATGCCGTCGCTATCAAAACAAGCCGGCTCTGGCAGCCTCGCAAAGCTTCGCTTGAGCGCAGTCGGCATTGAGAGCCGCAATGGAAATCCGCCGGAGAAGTGCCCTGAAAGCCCGAACGCCATAGGCACGACCGAAAGCGACAAAAGACCGACCGCCATCGAACGAGCACTCATCTTTCTTCGGTTCCGGAAGGGCGCTTCGACATACTTCCAGGTAACAAAGGCCAAGGCCAGCGAGAGCAAGCAAAGCCCGACCATTTGAAGAGAGTCCGCCTCCTCAAGCATGTAGTGGCTAAAGAACACAAAAACGGGGACATGCCAGAGGTAGAGCGAATAGGACAACAGTCCGATCAATATGACCGGTCGCCGCGTAAGAATATAATTCGCAACGCTCTTCTCCCGACCAAACGCTATGAACAGGCCGGCCCCAAGCACGGGGAGTGCGGTGAGAACGCTTGGATGCGGTGTAGAACTATCGAAAAGAAGTGTGCCAACCACCACCAACACGATGCCGGTATCCGCAAGAGCTCCCGCTAGGCGCCCGGATAGATGGATCGGAAAAATTCTTTCACGATGAGCGAGATAAGCACCTGCCAGCAATTCCCACCCACGAGAAGGCAAAAGAAAAAATCCGGCTGTAGGGTAGTAAACGCTGGTGTATTGAGCCAATGCGATCGAGAGGATGAAACCGGCGACGACGATTAATTCGAAGTGCCTTTTCCCATATCGCCAAGCCAACATGAGAAGAGGCGGAAAGATCAAATAGAATTGCTCTTCGACCGCGAGACTCCACGTATGGAGTAGCGGTTTCAGCGCAGCGTCGGTATCGAAGTACCCACTCTCCTTCCAAAATAAAAAATTCGAGGAGAAGCCGATCGTCGCAACGATGCTTTGCGAAAAATCCTTGAGATTCGACGGCGTCAGAAGAAACCATGCGAAGGGGATCGATACCGTCAGCACAATTAGGAGAGCTGGCAAGATGCGGCGAGCGCGTCGCTCGTAGAAATTCCAGTATGAAAAGCCTGGCCCATCGAGTTCGGCAAGGATCAGCGACGTAATGAGATAACCGCTTATGACGAAGAACACATCAACGCCGATAAAACCACCGGAGAAACCTACAAACCCTGAATGGTAAAAAACCACCAAGCCGACAGCTAGCGCCCGAAGACCATCAATCTCCGGCCGATATTTCACTTCCCTGACTGACAAAATGCTCTGTCCGCTCTTGTCTAAAAGCCCATCCCCGAACTAACGCGTTACTCTTCCATACTATGGTCACGTTTTCGGGATTTTCACTCAGTTATTGAATCATAATCGTAAAGAACGAGATGTCTCGAACCAGACGTAGCAACACCCGTTATCCCGCCCCTATCGGCGAATACCGACAATTACCGTGTATCTCGTTCCACCCCTCGATTCAGGCAGCTCGCGCCGCTAGAGTCCCACACTGAAAACCCCATCCACATTCCCCAACACTCCAAGGAGATCAGCAAGTGAGCGGCGAAACCATCGAGATCAAGACAGATGACGGCTCATTCAGCGGCTATCTCGCCAAACCCGCCTCCGGCACCGGCCCGGGCATCGTCGTCCTTCAGGAAATTTTCGGCGTCAATCAGGTGATGCGCGATATCTGCGACGGACTTGCCTCCGAAGGCTATGTCGCCCTCTCGCCCGATCTCTTCTGGCGCATCGAGCCGGGCGTCGACATCACCGACAAGACCGACGCCGAATGGCAGAAGGCCTTCGACCTGATGGGCAAGTTCGATCCCGACAAGGGCACGAAAGACGTTCAGGCGACCATCGACACGCTGCGCCCCATGACCAGCGGCAAGGTCGGCGCGGTCGGTTACTGCCTGGGCGGCCTGCTCGCCTATCTCACCGCCTGCCACACGACGAGCGACGCCTCGGTCGGCTATTACGGCGTCAACATCGCCAATCGTCTGGACGATGCGAAGGGCATCAAGGCGCCGCTCATGCTGCATGTCGCGGGCAAGGACGAGTTCGTGCCGCCGGAAGCGCAGGAAGCGATGGTGGAAGGCTTGCGCGACAATGCTCTGGTGACCATCCACCGCTACCCGGAAAACGACCACGCCTTCGCGCGTGTGGGCGGTGCGCATTACGACAAGAAGAACGCCGACGAGGCGAACAGCCGGACGCTCGACTTCTTCCGCCGTCATCTCGGCTGAACGGACAGGAACAGGCGGCGATGGTCCCGATCGATCTTTATCTCGGCTTCATCGCCGCCACGCTCATTCTCTGCATCATTCCCGGCCCGGTCGTGACATGGCTTGTCGCGACCGGTATTCGCTTCGGGCCTCGCGCATCCCTCACCGGGCTCGCGGGCACCACTTGCGCGCTCTCGCTTCACATGGTGCTGACCGTGCTGGGCCTCGCCCCGCTTCTCGCCGCGCTCGGTCCCTGGACGGAAGCACTGAAACTTGTCGGCGCGGCCTATCTCGTCTGGCTCGGCATCCAGAGCTGGCGCGCGCCCTATGAGCCGATGGATGAAAATTCGGGGCCGCCCTCACGACCGACGACCGACCTGCTGCTGCGCCGCGGATTTCTCATCTCCGTCACCAACCCCAAGACGCTCGCCTTTTACGCCGCCTTCTTTCCGCAATTCGTGAGCCCATCGGAACCGGCTACCCCGCAGCTCATTATTCTGGCCGTGACATTCATCACCGTCAGCACCATCTCCGATGGAGCCTATGCTGTCGGCGCCGGCGCGCTCGCCCCCTGGCTGAAGTCGCACCGCGCCCAGACGATCCGCAACAAGGTGTCGGGCGCCGTGCTTGCGCTGGCAGGCCTCGGCCTCGCGCTCACCCGGCGCTAGACACATGACAACTGGATTCCCGAACCCGCAATAACAGGAACGATCCCATGAAAATCAAAGCCATCCGCATCGAAAAACAGGGCGGCCCGGATGTGATGAAGCTCGAAGAGATCGACCTCCCCGCCCCCGGCGCGGGCCAGATCACCGTCCGGCACGGCGCCATCGGCCTCAACTATATCGACACCTATCACCGCTCGGGCCTTTACCCGCTGAAGCTTCCCTCCGGCATCGGGCTCGAAGCGGCCGGCACGGTCGAGGCGGTCGGCGAAGGTGTCGAGAGTATTCAGACCGGCGACCGTGTCGCCTATGGCATGGGGCCCGTCGGCGCCTATGCGGAAGCCGCCAACGTACCCGCCATGACGGTGGTGAAGCTCACCGACGACATTGCCAACGAAACCGGCGCCGCCATGATGCTGAAGGGCATCACCGCGCATTACCTGCTCCACTCCACCTATCCGGTGAAACGGGGCGACACGATCCTGTTCCATGCCGCAGCGGGCGGCGTCGGCCTCATTGTCGGCCAATGGGCGAAACATCTGGGCGCCACCGTCATCGGCACGGTCGGCTCCGAAGCGAAAGCCGAACTTGCCCGCGCCCATGGCTATGACCACGTGATCAACTACTCGGAAGAAAATGTCGTCGAGCGCGTCAAGGAAATCACCGGCGGCAAGATGCTGCCCGTCGTCTATGACGGCGTCGGCAAGGATACGTTCGAAATCTCGCTCGACTGCCTCGCCCCGCGCGGCCTGCTCGCCTCCTTCGGCAATGCGTCCGGCCCGGTGGAGAATTTCGACCTCGGCCTGTTGAACGCCAAGGGCTCGCTCTTCGTCACCCGGCCTTCCATGATGCACTACCTGCTCTCGCCCGAAGAAATCGCCTGGCGCATGGACGACCTTGTGGACGTAGTGTCGAAAGGCATTGTGAAGATCGAGGTGAACCAGAAATACGGTCTCGCCGATGCCGTGCAGGCGCATAAGGATCTGGAAAGCCGCAAGACGACCGGGTCGACGGTGCTGATCCCATGATCGAGGGAAGCTGCCTTTGCGGCGCGGTCCGGTTTCGGACAAAGCGCATGAGCGGCATTGTCGAATGTCACTGCGCCATGTGCCGCAAGGCGGCGGGCGGCCATTCAGGCTTCTTCTTCACGGCCTTTCGCGACGAGGTGGAATGGACGGGCGAGGAACACCTCACCCGCTACCGCAGTTCTCCACAACTCGAACGAAGCTTCTGCTCGCATTGCGGAACCGCGATGACGGGCGCCAATCTCATTGAAGCGGACGACACGATCATCCTCGCGGCGAATGCGCTTGAGGCGGATGCCCCGGGCCGGATCATCGCACAGGAGTTTTATGCCTCCCGATGCGCATGGACGGATGGCGGCGATAAAGCGCCCCGTTTCGACGGATCCTATCCCGGCTGGGAAGAACTCAGGCCCTGACGCGGGGCATGAACCGGATGGTAGCTTTCATGATAGCCCGGCGCGGATGCCGCCCCTTGTTTCCGTCTCAGCACTCCATGCCGAGCAGCGGGTCGGGCACGCCATGCCCCGTATCGATGAAAACCGCGCGTTTCAATTCCGGCTCCAGGTCCATCCGGAGCTTCTTCGTCCAGATATCTTCCTGAACCTCGACGGGAACGATAGTGCCGATGAGGCGCGGATTTCCGTCTGCGGCCGGTGCGATGGGCAGGGTCACCAGCTCGCAGATATTCGTGCTGCCGTCGAAGCCGCGCATCTCGCGCTGCATGATGACGCCGCAGGGCATTTCATGGAGGGCTTTGAGCCTGGCAATATCGAGTTGGCGGGTCGGATAATCGCCCAGGCCGAAAAGATCGACCCCGGTGAGATCGAACCCCGTCGCCTCGGCGAGCGCCGATCCATAGATGCGGAAGATGAGCTGTTCAGGCCCGGCCCAGCTCATATAGCGGATATAGGGAAGGATCTGGCGCAGAGCCCTGGGACTGACGGCATTGGCGGCGGGAATGGGGTCGGCGCCGCGCGCTTCCTGCCACCAGGCCAGAAACTGGTGCCCGGCGCCGGTAAGCTGTACCCCCGCATAGATTTCAGGTGTCGAAGAGCTGTCGCCCTGAATATCGACGGTCGCGCCGGCCAGATATTCGCGGCTGAGAACGCGCGTAATCCAGGCGGGGGATGTCATGCCACCCCCGTCCGTTTCCCCGGTTCTCCACTTACCCGTCATGCCTGCCCGTGCCCTTTAGTGCCGACACAGACATCTTAGGACGGGAAGTCGTTCCAAACCGTTAACCGGCCGGCTTCAACGGGCATGCGGCGCCATAGCGACACCGCATTGCGGCTTCAGGTATTCATCGAGTCGAAGAACTCGTCATTGCTCTTGGTCTGCTTGAGCTTGTCGAGCAGGAACTCGATGGCATCCACCGTCCCCATCGGATTGAGGATGCGGCGCAGCACATACATCTTCTGGAGCTGGGCCTTTTCGACCAGCAGCTCTTCCTTGCGGGTGCCGGATTTGAGGATGTCGATCGCCGGGAAGACGCGCTTGTCGGCAATCTTGCGGTCCAGGATGATTTCGGAGTTACCCGTGCCCTTGAACTCTTCGAAGATCACTTCGTCCATGCGGCTGCCGGTATCGATAAGCGCCGTCGCAATGATGGTCAGCGACCCGCCCTCTTCGATGTTTCGCGCCGCGCCGAAGAAGCGCTTGGGGCGCTGCAGCGCATTGGCGTCCACACCGCCGGTCAGCACCTTGCCGGAGCTCGGCACCACCGTGTTGTAGGCGCGGCCGAGACGGGTAATCGAGTCGAGCAGGATCACGACGTCGCGGCCATGCTCGACCAGGCGCTTGGCCTTTTCGATCACCATTTCCGCGACCTGCACATGGCGCTGCGCCGGCTCGTCGAAGGTGGAGGAGATGACCTCGCCCTTCACCGAGCGCTGCATGTCGGTCACTTCTTCCGGCCGCTCGTCGATCAGCAGCACGATCAGATAGCTTTCCGGATGGTTGGTCGTGATCGAATGCGCGATGTTCTGCAGGAGAACCGTCTTACCGGTCCGCGGCGGCGCGACGATCAGGCCGCGCTGGCCCTTGCCGAGCGGCGCCACGATATCGATCACGCGCGAGGAACGATCCTTCAGCGTCGGATCCTCGACTTCCATTTCGAGGCGGCTGTCGGGATAGAGCGGCGTCAGATTGTCGAAATGAACCTTGTGGCGCGCCTTGTCCGGGCTTTCGAAATTGATCGAATTGACCTTGAGCAGCGCGAAATAGCGCTCGCCTTCCTTGGGGCTGCGGATATCGCCTTCCACCGTATCGCCGGTGCGGAGCGAGAAGCGGCGGATCTGCGAGGGCGACACATAGATATCGTCCGGACCCGGCAGGTAGTTCGCTTCGGGCGAACGCAGGAAGCCGAAGCCGTCCGGCAGCACTTCCACCACGCCTTCGCCGATAATATCCACATTGCGTTCGGCGTACTGCTTCAGGATCGCGAACATCATGTCCTGCGTCCTGAGCGTCGAGGCGTTCTCGACCTCCAGCTCCTCGGCAAGCGAGAGCAGTTCCGTCGGGGATTTGGCTTTGAGGTCTTGCAGCTTGATCTGCGTCTCGGACATTTTCGGCGTCTCTTTTTTCCGCATCCGGCCCGTCAGGGGTCTCGGACATAGCGTCTATGGTGTCGGAATGGCCTTGCCTCTTTTCGAGGAGCGGCCGGGTTGGGAAATGAGGTTTTCTGCCTTTGCGCCGGGCGCTCGATACGCGCGAGCGGGGCTTTTTCGGCGGTGATCTGGAAAGTGAGGCCTTCCGGAACTGAAACCTTTATGGGCGGGTGTTTGAAATCGGTCGATTGTCGGGAAATCGCCCTTCATCCGGGCGTCGGTGCCTTTCCCGCCACCATATCGCGTGAGATCCAGCGGGATTCAGCGATTACGTGCTCTTGGAACCACTTGGCAGACCGGTTGGGCTACCCGGTGGCCTGGAAAGGACGATAAGGAAGGATTCCGGTCTCCCGGCTTTCTACGCAACATATAACCGCAGAAGCCCGCATATTCAATCGGTTTCACGCTGCGACCGTTCAGGCCGGGTGAGACCGGTCGTCGCGCCCGGGACAGGCCTAGAACGGCTTCACCACCACCAGAATGACGATGAAGACCACCAGAACCGGCGGGCCTTCGTTCACGATCCGGAAGAAACGGCTCGAATAGGGCCGCTCGTCGCGCTCGAACTGTTTGCGCCAGCGCGCAAACATACCGTGCAAGGCCGTCATCAGGACGACCAGCGTCAGCTTGACGTGCATCCAGGGCTGGCTGAGCCAGTCCGGCACGGCAATGAGCATCAGGATGCCGAACAGAAACGTCGAAATCATCGCCGGATTGATAATCCCGCGCAGCAGACGGCGTTCCATCACCTTGAAGGTCTCCGACTTGTCCGACCCGATCTCACTTTCGCGGTGATAGACGAACAAACGCGGCAGATAGGCCATGCCCGCCATCCAGAAAATCACCGAAATCACATGCAGGGCGCGCAGCCAGTCATAGCCATCGATAAGAAAATTCTGCACGGGAAAAATCCTTGGGCGGGATCAGGTCGCAAAGTCAACGGGCCGGGGCCGCACCCTATCCCCGGTCCCGAGGACGAACAAGCGCCCCGCATCGATCAGGAGACGCTTTTCAGCGCCACATTCTCCGTGCAGGGCCGGCCGGCCGCATCTTCCGGACACAACACGCCCTCATGCGCCCTGGCATCGCGTACCAGCGTCGCCAGCGCCTCGATGAAGGCCGGGTGGCTCGAGACCGTCGCGACACGCTCATAGCGTGGCACACCGGCTTTCTTCGCCAACTCGCCATATTCGATATCGAGTTCGACCAGCGTCTCCGAATGTTCCGACACGAAGGCGATGGGCACGACGATCAGGCTCTTGCCCTCGGCGCCCGCCTTCTCGATCTCATCGTCCGTTGCCGGTCCGATCCATTCCATCGGCCCCACCCGGCTCTGATAGCTCGAACGCCAGTCGAGGGCCTCGATGCCGAGGGCTTTCGCCAGCGCTTCGCAGCTCTGCTCGACCTGGGCCTGATAGGGATCGCCCTGATCGACGATCTTTTTCGGCAGGCCATGCGCCGAAAAAAGGATTCGTACGGATGATTTGTCCTCGAAGGTATCGAGCTTCGCCTTCAGGAGATCCGCATAGGCCCCGATGAAGCCCTCCGCGGCGGGATAGCAGCAGACCGCGCGCGTCGGGAGGTCGAGCCCGGCCGCGGCAACGGCGCGATCCCAGTCCTTGAGCGAGCTTTCCGTTGTCGTGGTCGAATATTGCGGATAAAGCGGCAGCAGCACGATCTCGTCGGCGCCCCAGGCTTTCACCGCCTCCACCGCTTCGTTTGCAAAGGGATGCCAGTAGCGCATGGCGATGAAACATTTCGCCTCGATCTCCGCGCCCGTCTCCCCCGTCAGCAGCTTTTCGAGCGCATCGCCCTGCGCCCGGGTTTCCGGCACCAGCGGCG
>NZ_NYVD01000177.1 GCF_002684405.1 Parvibaculum sp. | reverse complement strand
GTGATTTCAGTCCAGGCCATCTGATCCTCCGTCGTCTTCGCAAACCACAGAGAATCATAAGCCACTGAAATCACTCAACTTAATTTTCGGTTGGGCTCTGACGCCTTTTTGGCCTTCGCTCGCCGGGAAGACACCACAAAATTCCTGGATCGAATACTTCATATTCGGAAATAAAATAGTGCCTGGATGGCGACGGCATGTTGTTGATTTCGCTAGTTATTTCCAATCTGCAGTCCTGATCACGTAACCAGCTCCTCTGGTTCCTTTACTGAACTTCTGCTTTTTGTTCACGAAGTATTTAAGGGATGCAAGGGCCAGGAACATGGGTGGGTATTTTTTCCGGTGCAGGCGTTGCCGTGCGGTGCTGTTGGGAGCGGTGCTGGCGCAGGGCACCGCGTCGGCGGCGTATGCAGCCGATGGGTTGCCCACGGGCGGTCATTTCACGGCCGGCACCGGTTCGATTGCTGGGGACGGTAGCGCACTTGCGGTCAGTCAGTCGAGCAACACCGGCATTATCGACTGGAATTCCTTTTCAATCGGTTCGGGGCGCAGCGTTGCCATCGATAATGGCTCCGGGGCAACCCTCAATCGCGTAACCGGTTCGGACCTGTCGCGCATCGATGGGTTGTTCAGCGCCACGGGGTCCGCCTATCTCATCAACCGCAACGGCATCGTTGTCGGTCCCGGTGGTCAGGTCATCACTGGTGGTTCCTTCGTCGGCTCCACGCGCGACATTTCCAATGAGGATTTCTTGAACGGCGGCGCCGGCCGGGTCTCCGGAACGTCGTCGGGCGATGTCGTTAATCAGGGCACCATTCGCGCGGAAGGCGGCGACGCGGTGCTCATCGGCCGCAGCGTCTCGAACAGTGGCAGCATCGACGCGCCTTCGGGCACAGCCGCCATGGCCGCGGGCAATGATGTCATTTTGCAGCCAGTGGGGGGCGACAGGCGAATCTACATTCAGGGCAGCGCGGGTGACGGCAACGTCACGAATGACGGCGCGGTTGCGGCAGCCCAGGCCGAACTCGCCGCCGCCGGCGGCAATGTCTATGCGCTGGCAGGCAACACCGACGGGGTGATCCGCGCCACAGGAAGCGCAACGAAAGATGGGCGCATCCTGCTCACCGCCGGTGGGGATATCTCGGTGGCCGGCAAGCTCGCCGCCACCGATGCGGATGGCTCGGGCGGTGCGGTGTCGGTACGCGGCGCCAATATCGACATGTCGGGCGACGTCGATGCCTCGGCGGCAAAGCCGGGCCAGAACGGCGGCGATGTGTCCGTCATAGCAACGGGCACGACGGATTTCTCCGGCTCGATCAAGGCGGAAGGCGGAGCGGGTGCGAAGGGCGGTGAGGTCGAAACATCGGGCGAACACCTGAATGTTGCCGACAGCGCCCGTGTTTCCACGCTGGCCGAGGGCGGGCAATCCGGCACCTGGCTTCTCGATCCCAACGACTTCACCATCGCAACGTCGGGCGGCGACATTACGGGCGCCACGCTGTCGACGAATCTCGCCGGCGGCAATGTCGCCATTTCCAGCAATGACGGAGCGACCTCGGGGAATGGCGACATCTTCGTCAACGACGCCGTCACCTGGAGTGCCAACACGACGCTGACGCTCAATGCGGTGCGCAATATCGAGATCAATGACGGTATCGCGGCGAGCGGCGCCGGCGCGGGGCTGGTCCTCACCTATGGCGGCGGTTACAGCTTCGCCGACGGCGGCACGGTAACGCTGTCGGGCGCGGGCGCCGGCCTCAGCATGGGCGGCAATACCTATACGCTCGTTCACAATGCCAACGACCTTCAGGCGATCACCGGCAGCGGCTATTACGCTCTTGCCGACAATATCGACGCGAGCGGAACCGCTTCATGGGACAGCGGCGCGGGCTTTGCCCCGATCAATGGCTTTTCCGGTGTCCTCGCCGGGCTCAACCACGCGATCGACGGCCTGACGATCGATCGTTCGAGCGATGCCGCGGTCGGGATGTTCGCCTCGACCAGCGGTGGGTTCCGGGACTTCACCCTGTCCAACGTCTCGATCGTGAGCGGTGGGAGCGTCGGAGCCCTGGCCTATCGGCTCGACGGGGGGAGCGGCGTCAGCAATGTCCATGTCACCGGCAACGTCACCTCCCTTGGCGGTGGTGGCCAGGTCGGCGGCCTGGTCGGCTGGGTCGATCAGTCTTCGATTTCCGACAGTTCCTCGACGGCTACGGTCACCGGCTTCGGCGAGGTCGGCGGCCTGGTCGGGCGCCTGCGCGCTGGCAGCATCACCAATTCCTACGCGACGGGCGTGGTCACCGGCACCACCGACTATGTCGGCGGTCTGGTCGGCGGCACCTACCAGGGCGGCACGCTGACCAACGTCTATGCCAGCGGCAATGTGACGGGCACGACCAATGTCGGGGGGCTGGTCGGCGGTGCCTCCTTTGCCGGAGGGGTGACGGCCAACAACGCCTATTGGGATGTCGATTCAACGGGGCAGAGCACGAGTTTTGCTGGCACCGGCATCAATAATGCGGATGCTTTCACGGCGACCACCTATTCGGGCTTCGACTTCACCGATACCTGGGTGATGCTCGCGGGCGAAACGCGGCCGATGCTGCGAAACGAATACGCCACGACGATCTTCACCCCTCACGCCCTGCAACTGATGTCGCAGGACCTGGGCGCGGACTACAAGCTCGGCACCAACCTCGACATGACGAGCGGCTTCACGGCCAGCGGCGGTACTTACGGCGATGTCTGGGGAACGGCGGGCTTCGTGCCGGTCGGAACCTTCTTGGGCAGTTTCGACGGCCAAAGCCACACGATCACCGACCTGACCATCAATCGCGGCTCGACGGACCAAGTCGGCCTGTTCAGCCTCCTGTCGGGCACCGTCTCCGACGTCGGCCTGATAGGCGGCAGCATCACCGGTGGCGGGGAGAGCGGCACACTGGTCGGCGTTGTCAATGCCTCGGGCAGCGTGACGCGCGCCTATTCGACCGCCGCGATCTCCGCCAACGGCAATTTCGCGGGCGGCCTGATCGGACACAATTTCGGCACGGTCTCGCTGTCCTGTGCCGGCGGGCCGGTGACCAGCACGGCCTCCTCCGCCGGTGGCCTCGTGGGCGTGAATGACGGGACGATTTCGGATTCCTATGCCACAGGAGCGGTTAGCGCCACCACCTATGCCGGCGGCTTCGCCGGCGGCAACCGCGGCACGCTCGAACACGTCTATTCCACCGGACTCGTGTCGGGCGGCGGCAGTAACGGCGGACTGACGCCCTACAACGTCGGCACCATCACTGAAAGCTATTGGGACACCCAGACCTCCGGGACGACCAGCGGCTATGGCACGGCCCTGACTACGGCTCAGCTTCAAGGCACGTTCCCGACCGGCTTCTCGAGCGCCGTATGGGGTACCGGGGCCAACCTCTATCCCTATTTCAATTGGCAATATGCGACGACGCCCGTTGCCGTCTCCGGCAAGGCCTACAGCGACAGCGGCACGACGGCATTCGCCGGCGCCAATGTCAGCGCGCTTTCCGATGGCCGCCTGCTCGGTAGCGCGACCACGGGGGCCAACGGCTATTACTACATTCTCGCCGCTCCCGGCTCGATCGATGCCGCTGGTGCGCTCGCCTATCTCGACGGCGAGAGCACGAAGGCCGGCGCCTTCAGCGACAAGGTCGCAGCGGCCGGCATATCCAATCTCGATATCTACGGCACGTCGCTCGACCTGATCGCCAGCAGCAGCACGCTGGGCGGAACGCTCACCAACCTGAACACCACGCTCGCCGGCTACTCCGATACGGACGTTGACTTCTTCAATCCGTCATCGACCAAGGTCACCTATGACGGTTACGATCTCTATCTGCATGCCGACCAGGCCTACGCGATCGACGGAAATCTCACCTCGGGCGGAGCGCTCTCGCTCGGCGGCAGCGGCACCTACAGCGTCAGCGGCGACCGGACTCTCAAGGCGGACGGCGACCTGACGATCGCCAGCGCGTTCGCATGGTCCGATGCGTCGGCCCTGACGCTACAGACGATCAACGCTGGCGACATCCAGCTCGACGCGGGGATCAGCGCATCCAGCGGTTCGCTGACCCTCGACGGCAGCGGTTCGATCGCTACCGGCGCATCCACTGCCGTGGACGTTGCTCTCTTCGATCTCGCTTCCGGCGCGTGGAACCAGGTCGGCGCCAGCCTCCCGTCGTTCAGCGCCAAAGATTTCCGTCTGAGCAGCGGCTCCACCTTCGTGCGCGCGCTCGGTGGGAACGGCGTCGCTGGTACGCCCTACCAGATCGCCGATGTCTACGGCCTGCAGGGCATGGCGTCGCAGAGTCTGCTTGGCAAGTCCTTCGTACTCGCAAGCGACATCGATGCCTCAGGCACGTCTGGCTGGAATAGCGGCGCGGGCTTCGATCCCATAGGCGACGACAGCAACCCCTTTACCGGAGGTTTCGATGGCCAGAACCATACGATCACGGGTCTGACCATCGATCGGGCGACGACGGATTATGTCGGCCTCTTCGGGTATACGGGCAGCAACGTCACGCTCAAGGATGTCGTGCTCGATGGTATCGACATCACCGGTCAAAAATATGTTGGCGGGGTCATTGGCTCTTTCACCGGAAACACGAGCCTCCTCACCAATGTGTCGACAAGCGGCCAGGTCGGCGGTGAAGCCTATGTCGGCGGTCTCGTGGGTAACAATGCGAGCGGCACGATCAGCTATTCGGCAGCTGACGTCGATGTCACGGCGACGGGCAGCGATATCTATAATAATGGGTCGCTTTACGCGATGGCCGGCGGCGTCGCGGGCGCGAATACCGGCACGATCCTTCAATCGCATGCAAGTGGAACCGTGAGCGGTTCCGGGAACAACACGGGCGGCTTCGTCGGTATCAACTCTGGCGCGTCTGCGACGATTGTGGATTCCTATGCGACCGGCAAGGTCGAGGTCTTGTCCGGCGGCAGTGTCGGTGGTCTTGCCGGCGTCAATGTTGGCACCGTCACGCGCAGCTATGCGACGGGTGATGTATCCGGTGTCTCGAATGTTGGCGGTCTCGTGGGGATCAACGCCAATGGGGCTGCAATTACGACGGCCTTTGCCACGGGCGCGGTGTCGGGCAGCGCCAACCTTGGCGGCCTTGTCGGCCTCAATACGCAAGCCGTGATTTCCACCACCTATGCGACAGGGTCGGTAACGGGCGGCAGCGGTGTCGGCGGGCTCATCGGTAACAATTATCTGGGCAACACCTATGGCAATACGGTCGCCAACAGCTACGCCACCGGTGCTGTGCATGGCAGCTCGGCGGTTGCCGGGCTGATTGGTTCAAATTACCTCTTGCCGAATGCGTCCGGCTCGGTGACGGCGAGCTTCTGGAATACGGAAACCACCGGTCAATCGAACGGCGTCACCGGCACCGCGGTGGCCGGTGCGATCGGCGTGGATACTGCTGGCCTGAAGACGCTTTCGACTTTCACCGATGTCGGTTGGAACATCGATGGCCAGGGTGGCACGAGCTCGATCTGGCGTATCTATGAAGGGCAGACGGCTCCCCTCATTCGTTACTTCATGACTGGCCTCACCGTGACCGGCGGCGCGGGTACGAAGACATATGACGGCAGCGCAGTGAGCGCGGATGTCGGGACGCTTGCCTACAATCCTTCCGGATATGATTCTTCGCTCGTTCTGGGGACGGCCCAATACACCGCCTCCAGCGCGAATGCGGGCAGTTATTCCGGCTCTGACCTCTCGCTTGACGGACTTTATTCGTCACAGCTCGGTTACGACATAAGCTTCGTGTCCGGCTCGCTGACGGTGGGCAAGGCCTCGCTGGAGGTGACCGCCAAGAACGACAGCAAGACC
>NZ_NYVD01000176.1 GCF_002684405.1 Parvibaculum sp. | reverse complement strand
TCCAGCCGCACGAAGCGCTCCAGCACATGGCTGCGTTCCGCCTCCGGAATCCCGCCGCCGCGATCGGCGACGGACACCACCACGCCGCGTCCCGGCTTTTCCTTGTCCGGCGCCACGGTGACGGTAATCGCCGCACCCTCGCTCTCCGGGGAAACAGGACGGCCATGCTTGAGCGCATTGTCGAGCAGGTTGGCGACGGCCTGAGAGAGAAGCTCGCGGTTGCCTCGAATGCTCATGCCTTCCTGCGCCTCGATGCGCAGCGTCAAGTCGCTTTCCTCCGCCACCGGCTCCTAAAGTTCGGCGACATCCTGCACCACATTGGCCGGATCGACCCATGTCATGCTCTCGCGCAGCGCACCGGCTTCGGCGCGCGCGATCATCAGCAGCGCATTGAAGGTGCCGAGAAGCTGGTCGGCTTCCGAGATCGTCCGCTCCAGCGCCATCCGGTAGTCGGCGGGCGAGCTATCCTGCATCAAGGTCACTTCAAGCCGGTTGCGCAACCGGTTGAGCGGGCTTCTCAGATCGTGCGCAATATTGTCGGTCACCTGACGCATGCCCGTCATCAGCGCCTCGATCTGATCGAGCATCTCGTTCAGGTTGCGGGCAAGCTGGTCCAACTCGTCGCCCGAGCCGGAAATGGGCAGGCGCTGCGACAGGTCGCCCTGCATGATGTCGCGGCTGGTCTGGTTGATGTCGTCCACGCGCGCCAGCATGTTGCGGCTCATGAAGAGCCCGCCCAGCAGGCCCAGCGCCACGGTGAGCACGATGGCCCAGACGAGCGAATTGGTGATGAGGTCTTCGATCTCGCGCCGCTCCTGCACGTCGCGGCCGACCAGCAGGTAATAGCCCTCCGGCAGATAGAAGGCGCGGGCGCGGGCGGCCTTCACCTCCAGGCTGCCGTCGATGGTCTTGCGCCGGTAGTCGAAATCGAACCAGCCGTCGGGACCGGGCCGCACATTGGGTTTGCCGTCGAGCGTCCCGGCCAGCACGCGGCCTGCCGGATCGAGCACGAGATAGATGCTCTGGCCGGGATCGCGCGATCGCTGAATGACGGTGTGCACGAGAAGCGGTAGCCCGCCTTGCGCATATTGCTCGGCGAGACCGGTAATCTCCGCCTGGACGGCCTCGTCGGTCTGGCGGCCCAGAAAGCCCGCCGTGTTCCAGTAGACATAGGCGAGCACCGTGATCGCGGAGGCCGCGAACAGCGCCAGATAGATGACCGCCAGGCGGAAGGTCGATGTCCTGAGAAGGTTAGTCTGCAGCACGTAACGAATACCCGGCCCCTCGGATCGTGTGCAGGAGCGGCTGTTCGAAATTCTTGTCGATCTTGGCTCTCAGCCGCGAAATATGCACGTCGATCACATTGGTTTGCGGGTCGAAATGATATTCCCAGACATTCTCGAGCAGCATCGTCCGGGTAACCACCTGTCCCGCATGTTTCATCAGATATTCTAGCAGACGAAACTCGCGGGGCTGCAAATCGATATCCTGGCCTTCCCGCGTGACCTTGCGGGCCAGCAGGTCGACTTCCAGATCGCCGACCTGAAGGCGCGTGCGCACCTGGTCGGGATTGGCGCGGCGCACCAGCACCTCGATGCGCGCCAGCAGTTCCGCAAAGGCATAGGGCTTGGTGAGATAGTCGTCGCCACCGGCCTTCAGGCCCTTGATGCGGTCGTCCACCTCGCCCAGCGCTGAAAGAAAGAGAACCGGGGTGCGGTTTCCTTCCTCGCGCAATGTTTCCACCACGCTCAGCCCGTCGCGCTTGGGCAACATTCGATCGACGATCATCACGTCGAAGGAGCCGGAAAGCGCGAGCGTCAGGCCTTCTTCGCCATCGGCGGCATGGTCCACGATATGGCCGCTTTCCTTCAGACCTTTCACGACATAAGCCGCCGCTTCCAGATCGTCCTCGATCACCAGTATCCGCATGAACTTTCCTCACATGAGCGCGGGCCGGTGCGCGATGCACCGGCCCGCCTCAGGGCTTACTTCTTTTCCTTGACCGAGAGCGCCACGAAGCGCTGCTGGTCGTCATTGCGCAGCAGGAGCATCACGGAGCTCTTGCCGCCATCTCGCGCGGCCTTCACCGCCGACACCACGTCTTCGGGCTTCTTCACATCCTTGCCCGAGACATTGACGATGACATCGCCGGGACGGACACCCTTTTCGGCTGCGTCGCTGTTGCTGTCGACATCGGTCACGGTGACACCGTCATCGCCGGAGGTGAGCGAAAGGCCCAGCGTATCCACGCTGCCCTGTCCCTGGGGCGAGTTGCCGCCACCGGAGGACAGATCGACATTGTCGGGATAGGTGCCGATCTTGACCGTGATCGTCTTTTCGCGGCCGTCCCGCCAGATCCGCAGCGGCGTCTTCTCGTCCGGCTTGAGGTCGGCAACCTCGCGCGTCACGTCGCGCACGTCATCCATCTTCTTGCCGTTGACTGCGAGGATCACGTCGCCTGCCTTGACGCCGTATTTCTGCGCGGGACCGTCCTTGGTGACCTGCGCCACAAGCGCGCCCTTGGGCTCCTTGAGCTGCAGGCTCGACGCCATGTCCTTATCGACGGGCTGGATCACCACACCGAGCCAGCCGCGCGTCACCTTGCCGTCGTCCTTCAGGTCTTCCACCACCTTTTCGGCCATGGCCGAGGGAATGGCGAAGCCGATGCCGACACTGCCGCCCGTGGGCGAGAAGATGGCCGTGTTCACGCCCACCACATTGCCATGCACGTCGAAGGTCGGACCGCCGGAATTGCCCTTGTTGATGGGCGCGTCGATCTGGATGAAATCGTCATAGGGGCCGGCGCCGATCTCGCGTCCGCGCGCGGAAACGATACCCGCGGTCACCGAGCCGCCAAGGCCGAAGGGATTGCCCACGGCAAGCACCCAGTCGCCCACGCGCAGACCGTCGGAATCGCCGAACTTCACGAAAGGAAGCGGCTTCTTCGGCTCGACCTTGATGAGTGCGAGGTCGGTCTTGGGATCCGTGCCGATGAGCTTGGCCGGCAATTCGTCGCCATTCTTGCGGATGACGGTGATCTTGGCGTTTTTCAGCTTCTCCTTGGCTTCGCCGCCGACCACATGATTGTTGGTCACGACATAGCCGTCGGCGGAAATGATGAAGCCGGAGCCCAGCGCCCGCGCCTTGCGGGTGAGCGGCTTGCCGTCCTTGCCCTTGGGCTGGAGGTCGCGGAAGAATTTTTCAAACGGGCTGCCGGGCGGGAAAGGCAGGTCGGGCATGCCGTTGTTCTGCACTTCCTCTTCGGCATCCACGCGGATCGACACCACGGCGGGGCTTACCTTCTCCACCAGATCGGCAAAGGAAGGCAGAGACTGAAGAGCTGATTTGGACGGCGCGGCGGCCTGCGTGTTCAGCGGTTCCTGAGCAAGCGCGGGCGCGGCCTGAAGACCGATAAGCCCTGCGACGGCAAATGCGGCGACCGCCAGGCGCGTCTTGCGTGCCGGCATTTTCGCCGTGCTCCGTCCGCCTGTTTCTTCGGCGTATTCCATACTGGATAACTCCTGTCACTTCGATGAGTGTTGCCTCGCCCGGTCTTTCCATTCCGGGTCCGTGATCTTCCACCCCTGCCAGATCCGGCGGGATACCCGTCTGCTCTCTACCGGAGAGCATGCTTTCCATCACCTTTCTCAATCATGAAAGGGTTGTTACAAGCTGGTAACAATCAATAATGGCGTCAGCGTGACGGGCCTAACCGACAATTTTGGTCGGAATATGCATTTCATGCGTGATGGTCCGGTGAACCGGGCATTTGTCGGCGATTTCCAGCAGCTTTTCGCGCTGCGCCTCGTCCAGATCGCCGGTGACGGTAATGTCGCGCGTCAGCACCTCGATCATGCCCGTCTCGGTTTCGCAGTCCGCGCAGTCTTCCGCATGAACACGCTTATGGGTGAGATCGACCCTGACGCGCTCCAGCGGCCATTTCTTGCGGTCGGCATACATGCGCAGCGTCATGGAGGTGCAGGCGCCCAGTGCCGCGAGCAGCAGGTCATAGGGCGTGGGACCGCTGTCCATGCCGCCCAGATCTTCCGGTTCGTCCGCCGTCAGCACATGGTCGCGCATGGCGATACGCTGCTGGAGTTTGCCCGCGCGCGTTTCCTCCACGCGGACCACCCCGTCCTCCAGTGGCTCCATCGCACCCTCATGGCCTTTATCGTCGATGAAGCGCGACGCCCAGGCGCTCAGCACGTCGGCGACATAGACCGCGTCCTTCCGGCGGCTCAGAAGATGGTCCGCATCGTCCAGCGAGACGAAACTCTTGGGGTGCTTTGCCGCGGCGAAAATTTCGGTCGCATTGTCGATGGAGACGATCTCGTCCAGCGGCGCATGGAAAACGATCAGCGCCTTATTCATATGGGCGATCTCGCCGGCAAGCGTCCGGCCTTCGATGTCGTCGAGGAACTGCTTGCGGATGCGGAACGACCTGCCGGCCAGCAGCACCTCCGCCTCGCCGGCGCTTTCGATCTCGTCCAGACTATCGCGGAGATGCGCCTTCACATGTTCCGCACTGTAGGGTGCGGATATGGTCGCCACCGCGCGCGCTTCCGGTACGCGCCGCGCCGCCGCCAGCACCGCCGCGCCGCCAAGGCTGTGACCGATGAGAAGCGCGGGCGCTTCATATTCCTCGCGCAGAAAATCCGCCGCGGCGATCAGGTCCTGCACATTGGAGGTGAAATTCGTATTGGCGAAATCGCCGTCGGAGGCGCCGAGGCCAGTGAAGTCGAAGCGCAGCACGGCGATCCCCCGCGCCGCCAGCGCCTTCGAGACCCGGCTCGCCGCGAAGACATCCTTGGAGCAGGTGAAGCAATGCGCAAACAGCGCATAGGCTCGGACAGGCCCCTTCGGGCTGTCGAGCCTTGCCGCGAGCTCCTCGCCCAGCGCACCCTTGAAGGTGACTTTCTGCGTCTGCGTGGCGGTATCCGTCATGAAGGCCTCTTTCCGTTCGGGACGGCTATTCTAACCGCCACCGGCCCGGAAAACAGGAGCTATTCCGACGGCTCGTCCTTCACGATTTCGTCAAGGCGGCGGCGCTCTGCTTCGCTGAGCGCCGGATTGCCGATCGCATTCTCGTCACGTCGGGAGGAGCGGCGCAGGAAGAGGATCACGCCGATGCCGCCGCCCAGCAGGATCACGCCGGGGCCCAGCCAGAGCAACCATGTCGCAGGCTGGAAAGGCGGCTTCATCAGTACGAACTCGCCATAGCGCGCGACGAGATATTGCTTCACTTCCGCGTTGGTATCGCCGGCGAGGATGCGCTTGCGCACCAGCATGCGCAGATCCTTGGCAAGCTCCGCATCGGAATCGTCGATGGATTCGTTCTGGCAGACCATGCAGCGCAGCTCTTTGGAGACTTCGCGCGCCCGCGCTTCGAGCCTGGGATCGGAAAGCTGCTCGTCCGGCGAGACGGCCGCAAACCCCGCGACCGGCGTCAGCGCTAACAGCAATGCGAGAAGGAGCGCCCGGATTTTCATGCCTCACTCCGCTGGCGCGGTAGCATTGCGCCCTTTTGCTTTGGCCCGCTGCGGCGCGCCGACGCGCAACCGCCGGTCGGTCAGCGACACGAGGCCGCCCAGCGCCATCACCATGCCGCCCAGCCAGATGAACGGCGCAAGCGGGTTCACATAGGCGCGCAGGGCCCATTCGCCCGTGCGGTTCCCCTCGCCCAGCACGACATAGAGATCGGAGAACCCCGTCGTGTAGATGGCGGGCTCGGTCTTTTCCTGTCGCTCGGTCGGATAGCGGCGGCGTTCGGGCAGCAGGAAGGTCACGAACTCGCCGTCCCTTTCCACGCGCACCACGCCGGTCGTCGCATCGTAGTTAGGCCCGCCGCGCGTGCCGACCTTTTCCAGCGTCAGCTCATAGCCCGAAATCGAGGTCGTTCCGCCTTCGGGCAAGGCCACGATGCGTTCCGACTTCCAGGCCGTCACGCCGACAATGCCCGCCACCGCGATGCCGAGACCGCCATGGGCGAGCATCGTGCCCCATGCGGCGCGCGGCAGGCCGCGGGCGCGGCGCCAGCTTTCGGCTGCGGGCGCGGTGAAGAGTTTTACGCGCCAGGCGATTTCCGACAGCGCGCCGACGACAAGCCAGACGGCGGCGGCCATGCCGATGGGCGCAAGCCAGGGCCCGTCGCTCACCACGCCGTAAAGCGTGAGGCAGACGACAAAGGCGGCACCGGCGGCGAAGATCAGGCGTTGCCCGGCTGCGACGAAGTCGCCGCGCTTCCAGCTCATCATCGGGCCGAACGGGACCATGAAGAGAAGCGGCGCCCAGAGCGGCACGAAGGTCGTGTTGAAGAAGGGCGGCCCCACGGTGATCTTCGGACCGCCAACCGCATCGAGCAGCAAGGGATAGAGCGTGCCGATGAACACCGCCGCCGCCGACGCCGTCAGCAGAAGATTGTTGAGCAGCAACGCGCCCTCACGGCTGATCGGCGCGAAGAGCCCGCCCGTTTTCAGCATCGGGGCGCGCCAGGCGTATAGCGTCAGCGAGCCGCCCACGAAGACGCCGAGGATCGCCAGCACGAATACGCCGCGCGCCGGGCTCACCGCAAAGGCGTGGACCGATGTCAGCACACCGGAGCGCACGAGGAAGGTCCCGACCAGCGAGAGCGAGAAGGCGAGAATGGCGAGAAGGATGGTCCAGCTTTTGAGCGCGCCGCGTTTTTCCGCGACGATGGCCGAATGCAGCAGCGCCGTTCCCGCCAGCCAAGGCATGAGAGAGGCGTTTTCCACCGGGTCCCAGAACCAGAACCCGCCCCAGCCCAGCGTGTAATAGGCCCACCAGGATCCCATCGCGATGCCGATGGTCAGCGCCAGCCAGGCCGCCAGCGCCCAGGGCCTGACCCAGCGCGCCCAGGCCGCATCGACTCGGCCTTCCATCAACGCGGCAATGGCAAAGCTGAAGGTCATGGAAAATCCGACATAGCCCGCATAGAGCCAGGGCGGGTGAAAGGCGAGCGCGCGGTCCTGCAGAATGGGATTGAGCCCCGCCCCCTCGAAAGGCGCCGGGTCGAGCCGCAGGAAGGGATCGGAGGTGGCAAGAATGAACAGCAGGAAGGCGACGCCGACCGAGCCCTGAACGGCAAGCACGTTCGCCCGCAGGCGGTCGGGCAGGTTGCGCCCGAAAAGCGCGACCAGTGCGCCGTAAAGCGCAAGGATCAACACCCAGAGTACCATGGACCCTTCATGATTTCCCCAGACGCCGGAAATCTTGAAGATGAGCGGCTTGTCCACCGCCGAATTATTGGCGACAAGCGCGACGGAGAAGTCGGAGACCACAAAGGCGAGCGTGAGGGCCAGAAAGGCAATGCCGACCAGCATAAGCTGCGTCAGCGCGGCGGGCTTCCCGACGCGCATCATCGCGTGATCGCCCTTCCATGCGCCATAGGCGGGCACGATCATCTGAACAAGCGCCACGGCCAGCGCGAGGACGAGTGCGAAATGGCCTGTCTCGGCTATCACGGATAGCTCCCCTCTCCGTATTTCTCGGTATGCGGTTTGCCGAAATCTTCATCGCCCTGCCAGTCTCCACGCTTCTTCAGCGCGGCGGCCACTTCGGGCGGCATGTATTTTTCGTCATGCTTGGCAAGCACTGTGTCGGCCTTGAAGGTGCCGTCGGGCTCCAGCTCGCCCTCGGCCACCACGCCCTGCCCCTCGCGGAAGAGGTCCGGCAGGATGCCGCTGTAATGAACGCGAATGCTGTCGCCGAAATCGGTGACGGTGAAACTGACGTCGGTCGAATCCTTCTTGACGACGGAGCCCTTCTCCACGAGCCCGCCCAGCCGCAATCTTTCGCCGGGGCTGATGCCCTTTTCGGCGATGTCGCTGGGGCTGTAGAAGAAGACGATGCTGCTGCTCAGATTGTAGAGCACCAGCCCGACAGCGGCTCCGAGAATGGCCAGTCCGAGGACGATGAAGGCGGCGCGGCGCTGCTTGCGCGTCATATGGGGTCCCATGCTTGCTGGAAGGTCGGGTCTCCGGAAAATCCGAGGCAAGATATAGCGCCCGGGCCCCGCTCATCAAAACGCAAATCGTCGCGGTTTGCGCGTTAAGGCCATAGTTTTTCAGGGGTTATTTGCTGTCCGCGCAGGGTGAAAGGCAGGTCCAGCCGCCAATTCCCCTCATCGGCGAGCGCCAGCAGCGCATCCATGCGGTAGACGGTGCGATGCAGCAGGCGATTGGCGTGACCGGCCAGCCAGGCGCGCCGGGTCCGGAGGTAGCTCTGCGTCCATTCACGCGCGCCGCAGCTTGCAGGCGTGCCCGCCGCCTCGCTCGTGCAGTCGCGCATCCGCGCCCACGAGCCGTGGATGAAGCTGTCATAGACCGTGGCGACGCTCAGCGCGTCCTCCAGTCCCAGCCGGGCGGCCTCACGTGACGCGGGCGCCCAGTAGAGCCTGTCGAAAAACGCATCCTGCACGTCCCGCATGACGGGGTCCGCTCCCGCCTCGCGCAGGCAGGCGCGAAAGACATCGTCCGTATCCAGCGCTTTGTCGCGGGCTGCGAGTTTCGGCAGATAGGGCGCAAGACGCGTGGCGCAGGCCGCATCCGGCGCGGCGCAATAGGCATCGATCAGCTTGTGAAGATTGCCGCTTACGCGCGTCGTTTGCGACCGTCCATAGGTCAGCCCGCCGCTGTCGCCCGCGAGCAGGATCACGCAGGCATAATCGCCGCCCACATGCCCCGTCTCGAAGACATTGACGATGGCCTGCGCCGTTCGCTTCTGGAGATCGCTCAGCATCATCAGCTCCCTTTCCTGTTCGGACGATCAGGATAGGGAGCGCAGGAAAGACGGGGATTAGTTCGCGCCGGGGGGCTGTTGCGTTCGGGCGGCTGCGTCGAGCTGTTTCAGCGCGTCGCGATTATCCGCAAAATGCGCCTTCGCCTTGTTGAGCGCATCGTCCGCTTTCTCGTCGTCGCCGAGTACCCGATAGGCGCGGATAAGGCGCTGCCAGCCCGCCAGATCGTCGGGCTTGTCCTCCAGCTTCGATGCCAGCCGCGCCACCATGCCTTCGATCATCTGCTGGCGCTGCTCGGGGCTCATTTGCCCCGCCGCCGCAACATCGGCGGCGTTCGGGCCGGGCCCGGCCGCACCGGTCGGCGGCTGCGCGTTCAGCGTGCCGGACTTCAACTCGGCAAGACGCGCCTTCAGCCCCGGCAGCCAGGGCGCATCCTTGGGCGCCTTGTCGACAAGCTGCTGCCACCGCTTTTCGGCGGCCTTTTTCTTGCCGTCCTCGATGTCGGCGAGGCCGAGATAGTAATTCGCTTTCGGGTGCCCCGGATCGAGTTTCACCGCCGCGCGGAAATCCTCGCGCGCGGCATCGGTCACCTCGCCGCGCGCACCGAGTACGCGCAACTGTCCGCGCTCGGCGTAAAGGTCGGCGCTCTCGCCCTTGATCGCCATCAATCTGCTGACGGCGTCGATGGCTTTATCCGCCTGACCGATGCGCATATAGGCGGGCGCCAGTACCGCCCAGCCCTGCGCGTCGTCGGGATGTTGCTTCAGATGCCGCTCCACCTTGGCGATGAGCCCGGGCAGCGGCAGCTCCTGTGCCGGCTTGTCGAGGCGCGCGAGCAGCGGCTGATCGGGAATTTCGGGCGAGCCGCGCGTGAGATAAATGCCGAGCGAGAAAAGCGGCACCAGGACGATGATGCCCAGCGCAACCCATTTGCGTGTGCCCGGGCCGCCGGCTTCGTCCGGTTCGCCCTTGCGGGCTTCCTCGTCGGCGGCAAGCAAACGCCGGGACACTTCCAGCCGCGCGGATTCCGCTTCCGCCTCGCCGATGGTGCCGCGCGCCAGGTCGCGGTCGATTTCGGCAAGCTGGTCGCGATAAAGCGTCACCTCGAATTCCGCTTCCGAGGCGGGCTTGTCCTTTGGCGTTGCGATGAGCGGGCGAAGCACCGCCCAGATGGCCGCGCCGGTGAGCACGGCAAAGATGAGCCACACGGCCATGCCTGCAAAATCGAATGCCAAAACTCGTCTCCTCGGGCCGCGTGTGTCTGAACCTGGCTGCTGCCGCCGGGCCCGAGATATAGAGGCTTGAGGCCGTCGCGGAAAGCGGCGAGGCGCCGCAGGCCTTGCGCGGGGCCGCAGCCCGGTTACCCTGCCCCCTAGATCGGCCGTCAGGGCGATAGGTAAAGAAACGTCAAAACCGGACCATCCCATGCTTCGCTATCTGAAAGTGGGCCTTGCGGCCCTTGCCGGCCTCGTCGCCCTTACCCTGGCGGTCATTCTCGTGCGCGGGGCGATGGACGCCCCGGCGGCGGTCGATCCGGCCCTGATTCTCGCTAAGGCGGCAAGCTATGACGCCGAGATCAAGCGGGACGAATACGGCATTCCTCATATTTCAGGGCCGCGCGACGCCGATGTCGCATTCGGGCTCGGCTTTGCCCATTCCGAAGACGATTTTTCCACCATCCAGAATGTCGCCATCGCCACCCGTGGCAAGCTTGCGGCCTATCAGGGCAAGAAGGCGGCTATCACCGACTATCTGGTTCGGCTGATGGGCGTGTGGGACGCGGTGAACGCGAATTACGACAAATTGCCGGCGGATGTGCGCAAGGTGCTGGAAGGCTATGCGGAAGGCGTGAATTTCTACGCCGTGAAGCATCCCGACGAAGTGGAACCCGGCTTCCTGCCTTTCACCGGTAAGGATGTGGCGGCAGGGTTCGTGTTCAAGACGCCCTTCTTCTACGGCCTCGACAAGACGTTGATTGGCGTTTTCGAAGGCCGCATCGGCGGCAAATCGAAGGAACTCTCCAAGCAGGAGAAGGATGCCTTCCTGCCGGGCGCCGCGACGCTGCCCATCGGGTCCAACGGCGTCGCCGTCGCGCCCTCGCGGTCCGACGACGGCGTGA
>NZ_NYVD01000175.1 GCF_002684405.1 Parvibaculum sp. | reverse complement strand
GCGTCCTGCTTTTTCTCTGGCCGGTCTGCTATCTCATCGTCACCGTGGCCTGGCCCTATGTGCGCACCTCATGGCTCGTTCACGAGGGCTCCAAGGAAACCAGCGGCATCCAGGCCGTCTTCCTGCTGAAAAGCGTGATCCCGGTCTTTGCCGTTTTGCTGGCGCTGCAGGGCCTCTCGACGCTCATCCATTCATTGCGTGTTCTCCGGGGGCTTGAACTGCCCGTGGAAGAAGACGAACAACATATCTGAGCACGCAAATGGCAATCAGCGAGTGGCTAGACATTCTGATGTTCGCCGTGGCCTGCGGCTCGCCGCTCTGCGGCTTCCCCGTCGCCTTCACGCTGGCGGGCGTGGCGCTGATCTTCGGCCTCCTCGGCATGTGGTTCGACGTCTTCGATTTCGGCTTCATGGCCGTGCTGCCTCAGCGCATCTACGGCAACATGACGAACGAAGTGCTGATGGCGGTGCCGCTCTTCATCTTCATGGGCACCATGCTGGAGCGCTCCCGCGTGGCGGAGGAACTGCTCGAAAACATGGCGCGGCTCTTCGGCAGCCTGCGCGGAGGCTTGGGCTTTTCGGTCTCCATCGTGGGCGCATTGCTGGCCGCCTCCACCGGCATCGTCGGCGCGACCGTGGTGACGATGGGGCTCCTCTCGCTCCCCACCATGGTACGTCGCGGCTACGACCCGTCGCTTGCCTGCGGCTCCATCGCGGCGGCCGGGACGCTCGGCCAGATCATCCCGCCCTCCATCGTGCTGGTGCTGCTGGGCGACACCATGTCCAACGCCTATGCAGATGCGCAGCGCGCGCAGGGCATTTTCGCGCTCGACACGATTTCGGTGGGCGATCTCTTTGCCGGCGCGATCATTCCCGGCCTGATGCTGGTCGGCTTCTACATCGCCTATCAGGCCTGGCGCGCCTATTCCGATCCGGCCTCCTCGCCCACCATGCCGCCGGAAGACCACCTGACGCGCAAGGAACTCTACAGCCGCACGCTGCGCGCGCTGATCCCGCCGGTCACGCTCATCATTTCGGTGATGGGCTCGATCCTGGCCGGTATCGCGACGCCGACGGAAGCCGCGGCCGTAGGGGCGGTCGGCGCGATCCTGCTGGCGGGCGAGCGGCATGAGCGCACAAGGCGCGCCGTGCGCATTGCCGCGCTGGCGCTCGTCGCATTGCTGATCGAAACCTCCTTCATGGATTTGCGCACCTCGCGCAACAACATCGGCATAATCGATACGATCGGCATCGCGGCGGCATTCGTGTTTTGCGCCGCCATCGCCTGGGGCCTGCTCGCAAGCCTTGTCCAGCTTGCCCGGCAGGGAACGCTTCAGGAAGTGTCGCAATCGACAGCGCGCGTCACCTCCATGGTGTTCATCATCCTGATCGGCGCGGCGCTCTTCAGCCTCGTCTTCCGCGGGCTGGGCGGCGACACCACGGTGGAGCACTTCCTGACCAACATGCCGGGCGGCGCCGTCGGTGCGATGATCACCGTCATGGCGATCATGTTCCTGCTCGGCTTCTTTCTCGACTTCATCGAGATCGTCTTCGTGGTCGTGCCGCTCGTCGCGCCGGTTCTGCTGCAAATGGGGATCGACCCCATCTGGCTCGGCATCATGATGGCCATCAACCTGCAGACCTCGTTCCTGACGCCGCCCTTCGGCTTTGCGCTCTTCTATCTACGCGGCGTCGCCCCCGAAACGATCCGCACCGCCCAGATCTATCGCGGGGTCGTTCCCTTCGTGATAATCCAGATTTTCGCACTCATCGTGATCGCCCTCGTGCCGGGGCTCGCTACCTGGCTCCCCCATCTCATTTTCGGATAAAGGATCCCCATGTCCCCGGAAGATCAGCGCAGTTCGCTGCGGCGTACCGTCTCCCTCTCCTCGCTCGTCATGCTCTCGGTGGTCGGCGTCATCGCCTATTTCATCTACACCGGCAAGGTGGACATGGGCGATCCCGTCCGCATGGACGCAACCATCGAACAGACCGTGGACTATGGGGACAATCGAGGCCCGACGCTGAGCGCCGATGTGACCATCGTCAATGACAGCGACGAGACGCTGACCGTCCGGTCGGAAACGCAGTGCAAGATATTCCAGTGGTTCCTGCTCGATACGGATGGCGCACTGATCGAGGCGCAGCTTCCCGACGCGAATTGCGCCGACGTGCCCGCGACGAATTTCATCGAACCCCATCACAAGATGACGGACAAGTTCACGCTCGAACTGGACCGGCGCCGCGTCCAGCCCGGCGACTATGTGCTCTTTATCCGCTATTGGGGCTATGAAGGCCGCCAGCAGGTGACGATCGAGTAATCGACAAAAAAGCCCCGGCAAAAATATGCCGGGGCTTTTTCCTTTGCACCATCACCGCGGTGCGCCGTTCCGATCAGAAGCGGATATTATATCCTGCGCGAACGATCTCGCCCTTGGTATGGGGGTTGAACGCCGCCGTGCTGAGCGTCGCATCGGCTTCAAGCTCGTAATGCAGATATTCGAGCTTGGCGCTGGACTTGTCGCCGAAGGTGGTCTCGACACCGCCGCCAAGCACCCAGCCCGTGCCGGTGTTGAAGTCTTCGCCGCCGCCCGCGGACTTGTAGTTCAGCCCGCCGATTGCAATGCCGCCCGTCCCGTAAACCAGCAAACCCTGGTCCACGCTGCCAAGGTCATAGCCAAGCCGGCCTCGGAAGGTACCGAAATATTCCATCTTGGTTTCGCATCCGCCGCCAAGGCTGCAAGCGTTCTGCTCGCCGGAAATATCCGCCCAGGCAATATCGGCTTCCGCGCCGAACACCCAGGACCCGGTATCCCCGTTGAAGCCCGCGGTCCCACCCAGCAACATGCCGTCGCTGTCGAACGACACATTGCTTGCCGCCCAATCGTCCTTGGACCAGCCATAGCCGCCCTGCAGACCAAGATATAAGCCCGACCAGTTGTAGCTGGGTTCGGGACCGAACGTGTTGTCTTCGGCGCTTGCCGGACCGGCAATAACCGCGCACGCCAACGCCGCCGCGCCTGCAATCAGAAGCTTTTTCATCTGCTCCTGCTCTCCTTCAAATGACTGTCATCGGCCCCCCGACGCACATTCCTACCGCCTGGGCGGGGATACGCGTAGAAAGGCAGGTCACGCATTTACGGAAAGAACGACATTCGCAGCCGCAAGATGCAGCGAAACAACGCTTTTCGATAGCTGGCTCACATCACGCCGAACCGAAGCCGCCGCCGAAATTGTGCCCAACCGGGAATCCCTTGGGCGGCAGGCGGCCCGCCTGCGCGCGCTGGCCGAGCCAGTCCTTGAGCGAGTCGAAAGTGCGCGCCCGGTTGGACCGGTCATAGGCGATAAGGCCCTGCTTCAGCGTGAACGTCTTCACATCGCCGAGGCCGCCATCCTTGTAGCGCTGCAGGCGTACGCCCTTGCCTCGGGTCATCTCGTTCAGCTCGTTCAGCGGAAAACAGAGAAGCTTCCGGTTCTCGCCGATCACCGCCACATGATCGCCCGACACGACGGCGCAGACCACCGCCTCGTCCTGACCGGAGACGTTGAGCACCTGCTTGCCCGCGCGACGCATCGCCACGATTTCGGTTTCCGGCACGACGAAGCCATAGCCTTCGCGCGAGGCGACCAGAAGCTTGCGTTCCGGCTCGTGCACGAAGAGCTGAACGATGTCGTGACTTTCATCGAGATCGATCAGCAAACGGATCGGTTCGCCATGACCGCGCCCGCCTGGCAGCTTGTCCGCGCCCAGCGTATAGAACCGGCCATTGGTCGCAAAGATGACGACCTTGTCGGTGGTGTGCGCATGAAGGCGGAACTTCTCGTCATCGCCTTCCTTGAACTTGATCTCGGCATCCTCGGCAAGATGCCCCTTCATCGCCCTGATCCAGCCCTTGTTCGAGCAGACCACGGTAATGGGCTCGCGCTCGATCATCGCCTCGAGCGGCACTTCCTCGATCTGCGGCACATCGGAGAATTGCGAACGGCGGCGGCCGAGATCGGTCTTGGGGCCGAAGGTCGTTTTCAGCGACTTGATTTCGTCGCCGATCCTGTCCCACTGCGCCTTTTCAGATTTCATCAGCGTCTTCAGCTTCTTCTGCTCGTCGCTGAGAGAATTGTGCTCGGTCCTGATTTCCATTTCCTCAAGCTTGCGCAGGGACCGCAGACGCATGTTGAGGATCGCTTCCGCCTGATTGTCGGTGAGCTTGAAGGTCTTGATGAGCTGCTTCTTGGGCTCGTCCTCCTCGCGGATGATGCGGATCACCTCGTCGAGATTGAGATAGGCAATCAGATAGCCGTCCAGCACCTCCAGCCGCTTTTCGATCTTGTCGAGGCGGAAATTGGTGCGGCGGACCAGCACTTCCTTGCGGTGTTCGAGCCAGGCACGAAGGGCCTCGCGCAAATTCATCACACCGGGCACCTGCCCCGCCGACAGCACGTTGAGGTTGAGCGGGAAACGGCTTTCCAGATCGCTCGCCTTGAAGAGCGACTCCATCAGATGTTCCGGATCGACCGTCTTGCTCCGCGGCACCAGCACGAGGCGGATTTCCTCCGCCGACTCATCCCTGACATCTTCGAGCAGCGGCAGTTTGCGCGCTGTCAGAAGCTCGGCGAGTTTTTCCACCAGCTTCGACTTCTGAACCATATAGGGGATTTCAGTGACGACGATCTGCCACAGCCCGCGCGGCAGCTCTTCCTTTTCCCACTTCGCCCGCACCCGGAACCCGCCACGGCCCGTCGCATAGGCTTCGGCAATGGATTCCTTGGACTCCACAATCACGCCGCCGGTCGGGAAGTCCGGTCCCGGCACGAGTTCGACGAGCTTTGCCGCAGAGGCATTGGGATGCTTGATGAGATGCAGCGCCGCATCGCAAAGCTCGGCGACATTGTGCGGCGGTATGCTGGTCGCCATGCCGACCGCAATGCCTGCCGCGCCATTGGCAAGAAGCTGCGGGAAGGCGCCCGGCAGAACGATAGGTTCGCTGTCCTCGCCGTCATAAGTGTCGCGGAAATCGACCGTATCCTCGTCGATCCCGTCCAGCAGCAGCGCCGCGACTTCCGTCATCCGCGCTTCGGTGTATCGCATGGCGGCGGCGTTATCGCCGTCCACATTGCCGAAATTGCCCTGCCCGTCCACCAGCGGATAGCGCACGGAGAAATCCTGCGCGAGACGCACCAGCGCGTCATAGACCGACTGGTCGCCATGCGGGTGGTACCGGCCGATTACGTCGCCGACCACGCGGGCGCATTTCTTGAAGCCGGAGCCGGGATCGAGCTTGAGCTGCCGCATCGCATAGAGCACGCGGCGATGCACCGGCTTCAGCCCGTCGCGCACATCCGGCAGCGCGCGGTGCATGATGGTGGAGAGCGCATAGGCAAGATATCGCTCCTCCAGCGCTTCGCGCAGATTGACGTCATGCTCGGGTTCTGGGGGCGGCGCAACTTTGGCCATCGGGGGTACTCTCGATCCTGGGATTGAAGGCGGATTATATCAACGATTCGGCGTAGTCTCTGCCTCTGCGCGCTTCGCCACGCGTTCGGCGAGGCGGATGCGGGCGTCCGGCAGGTGCCGGTCATGCGGTGCGAAGAGATGGCGCTCCAGAAAGTGCCCTGTCACGCGCAATCCCTCGGCCACATCGGCGAGCCCGGCGTCGCCCGCCTGGGCGCCGATCATGAAACCGGGAAGCCTGAACAGCCGGTCTTTATAGGGCTCGCCCGCCTCGCGGCTGACCGCGCCGCCGCTTTTCGGCGAGATATAGACGAGGTCGTCCCGGCTGCCCGTGGCCGCGCAGCGCGAGAGATCGAGACCGAAGCCCAGCTCCTGCAGCAGCCCCTGCTCCCAGCGCACGAAAATGGCCGGCCAGATGTCCTCGTCTTCCATCGTGTCCAGCAGCAGCTGGTAAGCCTCGAACAGCGCCGGATGCTCCTCCCGCTCCGGGATGATGCCCGCCATCGTACTGGCCGCGCTCAAGCCCGTCAGCGCGAAGGGATCTTCCATCAGCGTGGCAGCGCGCGGTTTCAGCGGTTCGACGGTAAAGGTCCCCAGGTGATCGGCCAGCCGCGCGCGCCAATGCACCGCGAGACTGTTGCCCGGCTGCAAGAGACCGCGCAGACGCCGCGAGGCCCCGCCCCGGACAAGCCCCAGATGACGGCCATGCTCGCGCGTAAAGACTTCCAGGATCGCCCCCGACTCGCCATAGGTCCTGGCGGAGAGAACGATCCCCTCGTCACGCCATTCCATTTTGTTTCACTCCGAGCGCACTGCGAGTGACAGAAGCTTCCATGTAAAGTTTGGAAATTTGAATAAGTTACTTAGCCTGAAAAACTTCTCTTGATCACCTTAAACGCTTCACTGTCTCCATATACGGTTTTGTCACACGCTGTTTTCACGTAAGCCAGACTTTTCTCTGTAATTGAGAACTCGTTTATCGAGTGCTTCGAATATATTGTTAAAGATTCTCGCTCGGGCAAACGAAAAGGAAGCTTTTCTCCTCCGTCAATTATGTATCGAGAGATAGGTTGCCGCCCTCCCGAAACACGCCCATTTGGAGCAACGCCGACCTCATAAATGGTCACCGGAAATCTACTAAAATTCACAACCTCAACGCCGATGCTCGGAACCAATCCAACCTTCTCGGTAAACAGAGAATTCGAGAATGTAAGATAACCATTAGGCCCAGAGTAGTAAGCTACAGGAGTAATCCGTAAGCGGATTTTAGCTTTCCACATTTCAATAACGAAATTTAGCACACCGAGAGATGTGCCGATTGCACCGAGGACAAGGGAAACAATCTGCGCGGAGTCCATCACTCCTCCCTAAAAGATAGTTCGTTTCCACAAAAAGAAATCTCAGATATTAGCTGCGCTCAACCGGTCGGGAAATCCAGCCCCATCGCGCCGAAGCGTTCGCGGTCGTTGCCCCAGTTCTCGCGGACCTTAACGAACAGGAAGAGATGGACCTTGGTCTCCAGCAGTTCCTGCATCTCCTCGCGGGCGAGCTGGCCGATGGTCTTGATGCTCTGCCCGCCCTTGCCCAGCACGATCTTCTTCTGGCTGTCGCGCTCGACATAGATCACCTGCTGGATACGGATGGACCCGTCCTTCTTCTCTTCCCAGCTTTCGGTCTCCACGGTCAGCGCATAGGGCAACTCGTCATGCAGGCGCAGATAGGCTTTCTCGCGCGTGATCTCCGCGGCAAGCGAACGCATCGGCACATCCGCGATCTGGTCTTCCGGATAGAGCCACGGCCCCTCCGGCATCAGCGCGGCCACATGGCGGCGAAGGTCGTCGACGCCGTCGCCCGTCAGGGCGGAGATCATGAAGATTTCGCTGAAGAGACCGGTCTCGTTCAGCTCCTGCGCCATCTCCAGCAGCTTGGCATGCGGCACGCCGTCGATCTTGTTGAGCGCCAGAAGCACCTTGCGCTGGGAGTCTTCCAGCGACTTCAGGATCGCCCGGACTTCTTCCGTGATGCCTTTCTGGATATCGATCAGCAGCAATACCTGATCGGAATCCTTCGCGCCCCCCCAGGCCGCATCCACCATGGCGCGGTCGAGACGGCGCTTCGGCTTGAAGATACCCGGCGTATCCACGAACACGATCTGCGCATTGCCTTCGATGGCGATCCCGCGAATGCGCGCGCGCGTCGTCTGCACCTTATGCGTGACGATGGCGACCTTGGAGCCGACAAGCTGGTTCAGGAGCGTCGACTTGCCCGCATTGGGCGCGCCGATAATGGCGACGAAGCCCGCGCGGGTGCCGCCTGCCTCAATTTCACTCATGAGTTTTCCACTCGCCAATACCGATCAACATGGCTTCCGCTGCATTCTGTTCCGCCTGTCTTTTGCTGGTCCCGGTCGCCCGGATCGGCTCCACGCCGCTGATACTTACTTCCATGGTGAAGACCGGCGCATGCGGCGGTCCTTCCCGTTCGATTTCCTGATAGCGCGGCAGCCCCGCGCCCTTCGCCTGCGCCCATTCCTGCAACGCCGTCTTGGCATCGGGCCGGGCATGTTCCGGCAGGCTCGCCATATCCTCCCAATGGGTGCGGATGAACCGTCTGGCAGCTTCATATCCGCCATCGAGATAGATCGCCGCGATGACCGCTTCGCAGGCATCGCCCAGTATAGCGAGTTTCTTGCGCCCGCCGCCTCGCTGTTCGCTGGTCCCCAGCAGGAGATGCGACCCGAGATCGACCGCTTCGGCCACTTCCGCGCAGGCCTCCTTGCGCACCAGCGCATTGAGGCGCATGGCCAGCTCGCCCTCTTCGGCTTGCGGAAAATCCTCCATCAGCCATTCGGCCATCACAAGGCCCAGGACACGGTCGCCCAGAAATTCGAGCCGCTGGTTCGTCTGCTCCACAATCCCCGCATCCAGCGCGGAGGAATGACTGAGCGCATGCCGCAGGCGGCCTGTGTCCTCGAACTTGTACCCGAGGCTTTCCTCAAGCTGGGCGAGGTTCTTTTTCCCCGCCTTCTTCGTCATCTGCTGCTCCGTTCAAGTGGACTGAAAATCCACCCGGCCGACCCGCCCGGTCGACCCATTGGCCTAATCGACCCATTGGCCGATGCGATCCCACCGGATCGCCGAGGGCCACCGCCAGAATTGCCAGAAATGGGCGCTGCCATCGCTGGAGAAGAAAATGATCTCGGCCTTGCCGATCAGATTTTCCGCCGGCACATAGCCAACCACATTGGGCACGCGACTGTCGCTGGAATTGTCGCGGTTGTCGCCCATCATGAAATAATGGCCCGGCGGCACGGTATAGACGCCGGTATTGTCGGTCACGCTGTCGCGGACCAGATCGAGCGTCATATAGGACTTCCCGTTGGGGAGCGTCTCCTTGTATTGCGGAATACGACGGACGCCGCCAAAGGAATCGCGCTCCACGAAATCCTCCACCCGCACCTTCGGCACCGCCTTGCCGTTGAGGTAGAGAACGCCGTCGATCATCTGGATCTTGTCGCCGGGCAGCCCGATCACGCGCTTGATGAAGTCGGTCCGGTTATCCGTGGGGACCTTGAAGACGGCCACATCGCCACGCCGGGGCTGGGCGCCGAACACGCGGCCCGAAAAGATCGGCGGGCTGAAAGGCAGCGAGTGATGCGAATAGCCATAGCTGTATTTCGCCACGAAAAGATAATCGCCGATCAGCAGCGTCGGGATCATCGAACCCGAGGGAATATTGAAGGGCTGAAACAGAAAGGCGCGGATGAAGAGCGCAATCAGCAGCGCATAGCCGACAGTCTTCAGATTGTCGATCCAACCTGCGCTATGCGCATTCTTCACATTCTCAGACATGGATATTTTCCAACTCCTGCCACCGGGATACTCGGGAAGCCCGCTCCCGCCGGGGCGATAACATTCGCGGGGACCATACCATAATGGGGCATAGCGACAGCCCCGCCGCCGCGCCATTCTGTTGCCGGCTTGTTACACCTGGACCTTGGGAACGGCCGAAATGATGACGATCGCCTGAGCGAGCGGGTGATCGTCGGTAATCGTGAGATGGATCACCGGGTCCATCCCCTCGGGAACGAGTTCCAGAAGACGCGCATGGGCGCCGCCCGTGAGCGCCATGGTCGGCTGGCCGCCGCGCAAATTGACCACGCCCATATCGCGCCAGAAGACGCCGCGCCGGAGCCCGGTGCCCAGCGCCTTGGAACAGGCTTCCTTCGCGGCAAAACGCTTCGCATAGGAAGCCGCGCGCATCCGCCGCTTTTCCGATTTCTCGCGTTCAATCTCGGTGAAGATGCGGTCCGTAAACCGGTCGCCGAACCGCTCCAGCGTCTTCTCCACCCGGCGGATGTCGATGAGGTCGTTGCCGATGCCGATAATCATGCTCACCTGCCCACCACCGCGCGGCCCGAGCGCGCCTCGTCCATCGCCACGCGCATCCGCTTGATGGTCGAATGAAGCCCGCCGAAGATCGCCTCGCCGATCAGGAAATGGCCGATATTGAGTTCCTTCAGATCCGGAATGGCCGCAATCGGTCCCACCGTCTCGAAGGTGAGGCCGTGGCCGGCATGAACTTCCAGCCCCGCTTCCGCGCCATAGCGCGCAGCCTCGGCGATGCGCTGAAACTCCGTCTCCACCAGCGCCTCGTCGCCCGCAAAGGCGGCCTCGCAATAGGCGCCGGTATGAAGCTCCACCACCGGCGCACCGAGCGAGACGGCGGCATCGAGCTGTGCGCGATCGGCATTGATGAAAAGCGAAACGCGAATGCCCGCATCATTCAGCTGCGCGATATAGGGCTTCAGATGATTGTGTTGTCCCGCCGCGTCGAGCCCGCCCTCGGTCGTCACTTCCTCGCGACGCTCCGGCACCAGGCAGGAAGCATGCGGCTTGTGACGAAGCGCGATCTCGAGCATTTCGACCGTCGCCGCCATTTCCAGATTGAGCGGCAGGCCGATCTCCGCCTTGAGGCGTTCGATGTCATGGTCGCGGATATGGCGCCGGTCCTCGCGCAGATGCGCGGTGATGCCGTCGGCCCCCGCTTCCGCCGCGAGCCGCGCGGCGCGCACCGGATCGGGATGATCCCCGCCCCGCGCATTCCGGATCGTGGCGACATGATCGATATTCACCCCGAGACGTAGATAGCTGTTGTCGCTTGCCGGCATGGCACTCTCTCCGTTCGCCGCGTTCAGACCAGGCCCCGGCTGCCCGGCTTCACGGCTTGTGTGCCTTCCAGCTCAGGCGGAAGATCGTCGGGCTTGTAGGTGGGAATATCGATCTGCGCGAGCGAGATGAGCGGCGCCCCGACATCCGCCTTGCCGCCGGAGCGGTCGATCAGACAGGCTTCCGCTACCACGTCGCCGCCCACCTTGCGCACGGCGTCGATACATTCGCGCGAGGAAAGCCCCGTCGTCACGATGTCCTCGACCACCAGCACCTTGGCGCCCTTTTTAAGCTCGAAGCCGCGGCGAAGACGGAACTCGCCCTCCTCGCGCTCGACATACATGGCGGGCACCTCCATGTGCCGGGCCGTCTCATAGCCTGGAATGATGCCGCCCACGGCCGGCGACACGATCACGTCGATCTTGCCAAGCTCCGCCTTCTCGACCTTTTTGGCCAACGCCTTGCACAGGCGCGACGTGCGCTTGGGGTTCTGGAAGACCAGCGCCTTCTGCAAAAAAATCGGGCTGTGGAGCCCGGAGGAAAGGATGAAATGGCCCCTGAGCAACGCTCCGGCCTTTTCAAACTCTTTCAGGACTTTCGCTTCCTTCATTCGCCTTCCCTCTCATGGGTTTCCGACCCCTAGCGGCGCGGCCGGATGACCTTGTTGACGCAGGACAGCCCGTTCAGCGCGGACATGATGCGCGTCAAATGCTTCAGATCGCGCACGTCGAGGTCGATTTGTATGTCATAGAAATCCACGTCGCGCTGCGCCAGACTCAAATTGGTAATGTTTGACCCATAATCCGCGATCAGCATGGCGATGTGGCCGAGAGAGCCCACTTCGTTGCGCGCGATCACCCGGAGCCGGGCCGTAAAGGTCTGCGGATTTTCGGGGTCGGTTTCCCAGGTGAGATCGATCCAGCGCTGGGATTCCTCATCGAATTCCTGCAACGCGGTCGCATCGATCGGATAGACCGTGATCCCCTCGCCCGGCGTCAGAATGCCCACGATCCGCTCTCCCGGCAGCGGATATGTTTCGGGGGCGAAACGGATCGCCAGCCCTTCGCCGCGGCCCGTGAGCTTGACGGCGGAAAGCCCGTCCTTGCCGCTAGCCGCCTTTTTGAGGCCGGTTTTTGCGAGATTGGTGCCTTCAAGCTCGGGATAGACGACTTCCAGCACGCGGCCCGGATCGAGCGTCCCGTCGCCTACCGAAGCGAAAAGCTCGGTCAAATCCTGCTTGCGCAAGGCGCCCAATGCGCGCTCAAGCACCGCATCGCCGGACTCCTTGCCCGCGCTGTCGAACACGCCCTTCAGGATCTGCTTGCCGAGGCGGCTGAACTCCGCCTGCTTGCCGGCGCGGATGGAGCGCCGAATGGCGGACCGCGCCTTGCCGGTGGCCACAAACGCCTCCCAGGCCGGTGACGGACGCTGCGCGGCCGAGCGGATGATCTCCACCTCGTCGCCATTCTTCAGGACAGTGCGCAGCGGCAGGTGCCGCCCGTTGATCTTGCAGCCCACGCATGTGTCGCCGATGTCGGTATGAACGGCATAGGCGAAATCGATGGGCGTCGCGCCGCGCGGCAGCGTGATGAGTGAGCCCTTGGGCGTGAAGCAGAAGACCTGGTCGGAATACATCTGGAGCTTGGAGTATTCCAGGAACTCCTCCGGCGTGCCGCCATGCTCCAGCATCTCAACGAGTTGCCGCAGCCAGCGGAAGGTCGCAGCGAACTCCTGCGTGCCGGCCGCATTGCCGGCCCCTTCCTTGTAGATCCAGTGCGCGGCGATACCGAGTTCCGCGACCTCATGCATCTTCCTCGTGCGAATCTGCACTTCCACACGCTTGCGCAGGGGGCCGATCATCGTGGTGTGGATGGAGCGGTAGCCATTGTTCTTCGGGATCGAGATGTAGTCCTTGAACCGGCCGGGCACCATCGGCCAGGAGGTATGAAGGATGCCCAGCGCGCGGTAGCAATCCTCTTCCGTTTCGACGATGACGCGGAAGCCGAAAATATCGGAAAGCTGTTCGAGCGAAATGCCGCGGCGCTCCATCTTGCGCCACATGGAATAAGGCCGCTTTTCGCGTCCCGTCACGGTGCTGTGAAGACCGTTCTCCTCAAGCTTCGAAATCAGCTCCTCACGGATTTTCTCGACCGCGTCGCCGCTTTCCTCGCGGAAATCGTTGAGGCGTTTCAGAAGCGTCTCGCGCGCTTCCGGGTTGAGCTCCTTGAAGGCCAGGTCTTCCAGCTCGTCGCGGAATTCCTGGATACCCATGCGGCCGGCCAGCGGCGCATAGATTTCCATCGTCTCCTGCGCGATGCGCTGACGCTTCTCCTGCGACTTGATGAAGTGCAGCGTGCGCATGTTGTGCAGGCGGTCGGCGAGCTTCACCAGCAACACGCGAATGTCGTTCGACATCGCCAGCATGAACTTGCGGAAATTCTCCGCCTGCTTGCTGTGCTCGGAGGTCAGCTCGATCCGGGTGAGCTTGGTCACGCCATCCACAAGCTGGGCGACCTGGGGACCGAAAAGCTCGGTCAGTTCCTCCATCGTGCTGCCGGTATCCTCCACCGTGTCGTGGAGAAGCGCCGTCACGATGGTGGCGCTGTCGAGCTTGAGGTCGGTCAGGATGCCCGCGACCTCGATGGGATGGGAGAAATAGGGATCGCCACTTGCCCGCTTCTGACTGCCATGCTGCTTCATGGCATAGACATAGGCACGGTTGATGAGCGCCTCGTCCGCCTTGGGGTCGTAGGCCAGTACGCGATCCACCAATTCGTACTGACGCATCATCGTCAGCGCTCTCCCTTAATCTTCACCGGACCGGAACCGGCCCGAAACGCAAAACGCCGCCCATAACCTTTCGGCCGGGCGGCGTCTCGAATACTTCGCGGCACTGGCGGGCAAACGCCGCGCCTCACACGATCAAACGTCCGATTCTCCGTCCTCGGCATCCGAGGATTTCTGCTGCGGCGAATCGATCTGGCTCTGGATCGCGCGCAGAAGGTCTTCTTCGCTCATGCGCTCGCCGCCTTCCTCGCCGCTGGTGCCGAACGTATCCGTCACGGCTTCGGCCTCTTCCGAGCCCGCAAGAAGAAGCTGCACGTTTTCGGTCTCGGTGTCTTCCGACTCCACCCGCTTCTGCATGCTGCCGATCAGATCTTCGCGAAGATCCTCCGGGATCACCGTCTTTTCAGCGATCTCACGCAGCGCGACGACGGGGTTCTTGTCATTGTCGCGGTCGACGGTCAGCTCGGAGCCCGCGGACATGGCGCGCGCCCGGTGGGCGGACAGCAGAACCAGCTCGAAGCGGTTCGAGACCTTGTCAACGCAGTCTTCAACGGTCACGCGGGCCATTCATGCAACTCCAGTTCAGGCGAATGCGAAAATCTTGCTCTCATATAGGCAAAGCGGCGGCAGAAAGCAATGAAACACGGGCACTTACGCCATTTATTGCATCGCGTCAAGGCTTTAGCGGCTCGATTCCCTCAAGCGCCTCTGGCGGCAGAGCCTCGATAAGTCCATCGACATTTTTTCCCGTAACCGGATGGCGCCAGTCCGGCGCCACATCCTTGAGCGGAACGAGGACGAAGCCCCGCTCCGCAATGCCCGGATGCGGCAGCGCCAGAGGGAGCGGACCGGTTCCGGCATCGGCGCCCCGCGCACCCTCCGCCTCCACCACCTCGCCGCGACAATCCAGCAGATCGAGATCGAGCGTCCGCTCATACCACCGCAAACGCCGCTCCCGGCCGAAAAGCCGCTCGATCTCATGCAGCACCGCCAAGAGCGCCGCCGGGCCGAGATCCGTCTCCACCTGCGCGACCGCATTTACGAAGTCCGGCTGCTCATGCGGCGACACGGGCGGCGTGCGATAGAATCGCGACACGGCGACGACGCGAATGCCCTTTGCGTCCATCTCTCTCAGCGCCGCCTCCAGCGTCCGCCGCGGCGGCCCGTGCTCCGTCGGCAGGTTGCCGCCAAGCGCAACCAGAACAATCCGCTCATCCCGAGGCCTGCTAGATGAAGGCTTGTTCATGAAATCCGAAACTCCTTTTCAGCTGAAAACGCCGGGGCTATAGGTGAACGCCCATCCGGCACCGACTGGCCGGATCGCGGTTGAACAGTTTCCCGATTTCCGGAGAGTTTATACACATGACATTTTACCCGAACGAACGCGTCGCCCTTTTTATCGACGGCGCAAACCTCTATTCCGCCGCCCGCGGCCTCGGCTTCGATATCGACTACAAAAAACTTCTCGACCATTTCCGCGCCAAAGGCATTCTCGTCCGCGCCTTCTATTACACGGCCCTTCTCGAAGATCAGGAATATTCCCCGCTGCGCCCGCTGATCGACTGGCTCGACTATAATGGCTATGCCGTCGTCACCAAGCCCGCCAAGGAATTCACCGACGCCAACGGCCGCCGCCGCGTCAAAGGCAATATGGATATCGAGCTGGCGATCGATGCGCTCGAAATCGCCGACAAGCTCGATCATCTGGTGCTGTTTTCAGGCGACGGCGATTTCCGCCGCCTGGTCGATGCCGTGCAGCGCAAAGGCAAGCGCGTGACGGTCGTCTCCACCATGCGCTCCCAGCCGCCCATGATCGCCGACGAGCTGCGCCGCCAGGCCGATGTCTTCCTCGAACTCGAAGCGCTGCGCGACGCCGTGGGCCGCAAACATGCCGAACGCCCGCAGCGCGAAGACGATGAAGACGATTACGACGACGAATATGACGATGACGACGATTACGAGGACGACGACGAAGAAGATGCTCGTCCCGGACGCGCCTGATGCCGGCAAAGCGCCCGGCAAAAGGTAACGCCGTCGCATCCCGGCCGGAACCGCCGGCCGATTGCGATGCCTGCCCGCGGCTCGCCGCCTTTCGCCACGACAATGCGGCCGCCCATCCCGACTGGTTCAACAAGCCGGTGCCTTCTTTCGGGCCGGAGGATGCGCGCTTCCTGATCGTCGGACTCGCCCCCGGCCTTCAGGGCGCGAACAAGACCGGCCGTCCCTTTACCGGCGATTATGCGGGCGACCTTCTTTACGCAACGCTCGATAAATACGGGTTTTCGGAAGGCAGCTACGGCGCCCGGCCCGATGACGGGCTGCAACTCCGCGATGCGATGATTACCAATGCGGTGCGCTGCGTGCCGCCGCAGAACAAGCCGACGGGCGAGGAAACGCGCAACTGCCTCTCCTTCCTGAGCGCCAGGATCGCGGCCATGCCCAACCTGACCTGCCTGCTGGCCCTGGGCCGCATCGCACATGACGCAGTGCTGACCGTGCGGGAGCTGAGAAAGTCGCAATATAAATTCGCACATGGCGCATCGCACGATATCGGCGGCGGACTGACGCTTTTCGACAGCTATCACTGCTCCCGGTACAACACGAATACGGGCCGCCTCACCGAGGCCATGTTCCATGATGTGTTCGACCTGGTGGCAGCGCATCTGGGGAGATGATCGCCGGACCGTCGTTGCGAACGCAAGCGAAGCAATCCAGAGGCGGCGAGCTCAGCACTGGATTGCTTCGTCGGCTCCGCCTCCTCGCAATGACGAAATCTAGCCGTAACGCTGCTCCGTCCATGGATCGCCTTCATTGTGGTAGCCGCGTTCTTCCCAGAAGCCGGGCTTGTCCACCGCGCTGAACTCGATGCGGCGGATCCACTTCGCACTCTTCCAGAAATACCATTGCGGTACGATGGCGCGCACCGGGCCGCCATGCTCGCGCGTCAGCGGCGCGCCCTCCCAGCTATGCGCAATCAGCACATCAGGCGACAGGAATGCGTCCAGCGTAAGATTGGTCGTATAGCCGTCATAGGCATGAAAGATGACATGACGCGCATCGGCCTTGGGGACCACGAGATCGACGATTGCCTGCGACGGCACACCCGCCCAGCGATTGTCGTAACGGCTCCATGTCGTCACGCAATGGATGTCGCTGACATCCTCCATCTGCGGCAGCGCCATGAACTCGTCGAAGGAGAGCGTGACGGGCTTTTCGACCAGCCCCTCGATCCTGAGCTTCCACGTCGCCTTGTCGAGATCGGGCTGCACGCCGAGATCGAGCACCGGCCATTTCTCCACGAGGTGTTGGCCCGGCGGCAGGCGGTTTTCGCGGGCACGGTCCGGCGAGCCGGTCAGATG
>NZ_NYVD01000174.1 GCF_002684405.1 Parvibaculum sp. | reverse complement strand
GGCGGATTGCAAAGACATGAGGTCGGGACCCGATTTCACGTCCCTGGAAGTTGGCGGCGTCAGGGCCCGGGCCCTGACGGCGGCCTCGCACATTCTGGCGACACGCGGACCCGAAAAGCTGAGCCTGAGGGCCATCGCCGAAAGCGCCGGGATCGGCACGACCTCCATCTATCACTACTTCGCAAACAAGGATGAGCTTCTGCTCAATCTGGCGCTGATGGGCTTTCGCGACCTGCACCGTCAAATCGTGAAGTTCCAGACAAGCCCCGAATACGACAATGCGATGCAGGCCAGCGCGCGCGCCTTCTTCGATTTCGCAGAGACGCATCCGGCATTGTTCTCGCTGATGTTCAGCGAGCGCCTGATGGCGCGGCATGTCTCCCTGCGGGATGCGGAATACGAGACCTTTCTGGCCTATCAGGCCGTCGTGGAGGCGGATGAGCGCATGCCCGCCGGGCAAAGGCCGAATGTCGCCTATGCGCTCTGGGCGCTGGGGCGCGGGATCGCGGCGATCATGTCCTCCTATCCGGACGGCAAGCTGCCGCCCGAGATTGCCGAAAGGCTCTTTGCCGGCGCCTCCTATCTCATCAATCGACGGGAGTGAGGCAAAGGGCGGGGCGCGGAGGCCCCATTTGGGGATTGCCGAACGCTGTTCGAAGCCCTTCTACTATGCGTCGAATGAACAATATCAAAGGCTTAGGGAGATTGAGATGAGCATGGCACTGCTTGATCCGGAAGAGGCACGCGAAGCCGCCTATGCCGAACCGCTCGAAACGCTGGACCCCGCCCAGCCTGCGCTTTTCCAGGCCAATGCGATGTGGCCCTATTTCGAGCGCCTCCGCCGGGAAGACCCGGTGCATTACACCGCCGAGAGCGAGTTCGGCCCCTACTGGTCGATCACGAAATACCACGACATCGTCGCCATCGACACGAACCATCAGGTGTTTTCCTCCGACTTCGCGAAGGGCGGCATCACCATTGGCGGCGGTCAGGCGAATTTCGATCCGCTGCCCATGTTCATCGCCATGGACCCGCCCAAGCACGACGTGCAGCGCAAGGCGGTCAGCCCGGCTGTCGCGCCCAATGCGCTGGCCGAGATGGCGCCGCAGATCCGCGAGCGCGCCGCGGGCATTCTCGACAGCCTGCCCATCGGCGAAGAGTTCGACTGGGTCGATCTCGTCTCCAAGGAACTGACGGCGATGACGCTCGCCACGCTCTTCGATGCCCCGCAGGAAGATCGCCGCAAGATCACCTACTGGTCGGATGTCGTCACCGCCGCGCCCATGCCGGGCGGTCTGGTGGAGTCGCTCGATCAGAAGATGGATATCTTCCAGGACTACCACGCCTATTTCACGGAGCTCTGGAACAAGAAGGTCAATGCGGAGCCGCATGCCGACCTCATCTCCATGCTCGCGCACCATCCCGAAACCCGGAACATGGAAGCGCGGGAATATTTCGGCAATGTGGTGCTTCTGACGGTGGGCGGCAACGACACCACGCGCAACACCATTTCCGGTTCGATCTACGCGCTCAACAAGAACCCGGACCAGTACAAGAAGCTGCGCGAAAACCCGGATCTGATCCCCTCCATGGTGTCGGAAACGATCCGCTGGCAGACGCCGCTCGCGCATATGCGCCGCACGGCAAACCAGGATACCGAGTTCAAGGGCAAGAAGATCCGCGAAGGCGACAAGGTCGTCATGTGGTACGTCTCCGGCAATCGCGATGAAGAAGTCATCGACAACCCGAACGCCTACATCATCGACCGCGAGCGTCCGCGCCAGCACATCTCCTTCGGCTTCGGTATCCATCGCTGCGTGGGCAATCGCCTCGCCGAGCTGCAGCTCACCATCATCTGGGAGGAAATCCTGAAGCGCTTCCCGGAAGTCGTGCTGGTGGAAGAACCCAAGCGTGTCTATTCGACCTTCGTGAAGGGCTATGAGTCCATGAAGGTCGTGATCCCCAGGCGCAACTGAGCGACGCGGATAACGCAATGAACGCAAAGCCCCTCGCCGAAAGGCGGGGGGCTTTTTCATTTACTGACGGGAAAGCGCGGCGCGGACCTGCGCCTCGTCGGCCTTGTCGGCGGCCTCCCGGGCGTCCTTGTCGCGCTTTCGCGGCGGCAGGTCGAACGTCACCCGGGAAATGCGGCCCGGATAGGCGAAAGGCGCGTCATAGGCATTGCTGACGGGCGCGGGGCTCCGGCCGAAATCCATGCCGATACTTGAAATCATGAAAAGCATTTTCGGGATCGTGCCGTGTCCGGCCTCCTCGCCGTCGAAGCGGAGCGCCACCGCCGCGCCGCCTTCGAGATTTGGCGAGATCTCGGCCGATATGTCATGCGCGCCCGTCGGAACGGGCAGGGTGGACCTCACCAGCGTGTGGTCGTGAAAGCAGTTGAAGTCGAAATGCAGGTGCCCGTTTTCGATATAGAGCACATAACCGCTATTGATATTGCCGCGCGCCACCAGCACGCCGTCGCCATTTCCAGCCGGATGATCCAGTGAAAATGTCATGCGCCAGCCGCGGAAGACGGGCGGGCAGGCATCGGCCACGATATGCGAGAGCGGCGGATAATAGACGAAGCGGTTGCGCGAGGTCGGCATGCCGGGGCGGCGTGAGGCGCGGAAGAGGTCGAACGCGCCTCTGTCGTCCAGCGGCAGCACGCCATGTTCTTCGGCTTCCCGCCACCAGATATCCACCATCTCCTTTAGTCGTTCCGGCTCGGCCGCCGCAAGGTCGTGATATTCCGAAAAGTCCGTATCGAGACGATATAGCTCCCACTGGTCGTCCTCGAAAGGCACGCCGCGCGTGTGATGCGTCACCGCCTTCCAGCCATCGACCCAGATGCCCCGGTCGCCACCCATCTCGAAATATTGCGTGGAGCGTGAGGGCGCCGCCGACCCGTCGAACAATATCTCTTTAAGGCTTTTCCCGTGGATCGGCATTTGCGGGACGCCCGCCACCGTCTTCGGTTCCTCGATCCCGAGAATGTCCATCAGCGTCGGCGCAATATCGATGGCATGGCAGAACTGCCGCCTTATGGCGCCCTCCCGGCCGAGCTTGGCGGGCCAGCGCACGATCAGCGGATCGCGCACGCCGCCGCCATGCGTATTCTGCTTGTACCATTTGAGCGGTGTGTTTCCCGCCTGCGCCCAGCCCCAGGGAATATTGCTGTGGCTGTTCAGCGTGCCGATATCGTCGAGCCGCTCCACGGCCTTGTCGACATCCTCCGGCATCATGTTGAAATATTTCATCTCGTCGAAAACGCCGGTCGGCCCGCCTTCCTGGCTGGCGCCATTGTCGGAAACCAGCAGGAAGATCGTGTTCTCGTCGAGGCCCAGCTCTTCCAGCGACGCCATCAGCCGGCCGATCTGGTCGTCGGTATGGTCGAGCATCGCCGCGAAGGCTTCCTGCAGCCGGGCGGCAAAGCGTTGCTCATGTTGGGAAAGCTCGTCCCACGGCTTCACACCGGGATTGCGCGGCGCGAGGGCCGTGTTCTCCGGAATGACGCCCATTTTCTTCTGCCGCGCGAACCATTGCTCGCGCGCCACGTCCCAGCCCTCGTCGAATTTGCCGCGATATTTTTCGAGATATTCGTCGGGCGCCTGATGCGGCGCATGCATCGCGCCAAAGGCGAGATAGAGGAAGAAGGGCCGTTCCGGCACCACCGACACCGTGTCGCGTATAAAGCCGATGGACTTGTCCACAATGTCTTCCGACACGTGATAGCCCTCTTCCGGTGAGGCGGGCTGGTCGATGAAGTGATTGTCATGGGTGAGTTCGGGGTGGAACTGGTCCGTTTCGCCCTGCAGGAAACCGTAATAGCGGTCGAAGCCGCGTTGCAGCGGCCAGTTGTGATAGGGCCCCGCCGCCGTGCATTCCGCCATCGGTGCCAGGTGCCATTTGCCGGTCGCGAATGTGGTGAAGCCGTCCTCGCGCAATATCTCGGCGATGGTCGCGGCGGATTTCGTCACCGCGCCGCGCATATTCGGATAGCCCGTATCCATGTTGGAGACCGCGCGCATCCCCACCGCATGGTGGTTGCGGCCCGTCAGCAGGCAGGCACGGGAGGATGAGCAGAGAGCGGTGGTGTGGAACCCGGTGAATTTCAGCCCCTCGCCCGCCAGCCGGTCGATATTCGGCGTGGCGATGGTGGAGCCATAGCAGCCCAGATGCGCGAACCCTGTATCGTCGAGCACGATCATCACCACATTGGGCTTGCCGATGGCCGAGGCACCGCCCGGCCAGGCCGGTTGCGAAATCTGAACCGTCTTGCCGATCTCGCCTTCGAAATCCGGTTCCGCGGGGTGCCGATAGCTCATTTTTCTTCCTCCCAGAGCGTGTTTCCGGGAAAGGCTAGGGCGCACCGTAATTAATGTAAATCATTAAGTTGGACGGCAAGGCGGGATCCGGCCTGTCCGGGGCGGGGCATGCGCCTGCCTGTGAGAATTTGAGTTAAATTAAATCTGTGACAGCCATTACTTTTGCCGTTCAGCACTGAAGACGGTGTTATTGCGAAAAATTCGTAGTGCAGTGCGACATGACAAAAATTTATTCCAAAGACACTCCATAATACTGATCGAGTTCATAAAACTGCGTGGAAAAGCGCTCAGTCTCTCCCTACCTTAGGGTGCCGGAAGGCACTCTAGGCAACTCCTTTCGAGCTTTGAAGAAGCAAGAAGAAAACAGGGAGAGGATCATGGCTCTCATGAAACTGTATGAGTTGCATCTGAAGCACGAGGAATCGGAACACCCCCTCGATATCTGCCTCGTCCTTGCGCCCTCACGGGAGCATGCGCTGGCCGCCTTCGGTCAGGAAGAGGCGGTCGCGGCGGTCAAGCAGGCATCGGACTGGATGAATGGCGACGGCGTGCCGCGTATCCTCGGCTGGACATCGGGCCCCATGCCGGGCGTGGAAGTCGCCTGAGAAACGGCGGCGCCCGGCCGGCGATGAAGCCGGTCCAGCAATAGGGCGTATTGGGACAAGACAATATTCGCCCGCTCCGACGAGACTCCCCTGAGAGCGCCATGGCGGCGTTCGGTTTTTTGACGACGGGGACGCCGACCTTGCCTTATCCCAATACGCTTATCTTTGTTGACCTTTCCTCCGACGATCCGGCGGCCTGCGCCGAGTTCTATGCCGACATATTCGGCTGGGAGAACGATCCCCGCCCCTATGGCGTCTTTCATCGCATGGTACCCGGCGGCAACGCCCTGAACCCGGACGGGTCGGAAAGCCAGATCGGCAATTTCCATATCGGTATCCACAACGCCGCCAATGCGCGCCCCCATCCGAACCCGGATGGCGTGGAGCCGCGCGTGCTGGCGGGCGAGGGGCGCAAGCCGCGTCTCTGGATTCTCGTGAGTGACGATGACAGCCCGGAGCGCATTCTGGCGGATGCGGAAAAGCGCGGCGCGGAAATCCTCTGGCGCGATCACTACTGGAAGGAGTTCAACGGCCTGAACCATTCCTTCCGCGATCCTTGGGGCAATGAAATCGTGCTGTGGCGCAAGGGCGGGGAAAATCCGGAAATCCCGGCGCATTACACCCGCGAATAGAAAACTGAACTGGGGGGTGGGCGGCGCGGTTTGCTCATAGGCGCGCCGCCCCGTTCTATACGTCTCGTTCTATGTCGGGCCGCGCTCAGGCGTTGCGCGCCATCAGCCCGCCATCTACCGGAATGGTGACGCCGGTGATGTAGGAGGCCGCGGGCAGACAGAGGCTCAGCGTCATATGCGCGACCTCTTCCGGCAGCCCGTAGCGCCGCATCGCCGTGCGGCGCTTGGCATAGATTTCCTTGTGCTCATCGGGAATGGCTTCCGTCATGCCGGTAGAGATCGGCCCGGGGCAGACGCAATTGACCGTGATTCCTTCCTTGCCGAGTTCGACGGCCAGCGCGCGGGTGAGCCCCGTCACGCCCGCCTTGGCGGCGGAGTAGGGGCTGTCGAGCGCCGTCGCACCCAGTGCCTCGGTGGAGGCGATGTTCACGATGCGCGGGGCGGAAGATTTCCGCAAATGCGGCAGTGCCGCCCGGATGATGCGCTGATGCGCCGTCAGGCACACAGTCAGCATCCGCTCGAAAAGCGTGTCATAGCCCTCGTCGTCGATGGGCAGGAAGCCTGCAATGCCCGCATTGTTGACGACGGAGTCAATCCCGCCGAAATGCGCCGCCACGTCGCCGACGACGCGCGTAATTTCGTCCTTGTTGCCGACATCGAAGGTCCAGGCTTTCGCGCTGCCGCCTTTCGCGGTGATGCCGTCTGCGACTTTCGCCGCGCCTTCGCCATTGTAATCCGTCACCGCCACATTGGCGCCCTCGGCGGCGAAGACTTCCGCCGTCGCGCGGCCCATGCCGCTCGCCGCGCCCGTCACCAGCACCGTCAGCCCTTTCACCGACCGGCTCAATTCCGTCATCGCTTCCTCCCTCTATCTGAAAAGGAAACGGGCGCTCCCTCGTGAGCGCCCGCACCGGCTTATGCGCCGTTGTATTCCTTGATCTTCTGCTTGCCGAGCTGCGACATGTGCACCTCGTCCGGCCCGTCTGCGATGCGCACGAAACGGTTCAGCGTGAAGAAACCGGCAATCGGCGTATCGTCGCTGACGCCCATGCCGCCATGCGCCTGGATTGCGCGGTCGGTCACGTTCTGCGCCATCTGCGGGGCGACGATCTTGATCGCCGCGATCAGATCCTTCGCGACCTTGTTGCCGTACTTGTCCATGCTGTCTGCAGCCTTGAGCGTCAGCAGGCGCGCCTGTTCGATCTCGCAGAAGGACTTCGCGACATCCTGGCGAATGCTGCTCTGGTCGGCGAGCTTCTTGCCGAAGGCGACACGGTTTTCCACGCGGCGCGCCATGATTTCGAGCGCGCGCTGCGCCTGACCGATGGAGCGCATGCAGTGATGAATGCGGCCCGGGCCGAGGCGGCCTTGCGCGATCTCGAAGCCGCGTCCTTCGCCGAGAATGAGGTTCTCCTTCGGCACGCGGCAGTTTTCGAACAGCAGTTCCGCTTCGCCGCCGGGCGAGTTCTTCGAGCCGAAGACTTTCAGGTTGCGCACGATCTTCCAGCCGGGCGTGTCGCGCGGCACGATGATGGTGGAATGCTGCTGGTGACGCGGATTGTCCATCAGCGTCTTGCCCATGACGAGCATCACGTCGCAGCGCTCGTCCATCACGCCGGAAATCCACCATTTGCGCCCGTTGATGACGTAGTCGTTCCCGTCGGGAAAGATGGTGGTTTCCAGATTGGTCGCATCGGAAGAGGCGACCTGCGGTTCCGTCATCACATACGCGGAGCGGATCTTGCCGTCGAGCAGAGGCTTCAGCCAGCGTTCCTGCTGCTGCGGGCTCCCGTATTTCGCGAGCACTTCCATATTGCCCGTGTCCGGCGCGGCGCAGTTGAAGACTTCCGACGACCACGGCACGCGGCCCATGATTTCGGCCAGCGGCGCATATTCCAGATTGGTCAGCCCCGGGCTCAGATCGCCATATTCTTCCGGCAGGAAGAGGTTCCACAGCCCTTCCGCGCGGGCCTTCTCCTTCAGCGCCTCGACGCCCGGCCAGTGCTTCCACAGATTGGCCGGGTCCGTCACCCACTCATAATGTTCTTCTTCCGCCGGATAGATGTGCTTGTCCATAAAGGCTTCGAGCTTGGCGATCAGCTCCTTCACCTTGTCCGTGTGATCGAAATTCATGATGCCGTCCTGTTCTGGTGTCTTGGTTTCTTGTTTCTTGAAGTCAGAGCATGAGCCCGCCATCGACCGGAATGGTCTGGCCGAGCACATAGGCCGCCAGCGGCGAGGCGAGGAAGAGCGTGACGCCCGCCATGTCCGAAGGCGTGCCGAGACGATGCATGGGAATGCCCTGCAGCGAGGCGTTGAGGCGGTCGGGATTGTCCGTCGTCACCTTGGTGAGCTTCGTATCGACAAGCCCCGGCGCGACGCCGTTCACGCGAATGCCGTCTTTCGCCCAGGCTTGCGCCAGCGTGCGCGTGAGGCCGACGGCACCGGTCTTGGAGGCGTTATAGGCCGGGTTGCCACGGGTCGCGTGGAAGGCGGCGGTGGAACTGATCGTGATGAGAGAGCCTTTGCTGGCCGCCAGCATGTCGTGGAACTTGATCGCGCAGGCCATCAGGCTGTTCAGATTGACGTCCATCACCTTCTGGAAGCCGTCCATCTTGAACTCGCCCTTCTTGTAGATGACCGTGCCTTGGCAGAGCACCAGCACGTCGAGCGATTTGAAGGGCGGGCTATAGGCTTCGATGGCGTCGAAATCCGACACATCCATATGCGCGTAATGCAGCCCCTCCATGTCGGAGCCTTCCTCGCCCTTGTAGTCGTCCGCGCTTTTGCGCGTGCCCCAGATATGCACCTCCGCGCCGCGTGTCCGAAAGGCGTGCGCGATGCCATTGCCGATGCCGCTGGAGCCGCCGACGACAAGCACCGTCTTGCCGCTAAAATCCGTATCCGTCATGAGATCCTCCCCAAAGTCTGCTCTGGTTTTTGAAGTCGTTCAGCCGATCCAGCGCAGCGCGCGCTCGAACAGGCCGATGGTCTGGTTGTGAAGCATGTCGCCCGTTTCCTTCGGCGCGCGACCGGCACAGGCGCGGGCATGCGTGCCCTCGAGAATGATGCCGAGCTTGTAGCAGGCGAGCACCGCATACCATTCGATGGCGTCCACGTTTCGCGTGGTGCGCGGGCGGTAATGCGCGACAAGTTCCTCCGCGCTCGGAAAGCCTTTCCATGGCGTCACCGCCACGGCGGAAGCGCCGCTGCCATTGCCCTCCGGCCAGGTGGCAAGCAGCCAGCCGAGATCGAGCAGCGGATCGCCGATCGTGGTGAGTTCCCAGTCCACAATGGCTGCAAGCTCCGGGCTGTCATATCGGTACATCACATTGGCGAGGTGATAATCGCCATGAATGATGCCGGGCTGGAAGTCGGCGGGGCGGTGGCTGTCGAGCCATGCGGCCACTTTTTCGACGCCGGGGATTTCTGCAGGCCCCGTCCAGCCCTCAAGCTCGCGATAGCTCTCGAGCTGCGCTTTCCAGCGCGCCACCTGCCGTTCGAGATAGTTTTCCGGCTTGCCGAGGCCCTCAAGCCCCAGCGCCTTGTAGTCGAGCGCGCCGAGCGCCGCGATCCCTTCCACCAGCGACAGCCCCATCCGGTGGCGCACCTCTTCCGAGCCTGCGTGATAGTCGGGCAGCCCCGTCGTCGGGTTGAAGCCGTTGACCGGCTCCATGAGATAGAAGGACGCGCCGATCACATCCTCTTCCGGGCAGGCCGCGATAAGGCGGGGGTGGGGCACATCCGTCTCCGCAATCGCCGCCAGCACGCGCGCCTCGCGGCGCATCGTCTCGTTGGAGTTCGCGCGCAGATGTTCCGGCGGTCTGCGCAGCACGTAAGGACGCCCCGCACGGGTGAATTTCAGCAGGATGTTCTGCGTGCCCCCCGCCAGCTTCTCGACGTTGTCGAGCGGCCCTTCGCCGAGCCCTTCTCCGTCCATCCAGCCGCGCAGCGCGTTGAGATCCACGCCCGGCACTTCTGTTATTTCCGCCACCGTCGCACCCGTTCTTATTTTTAAGTCAAATGGATAATGCAGTTGACGATCAAGCGATGCAATGGGATTCTGACGCCCATGGTCAGATTGGAACCCAAGCCGCGCAGCGAGGCCGCGCAACATCTCAAGCAGATCGCCTGCCGGCTCTTTGCCGAACGCGGCGTCGACGGCGTCACCGTGCGTGAAATCGCCGAGGCCGCGGGTCAGAAGAACCATGCCGCCGTCGGCTATCATTTCGGCTCCAAGGAAGCGCTCATCCGCGAGCTTGTGCTCGATGGCGCCATCGCGATCGACGAATACCGCAACGCCATGCTCGACGCGCTGGAGGCCCGGGGCGGCCCGACTTCCGTGCGCGAAGTGGTCGAGGTATTGGTCCAGACGTCCATCCGCGCGCTTGAGGGGTCGCAGCTTGAAAACAGCTACAACCGCTTCGTCTACATGCTGGGCATGACCCATCGCGACTTCTTCATGGAGACGCTCGAGGGCAAATGGAACTCGGGTTATCTGCGCTGCCTCGATCATCTGCGCAGGCTGGAGACCAGGCTCGACAAGAGTGCGCTCAATCAGCGTTTTGTCTTCATGGGCGCCTATCTCGGCAGCGTGATTTACGCCCGCGAAGCCGCCCTGTCGGACGCCTCGCGCCGGCACCCGACCTGGAGTTCCGAGGAAACGCTCACCCATCTCGCCGTCACCCTGACGGCCCTTCTGGAAGCCCCGGCGCCCGCCGACAGCAAAGCGCCGGACCTGCCCGATCCGGACCCTGTCGTGCTCGGTCCGCTCGGCATCTTGCCGGGTTAGGCCGCGCCGCCGCTCCGTCAGGTGCTGCCGGTTTCGTCAATGGGCATCCCTCGGGATAAGCTGCCGCCAACAAGAAACCTCATCAGGGAGATGGCGATGCGCGCTGTGCGAGTTGCGGAGTATGGAAGCCCGAAAAATCTGACGGTCGAGGATTTGCCCGTCCCCGCGCCGGGCAAGGGCGAATGCCTCCTCGCCGTGGAGGCCGCCGGTCTCGGCTATGTCGACGCGCTTCTCGTGCAGGGCGCCTATCAGGTGAAGACCCCGCTCCCCTTCATCCCCGGCTCGGAAGTCGCAGGCCGCGTCGAGGCGGTGGGCGAGGGCGTGCCGGAAAAGCTCGTCGGCACCCGTGTCATGGCGCTCTCCCCGCGCGGCGCGCTGGCGGAAAGGATCACGCTTCCTGCCGCGGTCTGTACTCCTTTGCCGGATAACATGAGCGCCGAAGCCGCCGCCGGTTTCCTCGTCTCCTACTGCACCGCGCTTTACGGGTTTGAGAATTGCGGCAAGCTGCAACCGGGCGAGACGGTCCTCGTCCTCGGCGCGGCGGGCGGTGTTGGCATGGCCGCCATCGACGTCGCAAAGGCCATGGGCGCGAAAGTCGTCGCCGCCGCCTCGACAGAGGAAAAGCGTCAGGCCGCGAGCGCCCATGGCGCCGACATGGCGCTCGACTATTCCAAAGAGGACTGGCGCAAGGCGCTAGAGGAGATGATCGGCAAGAGCGCGGTCGATGTCGTTTACGATCCCGTCGGCGGCGCCTTCTCCGAAACCGCTTTCCGCTGCCTCGCGCCGGGCGGCCGTCACCTCGTGGTCGGCTTCGCGGCAGGCGACATCCCCAAACTGCCGCTCAACCTTGCGCTCCTGAAGCGTGCCTCGCTGGTCGGCGTCGATTGGGGCGGGGAAATTCGCGCCAATGCCGCCGCCAATGTGCCGCTGATGAAGACGCTGACGGAATGGGTCGTGGACGGAAAGATCCATCCCGAACCTGCCGCGACCTTCCCGCTGGAAGAAGCAGGCGCGGTATTGCAGTCCCTTCTGGAGCGTAAAAGCGTCGGCAAGCCGGTCATCCGTATGAAAGGCTGAGAGGCGTCACGCTTTCGCCGGTTTTTCGCAATATTCGCGGCCGCTTTCGCCTGTCATAATCGTGCGCATGGATGAAACGACACACGACGCGCGGGCTTCCGCCGCGACGCTCGCCTTTCCCCGTCTGCTGCTTCTGGAAAACCGGAAGGCAGGCGGCGGCGGGGAGAGCGAGATCGCGCAACGGCTCCGCGAGACGGGCCGCGAGGTACTCGCGCCCGACACCTCCTCCATCGAGGAGGCTTGCGATATGGCGCGTGAAAAATCGGGCGATGTCGATCTCATCGTCGTCGCGGGCGGGGATGGATCGGTTAACGGTCTTCTTTCCTGTTTGATGGACCTCTCCGTTCCCATGCTGGTCGTGCCGCGCGGGACCGGAAACGATTTCGCGCGTTCTCTCGGCATACCGCTTGAAGGGGATGAAGCTCTGTCCCTGCTCGATACGGGAATGCTGGCGGATGTCGATGTGAGCTTTGCGAACGGCAAGCCCTTCGTGAACGCGGCAAGCGTCGGGCTGACGGCGCAGGTCACTAAGTATCAGACACCGGAACGAAAGAGCCGTTTCGGTTCCGTCAGCTATATTGTGAGCGCGTTCAAGGCGGTGCAGGTCTCCCGGCCCTTCCGGGCGGAGGTCGTCAATCTCGACGAGCCCGACGAGACCCCGCTAAAGACGCGCTGCGTCCAGCTTCTTGCCGGCAATGGCCGCTATTTCGGCGGCGGCATGGTCGTCCATCACGACACGCGCATCGACGACGGAAAAATCTATCTCTATGCGCTGAAACCGGCATCGACCTTTGCGCTGATCCTGCACGGCCCGCTGATCGGGCTGGGCCGCGTGGATTTGTCGCCCGACGCCGTCGTCGCGTCGGGAACGGGCTTCCGTCTGAAAACCCGCCGCCCCTTGCCGGTTCATGCCGATGGTGAAAGGCTGACGCAAACGCCCGTCACCTTCGAGGTGAAGCACCGGGCGCTCAAGGTTCTGGCATCGAAGGAGTTCGCCTCGCAATGAACAACCTGTTTCGAAGCCCCGAGGAAACGGCCCTGATGGGCCTCGGCGTCGCTCTGGAAGCGGCGGCGACCTTTTATGCGCATGCGCGCGAGCTGTCGCATGGGGATCTGCGCGCCTTTCTCAACGAACGCGCGGATGCGCTCGCGGGCGCATCGGCGGCGTGGAACGGCAATCTCAAAGACAGGGGCATTCTGCCCGGTACGCCGGATGAGGATGCCGAGACGCTCCGCCGGATTACGCTTTTCGCCGGCATGACGCTCGGTGCGGATGAAGAAGCGGCCCTGTTCGACATGTGCGCCCGCATGGAGCAACGCCTGCTCGCCGCGCTTGGAGAGGCGGCCATCACGGCGATGGACGAGCCCTTCGCCCAGGCGGCGGAAGAGGCCGGACATGGCTGCGTCGCCGCCATCGCCGGAATATGGCGTCTGCGGAAGAAATAACCCGCTTTTATCCCCGTCTTTAGATCGGTCTCCATACTGATGGCGCCCGGGAACGGATCCCGCGCGAACTTGAAACGGACGGTATGGGAGAAAGACATGGCGAAACTTCTGGCCGAGGCGACGGCGGATATGAGTTCCACGCCCATCGACTGGCAGGGCGGTACGGGCGCCTTCTGGGTATGGGGCGATTTCGAGGGGGCTACCGTCTCGCTGGAGGCGAGCCCGGACGGCGAGACCTGGTTTGCGCTGGGCTCGCAGGTCGTGTTGAAGGAAAAAGGCGTTGGCGGCTTCGCGCTGGGCCCCTGCCGCCTGCGCGCAACGCTTGCCAACGCCTCTGCCTACACCAGCGTGACCGCGGTGATTTAACCCGCCACGGGTCAGGCGCCCCGGCGGCTCGGGGCGAAAGGATGGGTGCTGGAAAGCCCGCCATCCACAGCATAGGCCTGCCCGTTCACATAGGACGCGTCGTCGCTGGCCAGGAAGAGCGCCATATGGGCGATCTCTTCCGGATGGCCGTAACGGGCCGTGGGGTTGAGTTGCCCGATCTTGTCTTCCGAGCCCCGCGCCCGCGCGCCGTCGAAAATCGGCTTCGTCATGCCCGTCTCGATCAGGCCGGGGCAGATCGCGTTCACGCGTACGCCGGTGCCGTAAAGCGCATTGGCCGAGGTCTGGACGAGGCTGATGACGCCCGCCTTGCTGGCGGAATAGGGCAGGCCACCCGCATTGGCGCGCAGTCCGGCAACGGAAGCCGTGCAGACGATCGAGCCTTTGCCCTGTTTCACCATATGCGGCGTCACATGCTTGATGGCCAGGAAGGGGCCGATCAGATTGATCCGCAGGATTTCCTGCCAGTAATCCGCTGTCTGTTCGGGCAGCGGAACCATGCCGCCGCTGATACCCGCATTGGCATAGACCGCATCCACGCCGCCCAGCTTCTCGACGCAATGAGCAACCAGCGCGGACACGTCGTCTTCATTGCCCGCATCGCCGGCGACCGAAGTCACATTGGCGTCTTTCACCTCGTCGCGGACCAGCGTCGCTGTCTTGTCCACGGCGTCTTCCGCCCGGTCCATGATGACCAGCGAGGCGCCTTCGCGCGCAAACAAAAGGGCGCTCGCCCGGCCTATGCCGCTGCCCGCGCCTGTGATGATGGCTTTCTTGCCTGTGAGCCTGCCCATGCGTTCATCTCCCGAATCGTGATTTTGCTTGCGCCAAGTCTAGCCATCGGGCTGACGCGGCGACACCCCGCGAAGAGGGACGCAGAAAGGCCGTCAGCGGCCGATTTTCGGGGGTTTGAGCAGGAAGATCACCACCCAGATGGGCACCAGCACCATGGCACCGAGCAGGAAATTGGGCAGCGCCCAGTCGATTCCGTCCTGAACGAATGTGATGATCGCATCCGGCGTGACCCCGAGATCGCCCAGCACTTCCTGCGCCGAAATGTCGAACGCATTCAGCAGCGCGCCGACGGCGACGGCGGCGATTACGAACTTGGCGAGTGTTGACAGCGCATTGTAAAGCATGTGCCGATCGATAGCCCCCCGGGGAATCGGGTCTGAGGCAGTTTAGTCGCGCAAGGGCGTTCACACAAAGGCCGGGGCGGACACAGGCAAGGCGGAAAGGGACGGAAATGAGCGGAAAAGACGGAAATACCCGCCAATACTACTTTTCAGCGGCCGAAATCGCGAGCCTGCCCGAGCGCCGCCACCAGCATCAGTTCAATGAAAATGCCATCCGGATGACCCGAACCCTGGGCGATAGCGCGGGGCTGGAGGATATGGGCCTCCATATCGTCAGGCTGGAGCCGGGGCGCGAGAGCACGGAATTCCATTTCCACGGGCAGGATGAGGAATTCCTGATGATCCTGTCGGGCCATGGGCAGGCGCAGATCGGCGAGGAGAGGATCGAGGTCGGCGCTGGCGATGTGATGGCCTTCCCGAAAAACTCGCCCGCCCATGTCATGCGGGTGCCGGAAGGGGCGGGCGAGGATCTCGTCTATCTGATGGGCGGCACGCGCGCGCCCGTCGACATCTGCACCTATCCGGCGGCGGGCCTCAAAATGACCCGCGCCGACGGCGTCAAGGAAGTCGCCAGGATCGACGACTTCCGGAAGGTATAAGCGCCTATTTCCCGAACAGGCTCTTCAGCGCGTCCTGCGGCGTGATTTTCTTTTCCTCGGTCGTGCCGCTGTCCGTTGTGCTGTTGTCGTTCGCGGCATCGTTGCCGGAGCCGCCCCCGAACTGTTTCAGGACGCCCTTGATGCCTTCCTTGCGGATCGTGTCGATCGTCTCCTTGGTCTGTTCCGGATTGGAAAGCATGGAGGCAAGGTCGGGCGTGAAGCTCGGCTTCGACCAGGGTCCGCGAATGAGGATCGGCACCTGAATGCCCTTGGCATCCGTCGTGCCGCCCTGTCCTTCGAGCGTGCCGACCAGTTTCGGCTCGACGCGGTAATTGAGCGTCTTGGCGGGCATGTCCACCGTGCCTGAACCGGTCACGCGGATGAGCGGGCTCATGAGCCGCAGATCGTCGTTTTTCAGAGTGCCTCTGGTGATGGTGTAGCTGCCGCTCAGCTCGGAGAAGTCGGTATCCTTGCTGCCGCCCGCATCCCAGCCCGATTTCGTGGCCGAAAGAACGGTGCGCACGAGATTGGCGAGGTCGACGCCCTTGATCTTGCCGTCGGTGAACTTGAAGGCGCCCTTGCCGTTCAGCGCGTTCACCATAGCCTTCTGGCTCTTGCCCGCGGTCGTCACGGCGATATTCATGGCCGTGCTGCCGGTCAGCCTGTTGAAGCCCGCCGCCGCCTGCAGAAGGGGCTGGGCCTGAACGCCGGAGATGTTGAAGTTCGCACCGATCTGCGGCGTCGAACGCGCGCCATTGACCTTCAGCGTGCCGTTGCCCGCGCCGCCGTAAAGCGCAAGCCGGGTGAGGTTGGCATTGAGGACGCCGTTATTCAGTTTCACATCCACCGCGCTTTCGCCGATTTCGATGTCCTGAACGAGGATCTTGCCTGCCTTGAGTGCGAGATCGGCATCGACGGCTTTGAGCGCGGAGAAGTCGATGGGCGCGGTACTCCAGCCCGCATCGCCCCCGCTCCCGGAAGACGCGCCGCCCGACGATGACCCGCCGCTCCCGGCGCCGCCGGCCGAATAGGTATTCACATCGATCTTGTCGACGGTGAGGTCGCCCCCGATGCGGGGCCGCGCGCCGCCGGTGCGGACGGTGAGATTGCCGTTCGCATTCATGCCGTCGAAGGAGACTTTCGCATTCTGGAAGGAGTAGCGGTCGCCCACCCCCTTCGCCTTGCCGGTGATGGAAAGCGGGCCGAACCCGTTCCCGGCGGGCATGGGATTGCCCGCCCAGGCAGCGAGCTTGCGCACCGAGGGCACATCGACCGAGACATCGCCCGTAAAGGCCACGCCGCCGATCACCTGGCACACGCCCTTATAGGTCGTTTTCAGTTTCGGCGAGGAAACCGAGAGCGATACCGGCGTCTCGCCGCCTTCGGTGAGCGCGCGCGGGCGTTCCGCGGCGAGATCGACATTGATTTCGTCGCCGTTCCAGACGACCGACCCCTTGGCCTTGAACGGATCGTCGAGGCTCGGCAGGGAGAGGTCCAGATTGACGTTCTTGAAGCTGTAGGCCGCGCCGGTCTGCGCATTCGTATAGGTCGCCGTGCCGCCGCTGATCGACACATCGCCGAGCTTCACTTCATTGAGGCTGCTGCCCCCGGCGCTTGTCTCGCTTGTCGAGGGTGCGCTTTCGGCAGGGGCGGCCTGCGTGGCCTGCGCGGCTTCGAACTGCCAGTTGGGCGTCCCGTCCTTGCGCACTTCCAGATGGATCGTCGGATCCTTCAGCGTGAAGCTGTCCACTTCCACATTGCCGGAAAAGAGCGGCATGAGTTTCAGCGACACATGCATCGACTTCATCGTCGCCATCTCCGGGGCCTTCGCCCAGGAGGCATTGGCGAAGGCGACGTCGTTCACCTCCACGCCGATGCTCGGGAAGAAGGAGAGCGAGATGTCCCCGCCGATCTTGAGCTCGCGCCCGGTCTGTTGCTGCGCGATCTTCTGGATCTGCGACTTGTAGGTTTCCATCGGAATGAACATCGGCACGGCGACGACCACGGCGATGAGGATGACGATGATGCCTGCGAGAATCGCAATCACACGGGACATGGAAAGCTCCTGGCTGACGCCTCCGGCAAGAGGCGGAAAAATTCGGCGCGAAACCATAGCAAGCCGTGTCCCGCCGCGAAACACTTGGCGTTCATGCAACAGCCCGTGAATTATTTGTCACAGTGCGGAAGAAATGCGTAGCCGAGCTTCCAAATCGCGCGGGGAGTGTGTATTCGTATGAATATGCAATCGCCAGTATGGTTGCAGCGCAGCGTTTCGATGAACCAGTCACACACCGAACAAAGAAGGGAGCAGCAGATGGAATACGCAGACGTATGCATTGAACCGATCATGCTCCCGGGCGCGCGCTGAGCTTTCCGCTCCGCCCGGGTTTCTACCGGGCGTTTCTACCCGCGATTTTCCATCATATCTGCCGCCATATCTGGCCGCGAATATCCAAAATCGCTCTCTGACTCTCTCCCGGTATTGCTGATACGCGCGGCCTCGTGCCGCCGGATTCGATTCCATCTTCAAAAGGAGACCGTCCGGATATCGTCCGGCGGTCGAACGATATGACCATTCAAATGAACGAGTCCCCCGACACGGGCAAAGGGGTCGGGGCCGTCCGGATTGCACGCTTTCTCTGGTCCTATTGGCGCCGTTTTCCGCTGGTTGCACTGACCACGCTGGGCCTGATGCTGGCCTCCATCGTCTTCGACGTCCTTTTCCCCATCGTCTCGGGCCGGCTGGTCGATGCCGTGGCGAAGGCCGGCTTCCCGCCCGCCGCTTCCGAGACAATGGCGGCATGGATCGCGCTCGCCCTTTTCGTCGGCCAGACGGTCGGGTTTCAGATTACCCGCCGGACCTCCATGGTCTTCTGGGGCATGCTTGCGACCCGCGTCATGCGCGCCATCGTCGATGAAGCGTTCCATCGGGTGCAGCGCTACAGCACGGACTGGCATTCCAGCAATTTCGCGGGCGCCACCGTCCGCAAGATCACGCGCGGCATGTGGGCGTATGATGCACTGGCCGATACGCTCTTCATGGGCTTCCTGCCCACCGTGCTCGTCATGGTCGGCATCACGCTGAGCCTCATGTTCTATTGGCCGCTGGTGGGGCTATACGTGCTGGCCGGGACGATCGCCTATGCGGGCGTCACCATCCTGCTGCTGAGGCGCTTCGTTGCGCCGCGCAACCGGCTGAGCGTTGCCGCCGATTCCGCCGTCGGCGGCGCCATAGCCGATGCCATCACCTGCAATACGGTGGTGAAATCCTTCGGCACGGAACCCCGCGAGGACAACAGGCTCGGCCTCCTCTCTCACGACTGGTCGCTCAAGGCCATGTATGCCTGGCGCACCATGGACTTCGTGATGATGGCGCAGATGGGCGTGCTTGTGCTGCTCCAGCTCGGCCTGCTGGGCCTCGTCATTCGCTACTGGACGGCCGGCGAGGCCACGCCGGGCGATGTCGCCTATGCGATGACGAGCTACCTCCTCATCTCCGGCTATATGCGCGATGTTGGGTTCCATGTGCAGAACCTCCAGCGCGGGGCCAATGAGATCGAGGATGTGATCCGCTTTGCCGAGAACGAACCGGCCGAGCCCGCCGGGCCCCATGCCGTGCCCCTCGCGGTGCAGGGCGGGGATATACGCTTCGATCATGTCTCCTTTGCCTATCCGAACGGCAAGGGCGCGGTCTATCGCGGTCTCGAGGCGCATGTGAAACCCGGCGAGAAGGTCGCGCTAGTCGGGCGGTCCGGTAGCGGCAAGACCACCTTCGTCAAGCTGATGCAACGGCTCTACGATCTCGATGACGGGCGCATTCTCATCGACGGGCAGGACATCGCCGGGGTGACGCGGGAGAGCCTGCGCCGCTCGGTCGCGCTCGTGCCGCAGGAACCCATGCTGTTCCACCGCTCGCTGGCCGAGAACATCGCCTATGCCCGGCCCGGGGCAACGCCCGCCGAGGTCGAGGAAGCCGCGCGCCTTGCCAATGCCCATGAGTTCATCGGGAAGATGCCTCTGGGATATGACACGCTGGTGGGCGAGCGCGGGGTGAAGCTCTCCGGCGGCGAGCGTCAGCGCATCGCCATCGCGCGCGCCTTCCTCGCCGATGCGCCGATCCTGGTGCTGGACGAGGCGACTTCGAGCCTCGACAGCGAAACGGAGGAGCTGATCCAGGATGCCATGGACCGGCTGATGGAAGGCCGCACGACCATCGTGGTCGCGCATCGCTTCTCCACCATCCGCCGCATGGACCGCATCCTCGTTTTCGAGGAAGGCCGGATCGTGGAGGAGGGCAGCCATGCGGAACTGATGGCCCGAAAGGGTGGCAGGTTCCGCGCGCTCCATGCCGTCCAGCTTGCCGGCATCCGCGACGCTGTGCCGGAAGGCGGGGGGCCGGAAAATGTGGAGCCGGAAACCGCCGGAAATCGGTGAGATAAATCCAGAGGGACCGCCAATCTGTCCGACCGATGAACTTGTGTGTTCTTTTCTCCTGCCCGGAAATCGGTCTAGGCTTGCTGCAAATGCGAAGGCGGTCCCTTTCGCCCTCTTCCGTAACCCTATTTGAGTTTCAGGATGACCATGACCGACAGCTCCACCGGCGCGACGCCGATCTGGGCCCCCTCTTCCGATGCTGTGGCCGCGAGCAATATGCGCGCCTTCATGGACTGGCTCGGCGAGCGCCATACCGTCCATCTGAGCGGATATGACGAGCTGCACGACTGGTCGATCGAGAATATCGCGACCTTCTGGAACGAGATCTGGGACTTTGCAGGCGTCATCGGCGAGAAGGGCGAAGCGGTGCTGGAACAGGGCGAGCTGATGCCCGGTGCCCGCTTCTTCCCCGATGCCCGGCTGAATTTCGCCGAAAACCTGCTGCGGCGGACGGGAAGCGAGCCCGCCATTCTTTTCAATAATGAAGGCCGGATGCGCGCGCCCCTCTCATGGGACGATCTGCGCGCCGAAGTGGCCCGTTTCGCCGCCGTGCTGAAAGGCTGGGGCGTGGAGCCGGGCGACCGCGTGGCCGCCTTCATGCCCAACTGCCCGGAAACCATCATCGCCATGCTGGCGACGACGTCCATCGGCGCTGTCTTCTCCTCCTGCTCGCCCGATTTCGGCGTGAAGGGCGTGCTCGACCGGTTCGGCCAGATCGAGCCGAAGGTGCTGGTGGCCTGCAACGGTTATCGCTATTCCGGCAAGGAGCTTCCCTGCGGCGACAAGCTGAAAGAGATCGTGGCGGGG
>NZ_NYVD01000173.1 GCF_002684405.1 Parvibaculum sp. | reverse complement strand
GCCGAAACCGCCGCCGACATCGGGGGCGATGACGCGCAGCTTGTGTTCCGGCGCGACGCCGACGAAAGCGGAGAGGACGAGACGGGCGACATGCGGGTTCTGGCTCGTGGTCCAGAGCGTGTAATCCCCGGTTCCCTTGTCGAACTCGCCGATGGCCGCGCGCGGTTCCATCGCATTCGGGATCAGGCGGTTGTTCTCCAGATCCAGCGAGACGATGCGGTCGGCCTTTGCGAAGGCGGCTTCGGTTTCAGCCTTGTTGCCCAATTCCCATTCGAAGCAGGTATTGCGCGGCGCTTCAGGGTGAACCTGCGGTGCGTCTGCATTCTGGCAGGTGGCGAGAGTAACCGTCGCGGGCAGGGCGTCGTAATCCACGTCGATGAGCTCGGCGGCGGCTTCCGCCTGTTCGCGTGTCTCGGCGACGACCATTGCGACGTGATCGCCGACATAGCGCACGGTATCGAGCGCGAGGACGGGGTGCGGGCCGACTTTCATCGGCTCGCCGTCTTTGGAGGTGACGGTCCAGCCGCAGATCAGGCCGCCCAGTTCGTCCCTGGCGATATCGTTGCCGGTGAAAATGGCGAGAACGCCCGCCGCCTTATCGGCCTCGCTCGTGTCGATGGAGCGGATTTTGGCGTGGGCGTGGGGCGATCTGAGGAAGCTCGCGTGCGTTTGATGCGGGCGGTTGATGTCGTCCGTGTAGTGGCCGCTTCCGGTGATGAAACGGAAATCCTCTTTCCGGCGCGCTGGCTTGCCGATACCGGTTTCAGAAATTTCTGCGGTCATGGCGCTCCTCCTCCCCGGATATGTGTCTGCGCCTCAGCGCATTTCGTTCGATGCCGCCAGAATTGCTTTCACGATGTTGTGGTAACCGGTGCAGCGGCAGATATTCCCCTCCAGCTGCTCGCGCACGGTTTCCTCATCGAGGTCCGGTTTACGGCGGATCAAATCGACCGCCGTCATGATCATGCCGGGCGTACAATAGCCGCATTGCAGACCATGATGTTCCCGGAACGCCTTCTGTACGGGATGAAGTTCGCCATTCTCGGCAAGGCCCTCGATGGTCGTCACCTCGGCGCCTTCGGCTTGGCCTGCCAGCATGGTGCAGCTCTTCACCGCCTTGCCGTCCACATGCACGACGCAGGCGCCGCACTGGCTGGTGTCGCAGCCGATATGCGTACCCGTCAGGCCGAGCGCCTCGCGAATATAGGTGACCAGCAGCGTGCGGGGTTCAACATCGGCACTAACAGACTTGCCATTGACCGTCATTGCGACAACGGACATACGCGACCTCCCGTCGAGTTTGGCCTCTTCTGAAAATTCAGCGGATCGGGCCTTGTAAACCGGCAGCAACGCGCTGCCGACTGAACGAGTCTCTGCTTTCGGTCACTTCTCGTCAAGTTTTGCGGGCCGAACTGCCCGCTTAAGTGTCCTAGAAGCCGATAATCAAAGCGACGACAACCACGGCTAGGATGACGAGCGGTCCCCAAACCCAGGGAGAGATGCTGAAACCGGCTTCCTCATCGGGGATAAGAGGCGAACCGGTGGGCGAAATCGCATCATGGTCGGGCGACTTGCCCTCGATGCCATGGGCGGCTTCTTCCACGATTTCCGGCAGTTCATCGCCTGCGCCTTCGTCGGGCGCGGATTCAGGTTCCGTCTGGCCGGCAACCTGGGAAAATTTCGAAAAGAATTCTTCCGACATTTTGGCGGCCGTGGAATCGATGAAACGCTGGCCGATCTGGGCGAGCTTGCCGCCGACCTGTGCCTTCACCTTATAGGAAAGCTTGGTGCCGCCATCGGCGGTGTCCTCGAGCGATACGTCCGCGGAACCCTTGGCGAACCCCGCTGCGCCGCCGGACCCTTCGCCGGAAATCGTGTAGCCGTTCGGCGGATCGATATTGGTGAGCTGCACCTTGCCCTTGAAGCGGGCGCTCACGGGGCCGACCTTGGCTTTCACAGCGGCTGCAAAGGCGTCATCCGCCGTCTGTTCGACGGTTTCGGCGCCCGGAATGCACTGCTGCAGGACGGCGGCGTCGTTGAGCGCGGCCCAGACTTTTTCGCGCGGAGCCGGGATCGTGTATTCGCCTGACATTTCCATGGGCGCGTCTCCTTATTTCAATTGCCTGTTTTTCCGCCAGCCGGAGCAGACGTCAAACATAGGTGAGTAGCACGGTCATACCAAGGATCACCGCAACCCAGAGGACCATCGATCCGCTGGGCCAGGTGCGGGCAAGCGGGCCATGGGGGCCGTGGGTTGCGTATATGCCCCGGATGAGACTGGTGACGTAATACTGGGTGAGCTGGCCGGCGGCCTTCCAGATGGTGCCGATCATGGCCGCGAAAAATCCGACGATAATCGGAAGCATGCGGCGGTAGATCCAGTCCGTATCGAGATTCACCGCGCGGATTTCCGCCGGATAGAGCCGGTAGCGGATGAGCAGCGCGAAGGCGAGACCGGCGAAGATCAGAAGCTGGAGCTGCGTGACCACATGCGTCGTGGTGTAGGGCACATAGGCTTCCATCTTGTAGGGGAGGTACTGGTAGAGCAGCCCGGGAAAGACGCCGATGCCGACGCAGAAGGCGGCGGCGATGCCCATGGCGAGCAGCATATGAACCGGTGCTTCCTTCACCCGCCAGCCATTGTCATGGGCGAAGAAGGTGAAATAGGGGATCTTGATGCCGGAATGTTCGAGCACGCCGACAGAGGCGGTGATGAGCGCCAGCCAGATGAAGAAATACCCGTTATCCGCGCTGGCGGAGAGAATGAGGCTCTTCGAGACGAACCCGGAAAAGAGCGGGAAGGCGGAAATCGACATCGCGCCGATGATGCAGAAGACCATGGTGAAGGGCATGGACTTGTAGAGCCCGCCAAGCTCCGAGGCTTTCGAGGTGCCTGTGCGATACATCACGGCGCCCATGCTCATGAAGAGGAGTGCCTTGTAGAGGATGTGACAGAAGGCATGCGCCACCGTGCCGTTCAGCGCGAGCGGCGTGCCGATGCCGATGCCGACCACCATGAAGCCCAGCTGGTTGTTGAGGCTGTAGGCAAGCACCCGGCGGAGATTGTTTTCGATGGCGGCAAAGAAGACCGGAAAGAGCGTCATGACCGCGCCGATATAGATCAGCAGTTCGGTGCCGGGAAAACCACGCGCCAGCGCGTAGACCGCAAGTTTGGTCGTAAAGGCGGAGAGCGTCACCGTGCCGGTGATGGTGGCGGCGGGATAAGAATCCTGCAGCCAGTTATGCAGCAGCGGGAAGGCGCATTTCACGCCGAAGGCGATGAAGATGCACCAGGTTGCGGTGCTGCCAAGCGTCATCGCATTAAAGGCGACCGAGCCCGTGTCGCGATACATCAGGACCGTACCGGCCAGCAGCAGCACGCCGGAAAAGACCTGAATGACCAGATAGCGCATGCCCGTCCGGTAGGAGCCTTCGGTGCGCCGCGCCCAGATCAGGAAGACGGAGGCGATGGCCGTGCCTTCCCAGAAGACGAAAAGCGAAACGAGATCGGCGGCAAAAACCGCGCCGATGGCCGAGCCTGCATAGAGCAGCGTCGTCACCTGTTGCACGCGGTCGTCGACATGCCAGGCATAGAGGAGCGAGATGAAGGCCGCGATCGAGAAGATCAGCGCGAAAATCCATGACAGGGCGTCGATGCGCAGCAAGCCGATATGCAGTCCGGCCGCGTTGAAGACGGCATAGTCCCCGTAGGGAAGGTTGCCAATCAGCGCGAAGGCCAGCACCGGTACGGCTAGCATCAATGCCTGCCGAAGCTTGCCCGCGGGAAGAAACGGGATGGAGATGGCGCCAAGGCCATAGATCAGCGGCGGCAGGAGGACCTCATTCATGTGCGGAGCCTCCTCCGGAAATGCCGCCCGGGCGGTTGGCTCTGTCGCTCAGCGAACCGGGTATCAAGGTCGACGGATCGCTGCCCGCCGGCCGTTCGTCTTCCACTTCGGTGGAATCCTGCGCGTAGTAGTCCTCGGGACGCCGGATGATCAGACGCAGTCCTTTCGCGAGAAAGATGACCGTGGCGTAGGACACAAAACCATAGACGGCGTAGATGAAGGGGATTTCCTCGATGTGGAAATAGGCGTGCTTGTGATAGGCGAAATCTGCAAGCGCGAGCACAGCGCAGATGGCCAGCAGCACAATGAGAACCCGCTTTCCGGCGCCCGGTTTTTCCACCCATAGCAGCTTGCGGGAGAGCCAGTGCATGTCGTCGGGCGAGATATCGTCATGCGATGTCATGGCGTCGGCACCTCCGGCAGGATGGGTATGTGCAGCAGGAACTCATAAAGCGGGCCGATTTCAAAAACGAGGAGAATGCAGAGGAGGGCCGTCAGGCAGAGCGGCAGAACGCAGAGAAAGGGGGCTTCCCGCCAGCGCTTGCCATCGTCGGCCGCGGCGGCGCCCAGCGAATGAGCGGCAACGGGCGAGGGCGCGAAAAATCCCCGGGCCACGATGGGCATGAGATAGGCGATGTTCAGCAGCGAACTGACGAGGAGAACACCGATCAGCGCGAGTTGACCGGAATTGGCCGCACCCAGCATCAGGTACATCTTGCTCCATGCGCCGGCGAAGGGCGGCAGGCCGATAATGCTGATCGAGGCGATGGTGAAGGCAATGAAGGTGAAGGGCATTTCGCGGCCCAGCCCGTCGAGTTCGCTGACCTTCTTCTTGTGGGTCGCGACATAGATGGCGCCGGCGCACATGAAGAGCGTGATCTTGCCGATGGCGTGGGTGACGATGTGCATCGTGCCGCCGATGATCCCCATCTGCGTCGCCATCGCCATGCCGAGCGTGATGTAGGAAAGCTGGCTGACGGTGGAATAGGCAAGCCGCGCCTTCAGATCGTCCTTGGTCAGCGCGATGATGGAGGCAATCAGGATCGACGCCGATGCGAGCCAGACGAGCCATTGCGACGCGTCGGTCTGAGACAGGTAATCCACGCCGAAAACATAGACGCCGACCTTCAGCATGGTGAAGACGCCGGCCTTCACAACGGCCACGGCGTGGAGAAGCGCGCTCACCGGCGTTGGCGCGACCATGGCCGAGGGCAGCCAGCGATGGAACGGCATGAGCGCCGCCTTGCCGATACCGAAGGCGAAGAGGGCCAGCAGGACCGGCACCAACGCCGGGTCCACGTGACCGGCAATGAAGCCGCCGGGCTGGAAGTCCAGTGTGCCCGTGGCGCTCCACGTCCAGATGATCGCCGTCAGCAGGAACAGGATCGACGTCGACATCAGGATGGCGAGATAGGTGCGGGCGCCGCGGCGCGCCTCGTCGGTCTGTTTATGCGCAACCAGAGGATAAGTCGACACCGTCAGCACTTCATAGAAGATGAAGAGCGTGAAGAGGTTTGCCGAGAAGGCAATGCCGATGGCGGCGGAAATGGCCAGCGCATAGCAGATGTTGAAGCGCGTCAGATGACGTTCGTTTTCCGCGCGCATATAGCCGATGGAGTAGATCGCAGCGGGGATCCACAAACCTGAAGCGACCAGCGCGAAGATCATGCCCAGCGGTTCGATGGAAAAGGAAATCACCAGACCGGGCATCACCTCGAAGAGGGAGACGGACGGCGTTTGCCCCGCATTGACCATGCCGAGCAGGTCCAGAACGACTAGGAAGGTCAGGACGGCCGCGATGACGCTGGAGGCGTCGCGCAGGTTTGGCATGCGGGAAAAGGCGGCGATAAACAGCGTGACGATCAGCGGAATGCCGATCGCCAGAAGGATGCCCGTGCTGCCGTCGATTGCGATCATGCGTCCCTCACTGCCAAATGATGTTGGACGCGGAAATAAGCGTCGAGGCGGCACGGCTTGCCGCTGCACTGGTCAGCGCGGCATGGGTGCCGAAATAGACGGTCGCGGCGGCCAGCACCCACATGGGGATAATCATCGCGAGAGGCGCTTCCTTCGCCTTGCTGTCGGGCGACGGAGAGTGGAGGTAGAGCGTTTCCACGATGCGCCAGACATAGGCGACGGCAATGAGCGACGAGAGCACAATGGCTGCGGCGATGGGCCACCAGCCGAGCTCCAGTGCCGCCTGCACGAGATACCATTTACTGACGAAGCCGACGGTGAGCGGGATACCGATCAGGCTGAGCCCGCCGACCACGAAGGCGGCACTCGTCCAGGGCATGGCGCGGCCGAGACCCTTGAGGTCGGAAATCTTGCTCGATCCCACGCTGTAGACGAAGGCACCGGCAACCATGAAGAGCGTCGCCTTTGTGACTGCGTGGTTGAAGAGATGAATGACTGTCGCCATCACGCCGGTTTGCGTCATGAAGGCCGTGCCGAGCAGCATGTAGCCCACCTGCGCGATACTGGAATAGGCCAGCATGCGTTTCAGGTCGGTCTGGAATACTGCGACCAGAGAAGCGGCGAACATGGCGAGAAGCGCCAGCGGCAGCAGCACATATTGCAGCGTCGATTGCTGATAGGCGTAGTCGAAGCCGAATATGCCGAACATGAAGCGCAGCAGCACATAGACAGCGACCTTGGTCGATGTCGCCGAGATAAAGACGGATACGGCCGAGGGCGCGAAGGTGTAGGCGTTCGGCAGCCAGAGATGCAGCGGGAACATGGCGAGCTTCAGGCCGATCCCGACCAGCACGAAGGCGAAGCCCATATGCAGCATGCGCGAGTCGCCGCGCAGGGTGATCTGGTGGGCGAGGTCGACCATGTTGAGCGTACCGGTCGCCATGTAGAGAAGACCCAGGCCGATGACGAAGAAGGTCGCGCCCACAGTGCCCATGATCAGATAGTTATAGGCGGCCGTCAGGGCGCGCCGGTTGCGCTCCGCGCCCGTCGCGACCAGGGCGTAGGTCGAGAGGGAGGATATCTCCAGAAAAACGAACACGTTGAAGGCGTCGCCGGTAATCGTGACGCCAAGCAGGCCCGTCAGGCAGAGCAGCAAGGCCGTGTAGAAGAAGCCCTGTTTCTCCTGAGGTATTTCCTGCGCCACGCTCTTCACCGCGTAGGGGAGCGTGACGACCGCAATGCCGGACACGATCAGCAGGACGAAGGCGTTCAGGACGTCGACCCGGTATTCGATACCGATCGGCGGCGCCCAGCCTCCCAGATGATAGGAGATAACGCCGCCGTCCAGCGTCTGCGAGAGCAGGGCTGCCGAGATCGCAAAGCTCACGATGGCAACGATGAACGCAATGGTCCATGCCAGGCGCCCGCGGTTGAAGATCGCGCAAATAGGCGCGGCCATCAGCGGTATCACGACCTGAAGGGCCGGCAGGTTTTTGGTAATGAGATCGATCATTTCCCGCCGGACTCTCTCTTGTTCACGCTAGCCTCTCCGGAGACCGGGATCGCGTCGTCGCCTTGTTCCGCGAATTCGAGCTTTTCTTCGATTTCGGTGAGTTCGTCTTCTTCGATGGTCCCGAATTCCTCTCTGATCCGCACAACCAGCGCCAGCGCCAGCGCGGTTGTCGCGATGCCGACCACGATGGCGGTGAGGATCAGGACGTGAGGCACGGGATTGGAATAGACGGTGTTCGGATCGCCCGTCAGGATCGGCGCCGTCCCGCCCTCGATCTTGCCCATCGATATGTAGAGCATGAAGACCGATGTCTGGAACAGGTTCAGGCCGACGACCTTCTTGATGAGATTTCCCCGGCTCACCGTGATGTAGAGGCCGGTCATCATCAGGATGACGAACAGCCAGTAATTGTAGTGACCGATGATGAATTCGAGATCGAAGACGACTTCCTGCATCACCAATCCTCATCCTTGAGTTTGGGCGTGCGGGAAGCGAAGGCCACGAAAATGCCGATCATGACGGAAGCCACCGTGATGCCGACCCCGAGTTCCACGATAAGGATTCCCCATTCCTGGGCGTGGTGTCCGCCATGTCCGATGGCCTCGTAATCGAGGAAATTGTATCCGGCGAGCAGCGCGTAGAGGCCGGTTCCGGCATAAATCAGGACGCCGAGGCTCATGGCCACGCGAATGAAGGATGTCGGCAATACGTCCGTCATCGCTTCGACGCCGAAAACCAGCCCGTAGAGGATAAAGGCGACGGCGAAGATGACGCCGGCCTGAAAGCCGCCGCCCGGTCCGTAGTCTCCGTGCCACTGCACGTAAAGCGCATAGACGATGATCGGGGGGATAAGAAGTTTGGAAACGACGCGAAGGATAGAGTGATGATCCATTTGCTTCACTCCTTGCCCGTGCGTTTTTGCTTTTTCCGGCTGAAAGAGCCGAGCAGCAGGACCACGGCGACGGCCGCTGTGAAGATCACGGTGGTTTCGCCGAGGGTGTCGTATCCGCGATAGCTGGCCAGGATGCCCGTGACGATGTTCGGCACACCGATTTCCTCGGGCGTGCGGGCGATATAGTCGGGTGCGACATGCTCGTGGATGGGCGCTTGCGCGGTGCCGAAGGCCGGCATGTCGAGCGTGCTGTATACGAGAGCTGCGCCCGTTACCAGGCAGACGAAGATCGGCAGGACCGGCGACCGCTTGGTGCTTTTCTCGCGGGTGACGGTAAGCGCCATGGTGCCGAGCATCAGGACGGTGGAAATGCCCGCGCCGACGGCCGCTTCGGTGAAGGCGACATCCACGGCGTCCAGCGCCACGAAGAGGCCGGCGGACAGAAGGCTGAAGACGCCCGACAGCATCGCGACGGCAAAGAGGTGCCGGACCCTGACGATGGCGATCGCCGTCATGACGAGAAAGGTGAAAAGCAGGACGTTGATAACGGCTGCCAGGGAGATGCCGGTCATCATGCGCTTCCCTCTCCGCTGGAGGATTTGCTGGGGGCCGCGGGCTCGCTTTCGGGCAGCATGCTGCGGTAGGGAATTGCGGCAGTCGGGACGTCGCTCAGGGTCTGTTCCGTCTCATCCTTTTTCAGATCCTGCGGCCTCAGCCCGGCAACGAAAGCCGCATTGCTGACCGCGTGGGTGGCGGTCGGGCTGGTGATGAAAAGCAGGAAGGCTATGAGGATCAGTTTGAGCGTCGCGATGTCCCAGCCGGTCTGGAACATCATGCCGATCAGGATGATTTCCGCCCCGGCAGTGTCGATCACGCCGGCTGCGTGAAGGCGGGACCAGAAGTCGGGCAGGCGAACGATGCCAAAGGCGCCGACGAGCAAAAAGAAGCTTCCCGTCGCGAAGGCGATGCCAGTGGCAATATTGCAGGCGAGATCGAGGAGGCTCATATCCATCACTCAGGCCTCCGGCCCGTCTTGGCTGCCCAGGCCGCGCCCAAGCGCGCGGTAGCGAAAGAATTTCAGCACGGCGATGGTGCCGACGAAATTGATCAATGCATAGAGGAGGGCGATGTCCAGAAAGTCAGGGCGCTCCGTCAGAAAGCCGATATAGCCGAGCAGGAGAACGGTGAGCGTGCCGAAGGAGTTCAGCGCCAATACACGGTCGTAGAGATCGGGGCCGAGATAGAGCCGGGCGAGGACAAGCAGCATGGCAACGACAAGGGCAGCGGTGCCGGCAATGAAAAGGATCATCGGTGGCGTACCTCTACTTCGGTCACTTTGCCGCCCATCTCTTCGAAGCCGTCGGCGCCGGTGAAATCTTCCGTCAGGGCGTGGACAAGAAATGCGTCCTTGCCGGTTTCGACGGTGATCGTACCCGGCGTGAGCGTAATGGAATTGGCGAAAATCGTTCGTCCCATCTCGGTCGACTGGTTCCACGGCACCCGTATCAATTGCTGAGAGAGCTTCATCTCCCGGGCCAGGATGACGCGGCAGACGGCAACGCTCGCCTTGAAAATCTCTACAGCGAGCCAGACCCAGTAGAGGACAAGCGCGGGCCTGAGCTGAACGGGCACGGCTTCGTCGTCCAGCAGGCGCATGCGCGCGGCGAGATAGACGGTAAAGAGAACGGAAGCCAGTCCCATCGCGAGGAGAAAAGGCGTGAAGTGTCCCGAAAGGGTGAGCCAGAGCGCTATGAGCGCGATCGTCAAGCTGATGGCTTTGACCATTTCGGTACCGGCGTCCTGCTGGATGCAGCGCAGCATAGCAGTTCCTCGAAGGCGCATGCAGGCTGCTAATGGGATGTTGTTGCGATGCGAAAAAGATTCCCGCTGCGACACGCTAATATGCACAGTCGCCCTATGGGGGGCAAGGAACCCCAGATGCCGTCTGCGGTTTTAGGCGCCCCTTAATATACAAGAAGCGGTTTTCGAGATTGGCTTTGGCTTTACTGCCGTCGTATCGCTGTTATAGTTTTTTCATGTTGAGGGGGATCGTGGGGAGGATCCACGGACCAGAACGAAGTCCCGGCTTTTCTGAGCAGAGGCCATTCTGTCTTGGAGCGCCGGATCGGTAATCGTGGCTGGGATGGAAGAACGGTTGGAGAGTGCGGCGGAATCCGTCGATAACGCATTCGAAGTATCTGGCGTCGTGAAGTGGTTCGATGCGGTCAAGGGGTATGGCTTCATCGTTCCCGATGACGGCAGAGAGGATGTACTTGTCCATCTGTCGTGCCTCAAGCAGGCAGGCAGGGAAATCCTCGAGGAAGGCGCTACCGTCTCCTGCGAGGCGGTCAAGCGGCCGAAAGGCAATCAGGCAATCCGGATACTTGAAGTCGATGAGAGTACTGCCGTGCGCAGCGCCTCGTCTCAGGTGCCCGCGCGCAATCGATCGCCGGCGTCGGCCGTGGTTGCCGTGGGCGAGTACGAAATTGCCACGGTGAAATGGTTCAACCGCGCCCGGGGCTACGGCTTCGTAACGCGGGGAGACGGAACGCCGGACATTTTCGTGCACATGGAGACGCTGCGCCGCCATGGCATCCGCGATCTTCTCCCCGGGCAGAATGTAAGCGTTCGGTTCGGCGAAGGTCCGAAAGGGCTGATGGTGGCCGAAATCTCGCTTCCGGAAGGCAATGGAAATGGGAATGGCAACGGGTCGGACCATAGCGTCTGATCTTGTATAAGGCCGTATCCATTTTCCGGGAGATGAGTTGAGTATGAGCCGCGAAAAGCTTTCCGAGGATGATTCCGCCTATGACGACCCGCCTGAAGGGTTTGTCCCTTCAAGCACGCGCGGTCCCTACACCACGCATAACGGACCCTTTTTCCACAAGGTGACGGAAGACGGTTTCTGGCACGGTGTGCGTGTGAGGGAGCGGCACTGCAATTCCCGCGGCATCACGCATGGCGGCATGCTGATGGCCTTTGCGGACGGGTTGCTTGGCACCGCGGTCTTTCGCGAAACCCACACAGTGGCGCTCACCATCCGGATGACGTCGGATTTCCTGTCCTCCGCCCGGCCCGGCGACTGGCTGGAAGGAACGGCGCGCGTCGTCAAGGCGACGCGATCGGTCTGTTTCTGCGAAGCCGATCTCTATGTGGGAAGCCGTCCGGTCCTGAAGGCTAATGGCATCTTCAAGCTTATGCAGAGGCACAAGGAAGGCTAGGGGAGTGGCCCGCGGCCAGAATATGGTCGGGGCGGCGTGATTCGAACACGCGACCCTCTGCTCCCAAAGCAGATGCGCTACCAGGCTGCGCTACGCCCCGACGGCTCCACTTGGTGGAGACCGTTCCAATACACCCGATTGCCGCGTCGCGGCAACCGGCCAGAAAGGCCCATGGATCGCGATTGCGCGGCGAGATCAGGCGGCTGCCGCCAGGATGGCCGAGTGAACCTCGTTCTCGCCCAGCCAGTAGGCTCTGCTGGCGAGGCGTTCTACCCTGTCTGCTGGCCATACGTCCCGCCCGCTCCGGGCAACCGGACCGGCGAGATCGAGGATGCATTCGATATCATGCCCGTTGAAGCCCTTGTTTTTCAGAAAGGCCTCGGTCTCGATACGGTCAAGATAGACGGGTGTTGAGATGGCGTGTGCCATGGGGGACCTCCTTCCGTCTCTGTCTTTCGTTTCCTAGGCGTCGGGGATGTCAGGGGTATGACGCCCTTGAGACTTATTGCTGTCAGGGCTCCGCAGGCTCGCTTTGCGGGCTTCCCCGGGACGGTGAACGGCGTCCAGATGGTTCTTGTGGCTTGCAAATCTGACCTTATTGAGGCCATAAGATGCAAAATCGGTAGGTTTCGGAATTCAGTCTGATCGGATCTCGGGAGTTTGGATTTGGCACACGTTCGCATCTATAAGCCGGCCAAGACGGCCATGCAGTCGGGCCGGGCCAAGACGAAGAAGTGGGTTCTCGATTTCGAGCCATCCGCGAGGCGGCAGGTTGAGCCGCTTATGGGATGGACCAGCTCTCCGGATACGCGCCAGCAGCTTCGGTTGAGTTTCGAAACGAAAGAAGAGGCCGTTGCCTATGCCGAAAAGCATGGGTTGGCCTATCGTGTTTTCGAACCGCATAGCGCCAAGGCTCCGGCCAAATCCTATGCAGAGAATTTCAAGTTCGGCCGCAAGACCCTCTGGACGCATTGATCGCCGTTCCTTGCCGGGCCGCCTCCGGGTGCATCTTCGGTCCCGTAGCTCAACTGGATAGAGCACTCGCCTTCTAAGCGAGTGGTTGCAGGTTCAAGTCCTGCCGGGATCGCCACTCGCTCTTCTTTTCCGTTTCACCCTCAATCTGCCAGTAGTTTGCTGCGCCGCAGAAGATACGGTGAGCGGTCATCAGTATTATTGCGGATACAAACGCCTCGGCCGCGGATGCATCATCGCGTCAACCTTCCGGTACCCCCAAAAAAACACCGGAATCTTCAGGCAATGGAGGCGCGGCGTGCTTAAGCATTTCATTCAGACACAGGATTTCTCCAAGGAAGAACTGCTCAGACTTATCGAGCTCGTTCGCTTGCTCAAAAGAGCCGACAAGGAGGGGGCCTGCCCGAAGCTGCTGTCGGGCGCTTCTCTGGGCATGATCTTCGAGGAACCGTCCACGCGGACACGCGTCTCCTTCGAAGTGGCGATGACGAAGCTGGGCGGCCATGCGCTTTACCTGCGGCCCGGCGAAATTCATATGGGCCAGCGGGAATCGATCAGCGACACGGCCAAGGTTGTGTCCCGCATGGTGGATGTGATCGAGGCGCGCACACTCAAGCATCAAACCGTTCTCGATCTCGCCAAATATGCGACCGTGCCGGTTCTCAACGGTCTCACCGATTACAATCATCCCACCCAGGTCGTTTGCGACGTCTTCACCATGATGGAGCATGCGCCCAAGGGTAAGAAGCTGGAAGACTTCAACGTCACCTTCGTCGGCGATGCCACGAATGTCTGCTCGTCGCTGATGATGATTTGCACGCATCTTGGGATGTCGTTCACCCATGCGGCGCCGAAGAAGTATCAGCTCTCGGACGAGATGCGGAAGATCGGCGAGGAGAACTGTGCGCAATCCGGCGGCAGGCTCACTATCACCGACGATCCCGTCGCCGCCGTTTCGAATGCCGACTTCATTTACACCGATCTGTGGTGGTGGGTCGGGCAGGAAGACGAAATCCCCGAGCGGCGCGATGCCTTCATGCCGACATATCAGGTGAACGCCGACCTTGTTTCCAAGGCGCCGGACACCGTGAAGATCATGCATTGCCTGCCGGCTTCCCGGGGTGTCGAGGCCACCGACGAGGTGCTCGATTCCGATAAATCGGTGATTTTCGATCAGGCGGAAAACCGTCTTCACACTGAAAAAGCGTTGCTTGTCTATTTCGTGTATCCGCGCCTCAAACGTGCGTCGGAAGCCCTCGTTGCACATCACCAAGGCGAGATCGAAGCCTTTTTGGGGAGCTGATGGGGCAGTTGAAGAGTGAGTTCGGCTGAAAAACAAACGGGGTACTAGATAATGTCGGAAAATACCGCGGGACCGGGCGCGACTGGCGCCGGTGGCTTCAAGAAGGTGTTGAAGGGGCTCGATATGACCCTTTTCACCGTTTGCGCAATTCTGGTGATCGACCAGTTGGCAGCCTCCGCCGCTATCGGCGCGCAGTCTGTCTTCTGGTGGATTTTCACCATGATCCTTTTCTTTATCCCCTATGGCCTGATCACGGCGGAACTGGGCAGCACCTATCCCGACCAGGGCGGTATCTACGCCTGGGTGAGGCGTGCTTTCGGTCCCAAATGGGGCGGACGAACCGCGTGGCTCTGGTGGATCAATGTCGCTCTGTGGCAGCCCTCCGTGTTCATTCTGTTCGCCGGTATCTTTGCCACTCTCTTCTTTCCGGGATTGCCGCTCTGGTGGCAAATCGGGATTGCGGTGGTGCTCACCTGGCTCGTGGCCTGGATCAACATCATTGCGCTCGATGTCGGTAAATGGGTGCCGAATATCGGGGCGATTTTCAAGGTCGCGATCATGCTGACCATCGGCATTGGCGGCTTTGTCTATGCAAGCCAGCACGGCGTGGCGAACGAGCTGACGCTGCAGAGCATGGCGCCGAGCTGGGGCGTGACGCTCGCCTTCCTGCCGGTCATTGTCTACAACTTCATGGGCTTCGAGCTTATGTCCGGCGCAGGCGCCGAGATGAAGAATCCCGCGCGGGATGTGCCGCTCGCCATCATTGTGTCCGGCGTTCTGATTGCAGCTTTCTATCTGCTCGGCACCATCGGCATCCTGATCGCGCTGCCGCTCGACCAGATCAATCTGGTGGAAGGTATCATCGATACGCTTCGTCAATTGCTCGGCGACAGCGGGGCAGGGCAAGCCGCCGTTTATGTGCTGGGTGTCATGGCGCTCTACACCTTTGTCGCAAACATGGTGACATGGACGCTCGGTGCGAACCGGTCCGCCGCGGAGGCCGCCGGTGACGGTGCGCTGCCGCCCATGTTCGAAAAGCTGCATCCCGTTCACAAGACGCCCGCCTCGGCGGCGATTGTGACGGCGGTGGTCACGACCGTCGTGATCGCGATCTACGGTTTCATGGCGGCTGATGCGGAGGATCTGTTCTGGACGCTTTTCGCCTTCTCGTCGGTTGTGTTCCTGTTGCCTTACCTTCTGATGTTCGCCGCCTTCCTGAGGTTGCGGGCTGTCGATGCCGACCGGCCGCGCGCCTATCGCGTGCCGGGTGGCAATGGGACGGCCTGGGCCCTCTCGCTTGTCTGCATGGCGTTCATCGTTCAGGCGATCGTGTTCTTCATCTATATTCCAGGCGATTTCGACTGGAACTATGCGATGTCGATCGTTGCCGGTGTCGTTGTGACGCTGATCGTCGGTGAGGTGCTGATCCGGATGGGCAAAAAGGTCTGAACTGTCTTCAAGGTGCCGGGCCCCGGCGGGCCCGGCATCCGTTCTTTTTGGAGAGTGCTATGAGCAAACGCCTGCAAACCACCCCCCGCGCCGACGGCTTTCGCATGCCGGGCGAATTCGAACCTCATTCGGGATGCTGGATGCTGTGGCCCGAGCGCCCGGACAATTGGCGCCTCGGTGCCAAGCCGGCCCAGACCGCGTTCGTGGCGGTCGCCGAGGCGATTTCCACCAGCGAGGCCGTCACGGTGGGGGTTTCTCCGCGTCAGTACCAGAATGCACGGGCCATGCTTCCGGCGAAGGTGCGGGTCGTCGAAATATCCAATGACGATTCCTGGATGCGGGATTGCGGACCCACTTTCGTCACCAATGGGGATGGCGAAATCCGCGCCATCGACTGGATCTTCAACGCATGGGGCGGGCTGGAAGGCGGCCTCTATTTTCCATGGGATCAGGACGATCTGGTGGCGCTGAAAGCGGCCGAGATCGAAAAGATGCACAGCTATCGCGCGCCCATCGTTCTGGAGGGCGGCTCCATTCACGTCGACGGTGAGGGCACCTTGCTGACGACCGAGGAATGTCTGCTCAACAAGAACAGGAATCCCGGGCTCTCCCGCAAGGAACTGGAAGACGTGCTGGGCGAGTATCTGAATATCACCAAGGTGGTCTGGCTGGATCGCGGGGTCTTCAACGATGAGACGAACGGGCATGTGGACAATATCGCCTGCTTCGTGGAGCCCGGCGTTGTGGCGCTGACATGGACGGACGATAAATCCGATCCGCAATACGAGATTTCGCTCGATGCCTATGAGCGATTGAGCGCGGCGACGGATGCACGCGGCCGCAAGCTCGAGGTCCACAAGATTCACCAGCCGTCGCCCGTCCTGATCACCGCCGAAGAATCGGCAGGCGTCGATGTCGTCGAAGGGACCCAGCCCCGGCGCGAGGGCGACCGGATGGCCGCGTCCTATGTGAATTTCTACATCGGGAATTCGGTCGTGGCCGTCCCGGCCTTTGACGATCCGATGGACGAGCGGGCCGCCGAGACGCTTCGCAAGCTCTTTCCCGGACGCCAGGTGGTTCAGGTGCCCGCGCGCGAGATTTTGCTTGGCGGCGGCAATATCCATTGCATCACGCAACAGCAACCGGTGGGTATCGCCGGATAGGTATCGAGCCATGCGGATTGTCGTTGCCTTGGGCGGGAATGCTCTTCTGAAGAGGGGGGAACCGCTGACGGCGGAAAACCAGCGCCGGAACATGCGCGAGGCGGCGGGGCAGATCGCCGCCATCGCGAAAGGCCATGAACTGGTCCTCGTCCATGGCAACGGGCCGCAGGTCGGCCTGCTCGCGCTGGAAGCGGATGCCTATAAGGACGTGCCTGCCTATCCGCTCGATATCCTCGGCGCGGAATCCCAGGGGATGATCGGATATGTCATTGCGCAGGAGCTTCAGGCCGAGCTGACAGATCATTCGATTGCGACGCTCATCACACGGGCCGAGGTGGATGGCGACGATCCCGCGTTCCAGACACCAACCAAGCCCATCGGACCGGTTTACACCGCGGCGCAGGCAGAGGAACTGGGCGCGGCGCGCGGCTGGGCCATGGTGGAGGAAGGCAAATCCGGTTGGCGGCGTGTCGTCGCGTCGCCGTTGCCTCGCGAGATTGTGGAGCTGCCCGCCATTTCTGCGCTGATTGCCTCCGGTGCGATGGTGATTTGTGCGGGTGGCGGGGGCGTTCCGGTCGTTCCACAGGATGGCGGGGGGCTTTCCGGGGTCGAGGCGGTGATCGACAAGGATCGGGCGGCGGCTTTGCTGGCGCACCGGCTCAAGGCGGACCGGCTGGTGATTCTGACGGATGTCGAAGGCGTGTTTGCGCATTGGGGGACGCCTGATCAGGAATTGATTACGGAAATAAATGCCACTGAGGCGGATGGCTCCGGCTATGCCGCAGGCTCCATGGGCCCCAAAGTGGAGGCCGCCGCCTATTTCGCTCTGGAAGCAGGGAAAACGGCCTCTATCGGCAGCCTTTCTCAGGCATTGGCGGTTTTCGACGGCAGTGCCGGGACCCATATCGTTCCCTAGAAATGTGACTTCGGCGGCGTGACCTGTCTTTCAGTCGGGTAACCAAGGTTTAAGTTGCGCCGTCCGGCCATGACTTTCATCCTTCATGGAAGGGATGATGTGCTGCGCCTTATGCACACTGGAGAACGAGCGGAGGAGACGAAAACATGCACAAGGAATCGAGCGGGTCGGCCAGGCAACGCCAGGATGTACTGACGGCGCTGACGGTCGCGGCTGCGGCTTTGCTGCTCGCCCTGTCGCTGAACTTCGTGCAGCCGGCTTTTGCGTCCGCCGACAAGCCGATCACCACGGCTGCCCAGGTGAAGGATGCCAGTGAGGCGTCCGGCCAGGACCTGTATCATCGGGGCTACTACAAAGCGGCGATGAAGGTCTGGAAGCGCGCGGTGGAAGAAAAGAAGGATCCGGGCGCTGCCTTCCGTCTGGGCGAGGAGTATTTCGACGCCAAGGTCGTGGACCGGAGTATCACCGATGCCGTGAAGTACATGATGATCGGCGCGGATGGAGGCGATCCTCGCGCGCAGATGGATCTCGGTACCTATTACGACAAGGGATGGGGCGTGAAGCGCGATCCGAAGCTTGCGGCCAAGTGGTACAAGGCGGCGGCGGATAACGGCAAGCCGGATGCGCAATACAATATCGGGACCATGTATGAGGACGGCGAGGGCGTCGAAAAGGACCAGAAGCTCGCCTATGCCTATTACCTCATGGCCGCCAAGAACGGTTTTCCCAACTATCCGGCCGAGGCGATCAAGCGGCTTTCGAAGACCATGGAGCCCGCCGACATCAAGGCGGCGTCGAAAATGGCGGCGAAAATGCTGAAATCGCAGCCGCAGGAACCGCTCGCACCCGCTGTCGAGGCGGAGTCCATGAAATAGATCCGCGGCATTTTCTGTCCGCAGCATCATCCCCGGCCATGCCGGGGATTTTGTTTTGTGGGGACAGCTCTGTTGCGGCGCCCGGCGAGCGGATAGCATGTTCGCAAAGAACAGGAGGAAGCATGAGCACCGTCTGGTCGAACTGGTCCGGTTGGGTCAAAGCCTGGCCTAAGGAAATTCTGACGCCCGAGAGCGAGGACGCACTGGCGCGCATCGTTGGCGAGGCGGCAGGACCTGTCCGTGTTGCGGGCCGGGGGCATTCCTTCACCGCAATCGTGCCATCCGACGATGTTCTGCTGTCTCTGGAAAAAATGAGCGGCGTGACGGGGCATGACGCAAATGCGCAAACGGCGCGCATCGCTGCGGGAACGACGATCCGCGATCTCGGCCCCATGCTGCACGATAAGGGGCTGGCGCTCGCCAATCAGGGCGATATCGACCGGCAGGCGCTTGCGGGCGCCGTGGGAACGGGCACGCATGGCACAGGCGGAAAGCTCGGTTCTCTTTCCGCCGCCGTACAGAGCTTCAGGCTGGTGACAGCGTCGGGCGAGGTACTCGACTGCAACCGCAACGAGAACGCCGATGTCTACGATGCGGGGCGCGTCAGCTTCGGCAGTCTGGGCGTGATGAGCGAAATCGAGATGCAGCTCCGTCCTTCCTATGCGCTGGAGGAAGGCGGCGGCCGCATGGCGCTCTCCGAAGCGCTGGCCAAAGCGCCGGAGATGCGTGACGCCAATCGGCATTTCGAGTTTTTCTGGTTTCCGTTTGCAGACGATGTGTTGGTGAAGACGCTCAACGAAACGGATCAGCCTGCGAAGCCGCGCCGCCGCGCGCCTGACGGAGAGGTGTCGCGCGGTGACAGGATCATGCAGCGGGCTTGCGATGCTGCGCGCTTTGCCCCGCCTTTGCGCGGTCCCATTCAGCGCTTCATGACGCGCAATGCGGGCGAGCGCTATGCGCCGGGTCAGGCCGGCAAGGCCAGATGGTCTTTCGATGCGTTTCCGAGCGACCGGAATGTCCGCTTCAACGAAATGGAGTATGCGGTGCCCGCCGAGAGCGGCCCCGACTGCATTGCGGAGGTTGGCGAGTATATGAAGAAGTGCGGGGTGAATTTCCTTTTCCCGCTCGAATTCCGCTATGTCGCCGCGGACGATGCCTGGCTGAGCCCGTTCCATGAGCGCGACAGCGTGACGATTTCAGTTCACCAGTATCACCGTCAGCCCTATGCCGAGCTTTTCAAGGGAGCGGAGGAGATTTTTGCGCGCTATCAGGGGCGTCCGCATTGGGGGAAACTTCACACGCTTGGCGAGGCCGAGCTGCGGAACCTTTATCCGCGTTGGGAGGACTTCCAGCAGGTGCGCCGCAGGCTCGACCCCAACGGAAAATTCCTCAACCCGCATTTGAGGCGGCTCTTCGGCGAGAACGCCTGAGATTTAGTTTTCCTCGACAATGGCGACCGTCTGTCCTTCCGCAACCGGGTCTTCCTCGGCGACGAGGATTTCCACCAGGGTGCAGTCGAAGGGCGCGTCGACCGGGATTTCCATCTTCATCGATTCAAGGATGAGAATGGGATCTTCCTCTTCGAGGCTGTCTCCGACACCGGCTTCGATCTTCCAGACCTTGCCGGCGATTTCGCTTTTGACTTCTTTGCGGGCCAATTGAAATTTCCTGTTGTCGGTAGATGGCTGGGGTTAGCGGGCGGCGTTCAGCCGGTCGAAACCGGCCTCCAGATCGGCCATGAGATCCTCAGGCGATTCAAGGCCTGCATGGATGCGGAGCAGGGGGCCTTCCGCCTCGTATTTCGTTGCTGTACGGATCTTTGCGGGATATTGCGGCACGATCAGGCTTTCATACCCGCCCCAGCTATATCCCATGCCGTAAAGTTCCAGATCGTCCAGCATCGCGGCCAGCGCGTCGTCCGAGCATGGCGTAAGCTCGATGGAAAACAATCCGCTTGCGCCGGTAAAGTCACGCTGCCACAGCGCGTGATCGGGGTGGCTGGGGAGTGCGGGATGGATGACACGTGCGACTTCCGGCCGGGTTTCGAGCCAGCGGGCCAGTATCAGGCCGGTTTCCATATGCTGTTTCAGCCGCACGCTGAGGGTCCGAAGCCCGCGCTGGATGAGATAGGCGTCGTCCGGCGCCAGGCACATGCCGATTTGGCCGTGCCCGTCGATGGTCTGCTGCCAGGCCTCTTCGGTCGTGGTGATCGTGCCGGCCATCACATCGGAATGGCCGCACAGATATTTGGTCGCCGCCTGAACGGAGATATCGACGCCGTGCTCGAAGGGTTTGAAGAAAAGCGGCGAGGCCCAGGTGTTGTCCATGATGACGAGCGCGCCGCCTTCATGCGCCGCCTCGGCGATGGCGGGAATATTCTGCACCTCGAAGGTGACGGAGCCGGGCGATTCCACGAAGACGACGGTTGTGGCTGGGCGGATGAGCTTCGAAATGTCTCCGCCGATGCGGGGATCGTAATATTCGACCTCGACGCCGAAACGGGTGAGCGTCGTGTCGCAGAAATTGCGGGTCGGACCGTAGACGCTGTCCGTCATCAGCAAATGGTCGCCGGCCTTCAGGTTTGCGAGCAGCGAGATGGTGACCGCGGCAAGGCCGGACGGGGCGAGAGCGCAATGCACGCCGCCCTCGAGTTCCGCCACGGCCTCGGCCAGCATGGCGGTCGTGGGGGTGCCGCGGCGTCCATAGGTGTATTTGACCTCGCGCTTTTTCAGCGACTGGAAGGTCGGATAGAGAATCGTCGAGGCGTGATAGACGGGCGGGTTGACAACCCCGAAATTGGCTTCCGGATCGCGCCCCGCCGTGACGATCGTCGTTTCCGGACGGGAGAATTTCTTTTCGCTCATAATATCCCGGCGTGGTGCTGGCTGCCTCAGGCCTTGCGCTGAGGCGCATCGTGGTTAGTCTCTTGGCGGACACCATAACATCTTGTCACAGGGCGCTGGCAAAGGAAGCGGGATGGAGAATCGATTTCAGGCTCTTTTGATGGGCCTCGTGCTCGGAGCGGCAATCGTCTACCTCTTCATGCCCATAGCCCAAGCGCCCGGTCCGGCTGGCAATCGCCCGGCTGCGGCGGAAAGTGCTGACGGCAAGGCGCGGCCTGAAGTCAGGGCGGGCAACACGCTTGCCGAGGTGCGCAACCGGGGCGAACTCGTCTGCGGCGTGAATCAGGGGCTGCCCGGATTTTCGAATCCCGACGACAAGGGACACTGGTCCGGCATCGATGTGGATTATTGCCGGGCGCTCGCCTCGGCGATTTTCGACGATCCGACCAAGGTGAAATTCCGTCCGCTCAATGCGAAGGACCGTTTTACGGCGCTTCAATCGGGCGAGATCGATATCCTGTCCCGCAATACGACCTGGACCATGTCGCGCGATACGCAGCTCGGGCTCGATTTCGCGGGCGTCAGCTATTATGACGGCCAGGGCTTCATCGTGCACAAGGACTCCGGCATCGAGAATGCCGCCGACCTCGATGGCGCGACGATCTGCACACAGACCGGCACCACGACCGAGCTCAATGTGGCGGATTATTTCCGGTCGCACGGGTACAAATACAAGGTGCTTTCCTACGAGAAGAACGACGAAGCGCTCGCCGCCTATGACAATCATCGGTGCGATGCCTATACGACGGATGCGTCCGGCCTCGCCGCGGTCAGGCTGAAGATGAAGGATCCTTCCCAGCACAGAATTCTGCCGGAGATCATTTCAAAGGAACCATTGGGGCCGGCCGTGCGGCAGGGCGATCCGCAATGGGCCGACATTGCGCGCTGGACGCTCTTCGCCTTGATCAATGCCGATGAGCTGGGCGTTACCTCCAAGAATGTGGAGGAGATGAAGGGCTCGGATTCGCCGAGAGTGCGCCGCTTGCTTGGCGGTGAGGGGGCCTACGGCCATATGATCGGCCTCACGGACGACTGGGTCGTTCGTATCATCCGTCATGTCGGAAATTACAGCGAAGTGTTCGAGAGAAATGTCGGCACGAATACAAAACTTGGTATTGAGCGCGGGCTGAACGCGCTCTGGAACAAGGGCGGCATCATGTATGCGCCGCCGATCCGATAGGTGAAGGGCGTGGCGGGGGCACCGACAAAGGGCAAGCAGAAGATCGGGCTGAAATGGTCCAATCCGGCAGTTCAATCGGTCGTCTATCAGGCGGCGCTGATTGCTGTTGTTCTCTATGGCGGATGGGTCATCGTCACGACGACACAGGCCAATCTGGCGCGGCTGAACATCGCGACCGGTTTCGGCTTCATGGACAATACGGCCGGGTTCGGTATCGTTCAGTCGCTCATTCCCTATACGGAAGAGTCTTCCTATGGTCGGGCCTTTCTGGTCGGCCTGATCAACACGCTGATGGTTGCCGGTATCGGTATCGTTCTGGCCACCATTCTCGGCTTCTTCGTCGGCGTGGCGCGGCTTTCCAGCAACTGGCTGGTGTCGAGGCTCGCCTGGACCTATGTCGAGGTGATGCGGAACATTCCGCTCCTGCTTCAACTGTTCTTCTGTTACTTCACCGTTTTGCGGCCGCTTCCGCCGCCGGCCGACAGCCTGTCGCCGCTCGAAGGCGTCTATCTGAACAACAGGGGCGTGGTGGTTCCCTCACCGGTGTTCGGCGAGAGTTCCACTCTGTTCGTCATTGCCGTGCTGCTGTCGCTCGTTGCGGGTTATGCGATCATTCGCTGGGCGCGCAAGCGGCAAGCCGCGACGGGTGAGATATTCCCGGCCTGGCGCACGGCCATCGCGATCGTGCTTGGTGTTCCCGCGCTGATATGGCTTGTCGGCGGGGCGCCGTTCACGCTCGACCTTCCGGTCTATCGAGGTTTCGGCTTCGATGGCGGGATGCGCCTCATACCGGAATTCATCGCCCTGCTTCTTGGCCTCACGCTTTACACGGCGGCGTTCATCGCCGAGATCGTCCGCGCCGGTATCCTGTCGGTCAGCCATGGGCAGACGGAAGCGGCCTATGCGCTCGGCCTGCCGCAGGGCCGCACCTTGCGCCTCGTCGTCATTCCGCAGGCGCTCCGGGTGATCGTGCCGCCGCTGACGAGCCAGCTCCTCAATCTTACCAAGAACTCTTCGCTGGCCGTTGCGATTGCCTATCCCGACCTGGTGGCGGTGTTTGCCGGGACCGTGCTCAACCAGACCGGGCAGGCCATCGAGGTGATCGCGCTCACCATGGCCGTCTATCTCACGATAAGCCTCGTCACGTCGTTCCTCATGAACCTCTACAATGCCCGTGTGGCCATTCAGGAGCGGTAGATGACGGATACGACATCTCAGGTCCAAAAACCGCATGTGCCGCTTTCCATGGCGCGGGGCCTCACATGGCTGCGGCGAAACCTGTTTTCGAGCTGGTTCAATACCGCGCTGACCCTGTTGTCGCTTTACGTCATCTGGCTGGTTGTGCCGCCATTCATCGATTTCACGTTTGTGAATGCCGTATGGACCGGTTCTTCGCGCGAAGCCTGCCTCGGGCCGGATGCCGGGGCCTGCTGGCCTTTCGTCTGGGCCAATATCGACCAGTTCCTCTATGGGCGCTATCCGCCGTCGGAAGTCTGGCGGGTCTATGTCGTGTTTGCGCTCGGGGCGATCGGGCTCATCCCTGCGCTTATTCCGGCGGCGCCCGCAAAGCGCTTCAACCTGATCTTTCTGCTCATCGCTTATCCGGTTATCGCCGTCACGCTGCTTGCCGGCGGGCGTCCGGGCCTGCCCGCGGTCGATACGAGCTATTGGGGCGGGTTGCTGGTGACGCTTGTCGTGGCGGTGACGGGCATCGTGATTTCGCTGCCGCTGGGTATCGTTCTCGCTCTGGGGCGGCGCTCCTCCATGCCTGCGATCCGCTTGGTCTCGATCGTCTTCATCGAATTCTGGCGCGGCGTGCCGCTCGTCACCGTGCTTTTCATGGCGAGTGTCATGTTGCCGCTTTTCCTGCCGGAAGGGGTTTCGCTCGACAATCTACTGCGGTGCCTCGTCGGTGTGGCCCTCTTCGCATCGGCCTATATGGCGGAAGTGGTGCGCGGCGGGCTGCAGGCCATTCCGCGCGGTCAATATGAGGCGGCGCGGGCAGGGGGGCTCAGCTATTGGCAGGCCATGGGGCTGGTCGTGTTGCCTCAGGCGCTGCGTCATGTCATTCCCGGCATCGTCAATACGTTCATCGGCCTGTTCAAGGATACGACGCTGGTGCTGATCGTCGG
>NZ_NYVD01000172.1 GCF_002684405.1 Parvibaculum sp. | reverse complement strand
TATGCGCTGGCGGCAAGCCGGGGCGAGGTGTCGGGAGAAGTGGGACGCGGCACCTTCATCGCCGGCGCGGAAGCGCACGCGCGCGGCAACAGGGGCGTCGGCTCGGCTGCGTTCGTCACCCTGCCCGAGGGCACGGAGATCGCCATGAAGGCGGCCTTCGCGCCGACCGTGGGCCAGACCGACATCATGTCGCGCGCGCTCGCCGCCAGCATGGCCGAACCGCGCCCGGCGGAAGAACCCTTCAACGTCTATCTCGCACCGGGCGGTAGCCCGCGTCATCGCGCAGCGGCAGCGCAATGGCTGGCCCATGGCGACTTCGCGCCGGGCGCCGACGACATCGTCGTCTGTTCCGGCGCCTCGCAAGGCATCCTCACCGCGATCCTCGCCACCACCGCGCCGGGCGACATCATTCTGGCCGAGGAACTGACATATCAGGCGGTCACGCAGCAGGCCGCATTGATGGGGCGGCGCATTGTCGGCGTGAAGATCGACGACGAAGGCATCGTACCTGACGCGCTCGCCCGTGCCGCGAAGGAGCACGCCCCTGCCGCGCTCTTCATCGTGCCCAATCTGCAAAACCCGACCAGCGCCGTGATGAGCGAGGAACGGCGTAAGGAGATTGCGGAGATCGCCCGCGCGCATGAGATCGCGATCATCGAGGACGACGTCTATGGCGCGCTCCTCACCGACAGGCCGCCGCCCATCGCCTGTTTCGCGCCGGAGATCAGCTATTTCGTCACCAGCCTCGCCAAAACGCTGGGCGCGGGGCTGCGCATCGGCTTCCTCGTGCCACCACGACAAATGCTCGACCGCGCCCGCGCTATCCAATACGGCTTCGGCCAGACCGTGCCGCCCCTGATGGCGGAGCTGGCCGCAACGCTTGTCGAAGACGGCGAAGCGCGAATGCTCTGCGGGTTGATGCGCGCGGAAGTCGCGGAACGCCACCGCATGACGAAAGAGGCGCTGTCGGGATATGCCCTACGCCAGAATGACGCGTCGCTTTATGCCTGGGTGGAACTGCCCGACACATGGCGGGCGCATCATTTCGTGGAAGCCGCCCGCGCCAAGGGCCTTGCCATCGCAGCAGGCGACGACTTCATGGTGGGGCGCACGGACCGAACCTCGCGCCATATCCGCCTGGCGATCGGCCAGCCCGCGACGCGCGATCAATTGTCGGACGGCCTCGCCATCATGCGTGAGCTGCTCGAAACCGGACCGCTTTCCACGCCTTTAGTGGCGTAGCATCGACCCCATTTCGGGCGTGTCGTCCTCGTCCGGCAGGGCGAGAAAGTTGAGCGGCCCATGCCCCTGGCCGAAGCCCGGCGCGGTGCGGATCGCCTCATGCACATAATCGCGCGCGGCCTCCACCGCCAGCGTCATTTCAACGCCCTGCGACAGCAGCGCCGCGATGGCGGAGGCAAGCGCGCAGCCGGTGCCATGGGTATGCCGGGTATCGATGCGCGGACTCGTCATGGTGTGCATCGCTTCCTGCGTCGCCAGCACGTCGGTGACGATGGTCCCTTCCAGATGGCCGCCCTTGATAAGCACCGCATCCGCGCCAAGGCCGAGCAGCGCATCGGCCGCCGCCTTCTGGCCGTCCAGCGTCCTGATCTCGCGGCCCGTCAGCGCTTCGGCTTCCGGCACATTGGGGGTGAGCAGCGTGGCCATGGGAATGAGGATCTGGCGCATGGCATCGACGGCGTTTTCCGCCAGCAGCCGCGCCCCGCCCTTGGCAATCATCACCGGGTCGACGACCAGCGCCGCCTCGGCGGCGCCCGCCTCGATCTCGGCAGCGGCGCCCTCGATGATCTCCACGCTGTGCAGCATGCCGGTCTTCACCGCATCGGCGCCGATGTCGGAGAGCACGGCCTTCATCTGGTCGCGAACGATCTGCGGCGGAATTTCGTGAATGCCGGTCACGCCCAGCGTGTTCTGCACGGTCACGGCGGTCACCGCCGTCATGGCGAAACCGCCCATCATGGTCACGGCCTTGATGTCGGCCTGAATTCCGGCGCCGCCGCCCGAATCCGAACCGGCCACGATCAATACGCGGCCCTGCGGCTCGCCCCTGGCGTTATTGGTCATATTGCTGTTCCGGCGTTTACCGCCCGCATTTGGGTCTCAGGCGGCCCTCAAGCGGCGTTGGCTTCGATAGCCGACACAATATCGTTGACGACGGCGTTCACCAATCCCTCGTCATCGCATTCGCCCATCACGCGGATCAGCGGCTCCGTACCGGATTTGCGGATTACCAGGCGGCCATTCTTCGAAAGCCGGTTCTCGCCTTCCTTGATCGCCTCCTGCACCTGCTCCTGGCCCAGAGGCTCACCCTTGCGGAAACGCACATTCTTCAGGATCTGCGGCACCGGATCGAAGACATGCGCGAGCTCGCTCAACGGCCTGTCATTCACCTTGAGCACGGAAAGCACCTGCAAAGCAGCGATCAGCCCGTCGCCCGTGGTGGAGAAATCCTTGAGCACGATATGGCCGGACTGCTCACCGCCGACGTTGAAGCCGTGCCGGCGCATATATTCCACGACATAGCGGTCGCCCACCTGCGTGCGATGAAGCGAAAGATCGATCGACTTCAGATAGCGCTCAAGCCCCAGATTGGACATTACCGTCGCCACGACACCCGGCGCGGAAAGCGTGCCCATTTCCTTCCAGTGGCGCGCGACGAGCCCCATGATCTGGTCGCCGTCGATCACCCGGCCGTTCTCGTCGGCGATGATGACGCGGTCCGCATCGCCGTCGAGCGCAATGCCGATATCGGCGCGGCGCTCGCGCACCACCCCGCACATGCGCTCGGTCGCCGTCGAGCCGCAATCCTCGTTGATGTTGTAGCCATTGGGCTCGGTGCCCACCGTCACCACTTCGGCGCCCAGTTCCCACAGCGCGGCGGGCGCAACCTTGTAGGCGGCGCCATTGGCGCAATCGATCACGATACGAAGGCCCTCAAGCGTGAGGTCTTTCGGGAAGGTGTGCTTCACATGCTCGATGTAGCGCGCCTGCGCATCGTCGATACGCTTGGCGCGGCCAAGCTCGCGCGCATCGGCCAGATTGTCTTTCAGGCCATTGTCCATGTGGTACTCGATCTCGAGTTCCACCTCGTCGGACAGCTTGAAACCGTCCGGACCGAAAAGCTTGATGCCGTTGTCTTCGAAGGAATTATGCGAGGCGGAAATCATCACGCCGAGATCGGCGCGCAGGCTGCGCGTCATCATCGCAATGGCCGGCGTCGGCAGCGGGCCGAACAGGAAGACATCCATGCCCATGGAGGTGAAACCGGCGGTCAGCGCAGGCTCCAGCATATAGCCCGACAGCCGCGTATCCTTGCCGATCACCACGCGATGGCGATGATCGCCACGACGGAACACGCGCCCCGCCGCCATGCCCACGCGCAGCGCGGTCTCGGCGGTCATGTTGCCTGTATTGGCGGTTCCGCGAATGCCGTCGGTCCCGAAATATTTGCGCGACATGAAGGTCCTCAATAAGTCTCGATCCGGCTGCGCTACACGCCCATTGCGGCAAATCGATGAATTCCCGATTTGAACCGGCCTAAAGGCGGCCTCCCCCTGACCGTCTTCGAGACGGTCCAAACGAAAGGTGGAGAACAGATTTTCCCGGTCGGATGGAATCTCGAAACAAGATTCCATCCGACCGGCATCTGCTCTCGCTGCAAATATAAGGCCGCCCGCTTGCAACGCAGTTAACGTTTTCTTGCCGTTTCTTTCAGTGTGGAGTTTTTCCGGCGTCATGCGCCTTGAGCACCTTCAACGCATCGACGAGAGGGCCCGGCTCATGGGTGCGGATCATGTCCGCCCCGTTCAGCGCCGCCAGCACCTCCGCGGCAAGCGTCGCCGCCGACGCCTCGCCCGGCGCCCGGCCCGTCACCTTGCGCAGGAAGCTCTTGCGCGACACCGAAATCAGCACCGGCAGGCCGAAACGGGCCTTGATCTCGCCGACCCGCGCCAGCACCGAAAAGGAGGTCTCCGGCACCGACCCCAGAAAAAAGCCCATGCCGGGATCGAGCACGACACGCTCCGTCGCGATCCCCGCCTTGGAAAAGGCTTCCAGCCGCGCCTCGAAGAAACGGCAGATATGCTCGATCATGTCGCCTTCGGGCGCTGCCCGCCGGTCGGCATTGCCCCGGCCCTGCACCGAATGCATGACTATGAGCCCGCAAGAGGCATCCGCCAGCCGGGGATAGAGGCTTTCATCGGGAAAGCCCTGAATGTCGTTGAGCCAGGCCACACCCCGCTCCAGCGCATAGATCTGGGTCTTCGGCTCGAAACTGTCGACGGAGATTTCCGCCCCCGCTTCGATCAGCGCATCGAGCACCGGCGCGATACGCCTGATCTCCTCTTCCGCGCCGACGGGCTTTGCATCCGGATTGGACGAAGCGGGCCCGATGTCGAGCAGGTCCGCTCCTGCCGAAAGCAATTCCCGCCCATGCGCGATCGCCGCGCCGGGCTCGAAATATTTGCCGCCGTCGGAAAAGGAATCCGGCGTTACGTTGAGAATGCCGAGGATTTTTGGATCGGGCGCGGACATGTCGCGTTCATACCATCCGGCACATGAAAAAGGGAGGCCGAAGCCTCCCTCAATCATTCGTATAGCAACAATAACTACCCACTTCAGCTCAGCCGCCGAGCCAAGTCGAAAATTTCAAGAACCAGACCGCATTAACTTACCCGAACTGTTAAGCCAAAAAACCGCGAGCTCCGGTTCGCTCATTCAGACTCAGGATCGTCCCCTCTTCTGACTCCCATACCCCCGACTTATTTTTTCCCAGCGTATAGCGAAAAATATGCGCTCTAACAGCAGCAGATAAAGCATTCGTCACAACAAATAAAATGTATTTCCGAGTATGGCGCTTCATTTGATTATACTCGTTTGGAGTAAGCTCAAAATTCACAAAGGAACCAGAAAGCCCTTTAACTTCCACAAAAATACGGCCACCCAACCCGTCAGCCTCGATATCCCACCCCTTGCACTCCTTGGAAACGTCTAAGGAATTATCGAAATATTCCATTGCCATTTTCATGGCGACCTTCTCTACCTTCAATCTACTTTCAGGATCCAAATTTCGCGGGGCACTTTTTCCATTTGGCGAATTGCCGACCGAAGATGGACGCCTTCCTCTTGAAGTCACCCCATCGATTAATTTACGTACTCGACTAATCAGTTCTGGATGAGATCCTGCGTACCAGATTGGCGACTGACCAACACCTCCCTTTTCTTTCTTCGCAGTTGGCACAACTATGTCCCTATCGCTCACCGGCAGCACAAAACAATCCGCTGACTTAGCAATAATTGTCGTCTCGACTAAGTTCCCTCCCACTTTGTGACTAAACTCTGCTGAGCGTTTGACTGTTGCGTTGCGATACCAACCGACCACCTTCAACTGGTTTGCACGCGGATCTCGAGCAATAAAGACGACGAGGACTCCTTGAATTTCTTTTTCTCCGGGTAGCGCCCCTAATTTGCCGATATTGACGCCCGAACTCCTGGGGACATAGCCGTATACCCACCCTCGATCGCTCTTAAAATTCCACTGCTCGTGCCCAACTGGCTTTCCTGTCCCCCGAGACTTGAAATGACCAAAATTTCCAGGCTCCAAAGGATCATCTAGGCTTTCACCTTCGTATTTTTTCATCCAACCAATATTCACAAAGATGATCGGCTCCATATACCCCTCCTAGCCAACTGTTCCACTCTCAACATTATTTTCCATAGCGTTAAAAACATAGCACGAAAAAGGGAGGCCGAAGCCTCCCTCAATCATTCGTATTCGACGGCGATCAGGTTCCCTGCGGCGCGGGCGGAACGCCCACCGGGCCGCCCTCGTCGCCCTTCTTGCCGCCCGTGGTCGGCACGGAGGACGAAGGACCGCTATCGGTCGGCGGCATCGGTTCGCCGCTGTCGCGGACCGGCAGCTCGCCCTTGAGCAGGTTGCTGATCTCGTCGCCCGAAAGCGTCTCGTATTCGAGCAGGCCCTTGGCGATGGTATGCAGCTCGTCGATATGATCGGTGAGGATCTGCTTGGCCGTGTTGTAGCCGTCATCGACGATGCGGCGCACTTCGCTATCGATCATGCGCTGCGTCTCTTCCGACATGTTCTGCTGCCGCGCCACGGAATGGCCGAGGAACACCTCGTCCTCATTCTCGTGATAGGCAAGCGGGCCGAGCTTGTCGCTCATGCCCCAGCGCGTGACCATGGATTTGGCCATGTTCGTCGCCATCTGGATGTCGGAGCTTGCGCCGGACGTCACCTTTTCATGGCCGAAGATGACTTCCTCGGCGATGCGTCCGCCCATGGCAACCGCGAGGTCGGCCTTGAGCTTTTCGCGCGTGATCGAAATCTGGTCGCGCTCCGGCAGGCGCATCACCATGCCCAGCGCACGACCGCGCGGGATGATCGTCGCCTTGTGGATCGGATCGGAAGCCGGCTGATGCAGCGCCACCAGCGCATGCCCGCCTTCGTGATAGGCGGTCAGCTTCTTCTCTTCCTCGGTCATGACCATGGAGCGGCGTTCCGCGCCCATCATGACCTTGTCCTTGGCATCCTCGAACTCCGCCATGGTGACGAGGCGCTTGCCGCGGCGCGCCGCCATCAGCGCGGCCTCGTTGACGAGGTTCGCCAGATCGGCGCCCGAGAAGCCCGGCGTGCCGCGCGCAATCGTCCGCGCATCGACATCGGGGGCCAGCGGCACCTTCTTCATGTGAACCTTCAGGATCTTTTCGCGGCCCACCACATCCGGGTTCGGCACCACGACCTGACGGTCGAAACGGCCGGGACGCAGCAGCGCCGGGTCCAGCACGTCGGGACGGTTGGTCGCGGCGATCAGGATGATGCCCTCATTGGGCTCGAAGCCGTCCATCTCCACCAGGAGCTGGTTCAGCGTCTGCTCGCGCTCGTCATTGCCGCCGCCGAGACCGGCGCCGCGATGACGGCCTACCGCATCGATTTCGTCGATGAAGATGATGCAGGGCGCGTTCTTCTTGGCCTGTTCGAACATGTCGCGCACGCGGCTCGCGCCCACGCCGACGAACATTTCCACGAAGTCGGAACCGGAAATGGTGAAGAACGGCACATTGGCTTCGCCCGCAATGGCGCGCGCCAGAAGCGTCTTACCCGTACCGGGCGGTCCGACAAGCAGCACGCCCTTGGGGATACGGCCGCCAAGGCGCTGGAACTTCTGCGGGTCGCGCAGGAAGTCCACGATCTCGGTCAGGTCTTCCTTGGCCTCGTCGATACCGGCCACATCGTCGAACATGACGCGGCCATGGCGCTCGGTCAGCAGCTTGGCCTTGGACTTGCCGAAGCCCATCGCCTTGCCACCGCCGCCCTGCATCTGCCGCATGACGTAAATCCAGACGGCGATCAGCAACAGCATTGGGAACCAGGAGATCAGCACGCTCAGAATGGTCGGCACGCCCTCATCGGTCGGCTTGGCGGTAATCTGCACGCCCTTGTCGTAAAGCCGGTCGATCAGGCTCGGGTCCTGCGGCGCATAGGTGCTGAAATTCTTCCCGTCGGTGTAATGGCCGGTGATCTTGTCGCCGGAAATCGTGACATCCCTCACCTTGCCGGCATCCACTTCGGAGAGCAGACGCGAGAAATTAATCTCGGATGAGGATGTTTGCTGGACGGGGCTCTGGAACAGGTTGAACAGCGCAACCAGAAGCAGCGCAATAATCACCCACAGAGCGAAATTCCTGAAATTGGACAACTCTCGGACCTTCCTCGGCTGAACGAATACGTAGTCAGCCTTTGTGCAGGCACCATGCCATGCGCGGAACGCGCGGGCCGGCGACTTTTCGACCTTTTCTAATCTAGTGACAAGATAGTGAACCCGAAAGGGTTTACCAAGAGCCGTCACCGTCGATTGTCTCGAGAAATGCTAGCAGCCCGGCTGGTAACAAGACGTTATGAGACAGGCTTAACGAACCGGAATCGCACGAAATTTCACCTTCGCCCGGCCAATCCCCGCCGCCGCCTCGCCAAAGGGCGCGGCAATGAGACGCTTACCGGCGAAAAGTGCCGGCATTGCGGCAAGCACCTGCGCGGGGGCATCCGGCAGCGCTACGCCTTCCGCCCGCAGGGTTTTGAGCCCCTCCGCGCCCAGCAAATCCGCCTGATAGCCGCCGCGCCGCGCCGGCGCCTCCGGCAGCAAAACACGGAAACGCCCGTCCCAGACGCCCTCTCCGCCCGGCAGGAGCGCGAGCGGCG
>NZ_NYVD01000171.1 GCF_002684405.1 Parvibaculum sp. | reverse complement strand
TCACCAAATCGACCGTTCCCGTCGGCACCGCCGACGAGGTGGAAGCCATCATCCGCAAGGCGGCACCGGAGGGAGACTTTTCCGTCGCCTCCAATCCGGAATTCCTGCGGGAGGGAGCGGCCATCGACGACTTCAAGCGTCCCGACCGCGTAGTGGTTGGCGTGGAGGACGACCGCGCCAAGGAAGTGCTGCGCGCCCTCTATCGCCCTCTTTTCCTGAACGAGACACCGATCGTCTTCACCAATCGCCGCACCTCGGAACTGATCAAATATGCCGCCAACGCATTTCTGGCGACCAAGATCACCTTCATCAACGAGATGGCCGATATCTGCGAGAAGACAGGCGCCAATGTGCAGGACGTGGCCCGCGGCATCGGTCTCGACCGGCGTATCGGTTCCAAGTTCCTGCATGCGGGCCCCGGCTATGGCGGCTCTTGCTTTCCCAAGGACACGCTGGCCCTAGTGCGAACCGCACAGCAATTCCAGGCACCGACCCGGATCGTGGAAGCCGTCGTCGAGGTCAATGCGGATCGCAAGAAGAACATGGTCGACAAGATCGAGAACGCCTGCGGCGGCTCCGTGAAGGGCAAGACCATCGGTATTCTGGGCCTGACCTTCAAGCCCGAGACAGACGACATGCGCGATGCCCCATCGCTCGACATCGTACCCGGCCTGATCGAACGCGGCGCCACCGTAAAGGCGCACGACCCGCAAGGCGTCAAGGAAGCAAAGCACCTGTTGCCTGACAGCGTCGTTTATTGCGACAATCCGTATGAGACAGCGAAGGATGCCAGCGCCATCGTCATCGTCACCGAGTGGAACGAATATCGCGCGCTCGATCTCGACCGACTGGCACGCGATGCCAAAGAGCCCATCATGGTCGACCTTCGCAACATCTATCAGAGGGACGAAATGACCGAGGCAGGGTTCGCTTATACGAGTGTGGGCCGGTAGCAACTGGCGCCAGCTCAGTCACCAGGCACAACCGAAGATTACGGAACGCCGCCTATCAGCGGCCGGACAGAACCGCTGTCCCTCTTTCTCGTAGCGTTTCGGAACTGTAACTTGCCTTCATATCGGCCCGGCCCTGTCGCCCCAGCCGGCGCCGAAGACCTTCGTCCTCGCGCAGACGTCTGATTGCCTGTTCGATCTCTTCGACACCGTCGTCATGCAACTTCAGCATATTGATGCCGTCACGACCATATTCGCGAATACCACCAACATTGGTTGCAATCACAGGTAGGCCAATGGCCAAAGCCTCCGCGACAACGATGCAGAAACCTTCCGTATCACTTGTGTTGAGAAAGATGTCGGCTTCAAGGGCCTCCCGATACCACTGCGCCCGGTAGCCTGCCAGATGGACCTTTCCCTGTAGATTATGTTTCTTGCACAAGGCTTCCAGAGCAGAATATTCAGGGCCGTCCCCGAGAATGGTGAGCTCCACCGCCTCCCCTTCTTCATCGAGCTTGCGCACGACTTCGATCAGCCGATCGAAATTCTTCCGGCCAACGAGCCTACCCGCACCAGCAAGCTTCAAGATGCTTCCCGGCTCGTAGCTTCCCTTCTCCGGCACCGCCTCGTCCAGGCAGAACAGGGGGACCACATTCTCGCACCGCCAGCGAGGCAGGAAATAGCCTCTGGTCGCCTCAAGCGTCTCCCCGCAATCCGACCAGACCTCGTCAACCCGGCCGGACGTCCATTTGAGCAATACAGCGTAAATCCGCTCCACTCGTCGTGCCCGGTATCGCGAGATATGCTCGAACGAGACACAATGTACGCTCGGAAAGAATCTCAAAACGAGGCGGCCTATCAGGTTGGCCTGCTTCAGCGACAATACAACCGTCCGGGGACGGAAACGGCGAAGTTCGCGAACAAGAAGATACGCTCCGCACAATACGCCCCACAAAGAAAGGCTTTCCCGGTCATCAGCAATACGGAAATGCTCTTCCCCCAAAGCATTCTGAAGCTTGCTCGCGAGCTCTCCCCGCCCCCGGCACATGCCGACGACCTCTAATTCATGCCCTTCGAAAAAACCGTTCTCCACCAGCGTATAAAGCCCGTGTTCTGCACCACCGGGATCGAACCCATTTATGAAATAGAGAATACGCATCAGGCTAAACTCCGGTCGAAACATCACTCCCGATTCGCACTTTCCCGGTTGACGATCTGCGCTGCCGCCCTGAATGCAAACAGGAGAATAGCCGGCACAGCCATTACCTCATAAACGATCTTGAACCTTGTATCGGGAAACGACAGCAGAACCACCGGAAGCACAAAAAAGACGGGTAGGATAAGAAAGAAATGCCGCTCCGATAGAAAATCGCTTGGGCGCAAACACACATAGAAAATCGTCACGGCAAAGAGAATATTGTAGACGAACTTGTAGAGGGTATACGCCATCTGTCCCAATAACAGCTTGCCGCCGCGCAGGGACTCGATGGCGATTGAATGTCCGCCTTCCTCCAAGTAGATCTTCCCCGAAACCTCGGGCACTTTCTGAAAATTGAAGAGCCAGAGCGCTGCTTTCGATAGAGCATTCTGGGCCGCGCGAACCGGATCGTCCTTCGCAAAGGAAAACCCCATCTCGCGATACCGCGTATCCAACTCCGCTTCTGTCTGAGGCGTCCGGTGCATACCGAACAGATGCTCCGGACTGCTCAATCCTTTGGTTTCGAAAAATTGGTCTATGTCGTAGCTGGGATAGGCAACGGCAAACAGCGGATGCTGACCGAGGAAAATATTGTACCCCCCGTTCGTCGAAGGCGATGGGCTGTCATAGAGGGCGAGATTGCCAAAGGCCACAAAGAGGTAGAGCGCCGGGGACAATAACCAGATCGACTTCCTCCACATTGCGAACATGAGGATTGCCAGCCCTCCGAACACGAACAAATCCGTCGACCTGACGGTAGCAGCGAGAATCCCCGCAAGGGCAAAGAGAACGGGCCTTGCTTCTATCAGCAGATAAAAGGCGAGGGAGAGGGTAAAAAATTGCAGAACGCAGTCATGCGAGGAAACAACAAGCCAAAAGAAATAGGGATTCAGAAGGATCGAGAAGAGCGCTATTCTGGCTATGAGCCGATCTTCTATGCGCCTGCAAATCAGAGCATAGAGAACCACTCCCGCATTCAGATAGAAGAAAAGAGCGCCGAGGGACCCTAAACCGACCAGGAAGAAGGGAAGACACAAGAGCGCAGGACCGATCGGGTAAAAGTTGCTCCCGGGAATATGAAACGATGCAATTTCGGCAGCCTTCACAGCCCAGAAATCGAGCCCCAGTGCAAATGGGTTGACCAGCACCGCGCCGATGACGGCAGCATTGATCAGAAGAAGAACAGTTATCTCCGGCAAATATTGTCGGACACCGCTCCATCGAGCATACTCATTGACCATCGCCGCCCCCATTTTTCTTCAACACGCCCTACATGTCCCCTGAAGCATGCTCTACGCCAGCGCTAAAGATAACGAAGGCAGCAACCTGCCCTGACAACGCACACACAAACAGACTGCCTCAGCAATTGTCCTGACGGGAGACTACCGGATCGGATTTGAACGAATTGCACTTAACACAGGTTGAAGTTCTCCGGTTCTCTACATTTTTCGCAGGTATCATTTCCAGCACATGCATCGCGAACACCCCCCCTTCCCCGAGAAAGGCGATCGAATCTACCCCTGCGTCCCATAAACAGTCTGACCGGAAAGGGAGTTCACGGATTCGCCCCCCTTCGCAACTTCCTTTTGCCTTATCGCCCTTTGTCGCAAGGCATAGAAGACAATCTCCGGCAGCATGGAGACGAGAATGAGAACCGCGAATGAGGGCGTACCGCTAGCGTCGAGTGCAAGATACATAAAGGGCGACGCTAAGAGCACAAAGGGAGCGACATCTTTCTGCGCCTGGCTTATTTCGCCGCGAGAGTAGAAATAACGAAGCACTTTGATGAGCCTCGTTATTGAGACGAGCCAGATCGCGCAATAGGCCGCCAGTCCAATGATGCCGTTTTCTGTAAGCACCCGCAGGAACTCGCCGTGAATGCCGATCAACAGGTAACCGGGAAGGTATTTGTAGCGCTCGGCCACCTTGGTCACATATTCGTTGGTACCCACGCCGAAAATCGGATTCTCCGAGATGAAGTCCGAGGCAACATTGAATGCGAAAACCCGCTGGGCATTGCTTAGGGAGTCGGGATTGACGCCTGCATAAATGCCTTGCAGAGAACCGGCCGACTGGATCGGGTTCAACAGTGTATTCAACTGCTTAACGAACTTGTCGCCTGCGAAGATATTCATGACAAGAACAAGCACGAGCGCGCCTGCCCCAAGTACCGGCAAAGAGGCGGCGATGCGGCCCCGTGCAAGCAGCATTGCAGTCAAAAGACCGTAAATCAGAAGCGCTTTGCGTTCACCCGACATAAGCGTCACCACGAACAGCCCGCCCCACAACAGCCAGTACAGGCGCCTCTGGGCAGGCTGCGCAAACAGGAGCAGACAGCCCAGAGCCATGGGCAAATAGCCAAAAACCGCTTTCGGGTTATTCAGTTTCTTCCAGCCATACCACGCGTCCAGAACGATAACGTGCCACAGGATATTATAGATCAGTGCGATGCCGAGACCGATCACCATAACCCTGCCGGCCTTGAGCACATCCGCTTTGTCCAGATGTGTGGACAGCATCGCGACGAAGGCGAACATGAGACCGACCTGCAAAGCCTCTCGTACGCCGTTCTCCGCCCCGACCGAGAAAGCGGATAGCGCATGACATGCAAAAAACGGAACCACCATTGCCGCGCCGACGGTGAATTTGAGGTTCATCTTTCGCAGAACGAAAAACGTCCAGACGATCATAAGGAGAACCAGCCCGTCGAATGGACGCAGTTGAACGATACCGGCATTCAACCTTACCGCGGTGAACAGGCTGAGAAAGGCAAGCGGCACAAGATAGGTCATTGGACGCCGCCCCCTACGCCTCTTCCACTATGTTTCCGTCCTGAAGATAGAGTCGGCGCGGATGAAAGAATCTGCCGATACACCTGTTCAATACGCCCGGCCATCTCGTCCGCGTCCCAGGCTGAAAGGTCTATAGCGGCGCTGCCTGCGGCGAAAGTCGCCCTCAAAGGGTCGTCTTCCACAAGTTGACCTACCTTCTCGGCAAATTCGTCGAACGATCCGGAGGATATTGCAAAGCCGTTCTTTCCATGATGAACGACACGCTCGAGACCGGGAAGCGTCATCGCGACCACAGGTTTACGCGCGAGGACATACTGAACCATAGACCGGGGCAAGCCCTCACGCTCCGAACCAAACACGCAAATGTCGCACCCGGCCAGAACCCTTTCGACATCATCACGAAAACCTAGAAGGTGAACACGATCAGCAAGCCCCTTCTCCGCGATCATCTCCTCGATGATCGAACGCTCGGGCCCCTCGCCGGCGAGAATGAGCCGCACATCGTCATATTTTTCAAGCAGCGGCAACAGGCCGAAAAGCACTTCACGATGCCGCTTGCGACGCTCGAGCACGGCCACATAACCGATCAGAACGGGGTTCTGCATTGAGCGGCGCAATTGTGCCAGATCGTCCGATGGCTCGGCCTCGCGAAAACGTGCGACATCCATCCCGCTATAGATCACGAAATGGTTCTTGATACTCCCCAAACCATAGTCGAGACACAAATCCCGCATGCCCTCGCTGACGTCGATAAAAGCGTGTGTCCGCAACGCTGCAATTTTCTCAAGCGCAACATAGATCGAACGCTTCAGGAAAGGCTCGCTGGTAAAGGGAAGAATATGCACCCCATGAACAACACGGGCTTCTGGCGCGGCAATAGCCGCCAGCCTGCCGATCACACCTGCCTTACTCGTATGAGTGTGAACCACATCCGGCCGCACCTCCCTGATCAGGCGGGAGAGAGCGAGGAGAGCGGAAAAGTCCCGGAAAAGCGAAACTTCACGCACCAGGGGCTCAATGCACGCAACCCTGACATTCGGATGAAGCAGCTTCAGCATGCGTTCCGTCGCTTGACCGCCATGAGCCAGCCAAACATCATGCCCGGCCTCAGCCTGATGGTTGCAGGTCAGCATGGTGTTTTCATCGGCGCCGCCATCCACAAAGCGGGTGATGATATGCACGATACGCATCTGGGAGATTGTCTGAAGTTCCTGAATTGCGCTGCAACCGAATATCCAGCCTAATTGGCCGGAATTGTAGCAAATTCTGCTGTCGCAGTATTGATAAAACCCTCAAGCATGTCGTCATATTGGAACTGATTGACGCCAGCAGTTAACCCCCGGAGACAAGCCCATCACCGCAAGCATTTGTACAGAGTCCGCCCCGGCCGGGAACATCTCTGCCCGCGGCGCGAAAGAGGCGCCCCGTGTCGTCCTGGTCCTGCCTGCATATCTCCCGGAATCCTTCGGCGGCGCCCAGCAGCAAAGCCGGCGCTTTGCCACCCTTCTGGCCGGCCAGGGCATCCAGGCCACGATATTGGCCCCGCGCACCTTCGCTGATACCCCAGGACACGAAGTCAAAGATGGGGTCCGGATTAAGCGTTTTACGTTAAGGAGTTTTCCAAATCTGGGCGGGCGTCATTTCTTTTCGTTCCTGTGGTGGACGCTGCGTATCATCTGGTGGCTATGGCTGAACCGCACCGACTATGACATCGTCCACGTCATCCATGCGCGGCTCCACGCCGTCGGACCTGTTCTGGGCAGCCGGCTCGTCGGCAAACCATGTATCATCAAGTTCGGCCGGGGCGGATCGGAATTCGACATAGACGTTGTGGAGCGCAAGCGCTTGCTCGGCCCTCAGTTCGCATCGATCATCAAGCGCTACACTACCGGCTTCGTTGCCAACAGCGCCGAAATGACAACCGATACCGCGCGTCATGGCATCGCCACCGAACGCGTCTACCGCATCCCCAATGGCGCCATATTGCCTCCGGAGAAACGCTCCGACAGGCCCGCGCCATCGAACCCCGTTTTTCTTTTCATGGGCCGCCTCGACAAGGGAAAGGCGATTGACGTCATGTTGCGGAGCATCGCCGCCTCGCACGCGGATATTCCCCTTCGACTTATGATTGTTGGCGACGGGCCGGAACGCGAGGCACTGGTCGCGCTGACGGACGAGCTCCGACTGAACGAGCGCGTCGAGTTCACCGGGCGCATGGAAGACGTCACCCCCGCTATCCTGAAGGCTGACTTCTACCTCTCGACATCTCTTTCCGAAGGAATGTCGAACTCCATGCTCGAATCGATGAGCTTCGGGGCGATCCCCATCGTAACACGTGTGAGCGGCGTGGAAGATATGGTCTCCGACGACAAGAACGGCTTCCTCTTCGAAGCCGGCGACACCGCATCCTGTGCCGAGGCAATACGCCGGGCCGCCGCCTTGTCTCCGGAACGCTATCTTGAGATGAGCGACGAAGCGCGCAACACCATCTCGAGGAATTTCGGTCTTGATATGGTGGTCGAGCGCCACCTTGAACTATATCGCGGCCTCATAGACAAAAATGCAACCGCCGCGCAATGACCGCTACACCTGCCTCGTCCTGAGCTTCTTGCGCAACCCCGTCGTCAGGTTTTTGCCGAAAGCCAGTCGGCCACGCGGGTCGCCGGGGAGCAGGCTGACAAGCATATAGAACCAGGGCAAGGGATCGGTGAGCCGCAAACGGACTGCCTTGCAGAAACTTGCACGGGCTTCTCCGTAGGCCCCTAACTCGATTGCGGCGAGCCCAGCCTCGATCTCGGTCTTCATGGCCCAGCGGTCCGCCCACGGCACGAGGTCGGGCCTCCACTCCAGCACACGCCGCCCCAGTTCGCGCCGCGCCTCAACTCTCTCTCTGAAGTTCGAACTGATGGAATTTGCGATGGTTCGTTTCGTTGCCAGAACTTCCGGAATCCGGTGAAAGCTTACCCTCTGCGCGAGCCGAAGCCACATCTCGGTATCGTTCATATATTTTTGTTGCTCGTTGAAGCCGCCGCAATCATCGAAAGCAGACCGTCGGATCATGGAGGTAGACGGTAATATCGGCCCGGAAAACGCAAAAAGGGTTTTCAATGTGTCCGGATCATCCTGCGTAAATCCGTGCGCCCAGTGCACGCGAGATATTCCCTGCTCCTCGTTGACCTCGAGAAAATCGCTGACATAGAGACCTGCGCGGGGAAATTCAGCCGCGGCCGCCAGCTGGCGCTCGGTCATGTTCGCGTGCCAGATGTCGTCTCCATCCAGAAAGGCGACATACACTCCCCTGGCCCGCGCCAAACCGGCATTGCGGGCACTGGAGGCACCGCCATTCTCCTTGAAGATCGGCACCACCTTCGGATCCCGACTGGCGTATTCCTCTATCTTTTCTCTTGAGCGGTCCTTCGATCCGTCATCCACAACCAAGACTTTCTGGATATGGTCGATAGCACTCTGCGCCAGAACGCTTTCGATAGCAGACTGGATGTAATCTTCGAGATTGTAACAGGTGACGATAACCGTAACGTCGCGGGAAGGTGGCATGGTCGGCCTCAAGAGACTTCAGATCATCGTGTAAGAAGGCCAACGGCTGTGGCCTAGCGAAGGCGGCTTCTATCTCAATTGCGACGCAGAAATTTAGCAGTCGAATTCCATCACCTCTGCAAGCAAGCAGCATATGGCTTCCGCTCTTGTTAAGCGGCGATCAAACGGTTTCAGAAACTCGCCGCCGCGCTTGAGACTTGATCCCGGTCACAATGTAGCCTGTGGTCAGGAAGTCACTCCTCAACAACCTTCCCAGAAGGAGCGCTCCAGGCAAACAAAGGAGAATTAACAGTATGATAAACGGCGAAAGTAGGCGCTTTGCCCTGCGAAGTTCCCCCATAGCACGCGCAAACAACACGAGAATTGCCTCCGCCCATGTATTCCTTTCTACAATAACCAACTCGTCAAATTGACTGAGTACTAGCTTAAGTCCGTACTTCGTATATCGAAAAAAATCATATGGGCGATCATGAATCGGGAATATAAATGGTGAAGACAGTACAAGCTTCCCCCCTGGTCGCAACAGCCTGTACACCTCGGAAGCAGCTGCGAATGGATCACTCACATGTTCCAACACCTCCATCATCACAACAATATCAAAGCTTTCATCTGGAAGAGAAGACTTGGTAATATCATCAATTATGTCAGGGGCTCTAGACGCATCGATATCGGAGCTAACAACCACGCCTCCGGCTTCATCCGCGCAGCGGCAAACCAAGTCCTGAACCTCTCCCCCTGCACCAACACTCAAAATGCGAACGCCATTGCCAACAGACGAGAGTTCGCGCTCTAAGAAATTAGCAAGCCCTTTGCGGGACAAACGCTTCGACGCACGTACTACAAATTTCCACTGCCCCATTACCTACTCCCATCTCAAAACCCTCTTCTCTGCGAGAGCCTAACGGTGCATCCTAACAATACCATCAACTCAAATCTGCTCTGGTCTAGTCAATGTCGGATAAGAAGCTAACGGAGAGAACTTTAAAAGGACTTTCCTGGTCCTTAACCTCCTTATTGGTCCAGATGCTATTAAATATCATCTCCGTTTCTATCCTCGCGAGAATACTTACGCCGCAGGACTATGGTCTCATGTCCGCCGTCTTCATTGTTGTAGCTCTTGGGAACACACTTTCAGGGCTGGGACTCGCCCCAACAATCATTCAGAAGAAAGACCTGACCGAAGACCATCTGGCGACCGCTCTCGTATCAAGTCTTGGCATTGGTCTTACACTGATGACGCTGCAATGGCTCTGCGCGCCTTATCTTGCCGCGTTCATGCGCATGCCCGAATTGATCAACGTTACTAGGGTTACGAGTCTTGCGCTGATTGTCCAACCGCTTGCGTCCCTTTACGAGGCCTGGATGGCACGGTGCCTACGCTTTAGGCAAGTCAGTATTACTAAACTAGGCGTTTGGATCGCATCATCATTCGGCGTTTCAATTCCTCTAGCCTATCTCGGCTACGGATATTGGGCGCTGGCCGCCGGGTTTCTCAGCCAAACATTCTTTTCAGCAGCTACCTATCTTTTGCTTGCCAGAAACATTGGTTCCAACGGCGACGCCTCCTTTAGGGCGGCGAAAGAACTCTTCCGAACGGGGGCTGGATTTTCAGTCACTCAGTTCATGAACTACATTTCTATTTATGCGGATAATACTATTGTTGGACGCGCGCTCGGTAGCGTCGATCTTGGTATATACTCGAGAGCATTCTATATGATTTCTCTGCCGACGAACATGTTCGGCACAGCCAGTCGCATGGTTGTTTTTCCTGCAATGGCGCATATTCAGGATGACGAATCCCGCATGCGACAAGCGTATCTCAAGGGTATTTCGCTGACCGCTCTCATGGCTATACCGACAAGCGTGTTCCTTGCGGTGTTCTCAGGTGAGATTGTCTCCATTATCCTCGGCTCACAATGGACCAAAGCGACCATACCGTTCGCAGTATTTTCCACAGCGATATATTTTCGTGTTGGCGCAAAAACTTGCGCGAATATCCTGCTCGCGAAAGCACATGCCTATACACTTGCCATATTGCAGACAGCAAACGCTGTTATGATTGTTGCTGGAGCACTCATTGGCGCTTCATATGGTTTGAACACGGTGTGTATCGCTGTATGCACTGCCGCCATCGTGAGCTATGGTGGCTATGCGATAATTAGCAATCGTACCGCGAAAGTCACCATTCTAGAGTTTGCATCCGTTCACATACGCCCGATTCTAATTGGTCTGTTCGTGCTGTCCATAGGAACCGGCCTAAAACTTGCGATGCCTGAGGCCAAGCCCATCACAGTGATTGGCTGCGCTATTGTTGCATTCGGGCTGCCGCTGGGTGTTGCCCTTTACCTCAAACCATCATTCCTACTCGGCAACCTCGTCACTGAAATTCTTGCAACTGTCGCTAAGCCGTTTGCACAAAAAATAGGGTGGCGTGTCCACTGAACATGCAGTGCGACTGATCACCGGCAGGCAAACCTCGCGATAAGATGGAGACCATTTCTACTGTCTGCCGAGATCGCACTCCGCTTTGCCGCCCCCCACACAAAGCGGCGTAGAAGTGGAATCTCCCCCCTAAAGAGGAAGCTAGACGTCAAACGACGATACAAGCGTTCAGCAAAAGTCCTCCTGTAGAAATACTCGCTATGCTCCAAAACATATTCTGGCAGCGCCTCGGCAAACTGCTTTTCTAGCAAAGGCAAATCGTAGTGCCGAAAGTGCTTCCTATTCAGCGGCTCGTTCACCGTAGGCACTGATACGACTATCGAACCATCGGCAGCCACTCTACTAGCCATCGCCCGAAGGAAGGATGAAATGTCATTATCCGGAATATGTTCAAGAACTTCGACCGCGCACACAACATCAAATCGCTCTGAAAGATCTTTCACATCAGCCTTTCGATAGTCCACATGAGGGTGGAAGGCTTGGGCGAATTTCAGCGCGCGCTCGTCAATGTCCACGCCCACCCGTGTTGGGATTTTGTCATGTAACTGACCAAGAAAATAGCCATCACCACATCCGACATCAAGGACCGACCTCGGCTCTAGGGATTGAACGATGCTAGCCAAACGAGTATTATAGATAAGATACTCAAACCCCCAACTTAAAATTCGAACACGGCTGCCCTGACCACGATCATCTATGAAAGAGATATGGTGATAGGGAAAGACATACTGCTCTCGCTGAATATGCTGAATATCAGGTGTGGTAGTCATCTTTCAGACCTTCAAATAAAGTAATCACACTTTGTCTATCATTTTGAGGATCGTTCGCGAGCGCTGCTCCCAAGTGTAATTCAACTGGAAGTCCTCCCTCGCACGCAATCCAATCCGGCTCCGAAACACTTCTTCATCCCTGAGCCTCTTTAGGGCCACGACCCAAGCTGCCGGTTCCTCCGGCAGACAGAGAAGAGCGTTTTGATTGTGCGTCAAGACTTCATGCAAGACCTCTAAATCGGAAGCGATTATGGCCCTGCCGCAAGCCATATATTCGAAAATCTTGAGCGGCGACATCCAGTCAGCGAGGTTTTGACTGCCACCGCCCACGCCACGAACCACGCGTTGATAGGGTGCTAGAACCACTTCCATACCTTCTAGATAAGCGGCGGTCTCAGCATGGCGAACATAGCCGTGAAATACGATATTCCGATTGTTAGCAAGCGCTGAGCGCCACACTTTGACTTGGTCGGGCGCGCCACCAACAATGTGAAAGGTTGCCCATGGACAAAGCGGAACAAGTTCTGCAATGAGCTCCATGCCCTTGCCAGGGTATAAATTTCCGACATACCCAACGCGGAACCTGCCAGAGAGAGGCTCAGCTGGAACCTCTGCTGCCGATTCCGCGCCATCATGCGCTACAATAATCTGCCCATCAAGCGCAGGGTAGCGCTTCTCAAAATCATCTCTCAATCGACCGCTTATTGCTATCATTCCCACGAAATAGGGAGAATCGATGACACACTCCAACCTCTTCGCCAGACGCGGTCGCAATGAAGCCGCCGAGACGTGCATTTCGAGAGCAACCGGCTGACACAGCATGCAGGCCGCAGCTGCGACTGAAACCGACCGCGTATAAACCACTCCCTCCCGGCCCGGACCGTATAGAAGCGACGCGAGTGCACCGTAGAGGAACTTGGAGCCCGGCACCGAAAGAAGAGGCAACTTCCTGGTTTCAAATTGCGTGTCCAAGCCGTACTCGGAGGCTATTTCGCCGGCATCACCGCCTCCGCCCCAAGGCTGGACCAAACACGTTTCCACTCCCTCTGCGGAAAACGCTGCGCACATTCGCGCGACCTGAACAGCATTCGCCGCCGGGCTCGGCACGGGAGCGGTGTGAACGTAAGCAATCTTCATCCTGCTCCAGACCTTGAATTCAGTGCTACAACTAAGAAATCCAATGAACCGAGGATCCCTCCCTAGGCAAATGCCCCAATAGATTTATAGCGACACTCTATGTCAACAAATCTGCATGCCGAGCAAAAAATGAGCCATAGCTGCGGGAATGGCGGACATGTCTTCCTTTCTGCGACGTCGGCGCGCACATCGTGGCTCTTGGCCACTCGCCCCGACCGAAATAGGCTTCGGCTTGGATGGATAAACGAGACCTCATCCGCCTCGCCAATTGAAGCCTGAGCCCGTGAAAGCCGAATCTGTCCGCACCGCTCCTCGAATATCATCGAACAGAACCGACAGTCTGTTCTGGCCCCTCATTGCGCTTGTGGCGCTGGCGCCGCTGCCACTGGCAAGCAACAGGCCGCTACCGGCGGCGCTCCTCGCTCTATGCGCCGGCACCCTGCTCAGCATCTGGGCAATTCGCGTGGCGACAAAGGGACCAGGCACGATCGCCGTGACTGTTTCGCGGCTCCGCTGGCCGCTCATTCTGTTTGGCGCCGTAGCCCTCTGGATTCTCGTTCAGGCCATGCCGATCATGCCCCAGGATTGGGCCGATCCGATCTGGGGGCTGGCCGCGGAAGCGCTCGGCAAGCCTCTGGCGGGCAGCCTCTCGGTCAACCCGGAAGCCACCCTGACAGGCCTGATGCGCCTCCTCTCCTACGCCGCCATTTTCTGGCTGTCCCTGCAGCTCAACCGCGATCCCCACCATGCCCGACGCGCACTGGCGGCCATCGCCCTGATCGGCGGCGCCTACGCGTTTTACGGTCTTCTCATCTACTTCACCGGCAATGAGTGGATACTGTTTTATCGGAAATGGGCCTATCAGGATGCGCTCTCCAGCACCTTCGTGAATCGCAACTCTTACGCCACCTTTGCAGGCCTCTGTCTGCTCTGTGCGACGGTGTGGTTCATCGACAGCTTTCGGCACTTCCTCTCCATCAACCGGCCTCTGCGCCAACGCATCGTCATGATCGTCGAGACGATATTCAGCCGGGCTCTGCTGCGGACCCTTGCAGCACTGATGCTTCTCGTCGCCTTGGTACTTACCGGCTCGCGGGCAGGCATTGCCAGCAGCTTGGCCGCTTTCTTCCTGCTCCTGTTGACCTATGCCCGGGGCAGAAACGTCCGGGCTCCCCACGCAGCGGCCGCCGCGATCCTAGCGATTTCAATCGTCGGTATCATCGTTTTTCTCAGCGGCAGCCTGCTGTCATCCCGCCTTGCCGGGCTCGACAATGACCTGAGCGCGATCGACAGAGGCATCGTGTACAGCTCAACGCTTGATGCCATCGAAACAGTTCCATGGACAGGAACGGGCTACAGCACCTATCGAAACGTTTTCGCTGCCTACCGGCCAAGTTCACTGTCGTCCAGATTCTATTGGGACAAGGCCCATCAGGTTTATCTCGAAAACGCGCTGGAACTCGGCATCCCGGCGGCGCTCGCTCTCAACATCTCTATCCTGCTTCTGGCATGGGAGGCCTTGCGCGGCCTCTGGCGCAGGCGACGCCAGCGCACCTATTCGGCAATCGGCGTAGCGGCCACTATTCTTGTCGGGCTGCACTCTCTTCTCGATTTCAGTCTGCAAATACCTGCCGTCGCAGTTCTCTATGCATTCATTATGGGGCTGGCGGTGAGCCAGTCCTGGCCCTCTTCGAACCGGACCCGGTAGCCAGCCGCATTTCGGCTATCGCAGCTTGGTCCAATCAACTATTCGCCGCTGAAACCATCCTCGCCTGGCAGGCGTATCGAAGAGAACATCGAGGAAGGTCGCTCGGGCGTCATAGGGCAGCGAGAGATAGACGCGGAAAAGGGCATGGAGAAGCTTCCCATTTGACGTGAAGCGCCCGACATCCTGCCTGATGTCCCGCTGCAGGTCGGGCGGAACGTCTTTCCAGATAAGCATGGCAACATGAACGCGCAGGAGCATGCTCGACGCCTCGAAACGTCCGGTCAGCTTCGACAGTCGCAGAAAGGCTATGATCTCGTCCGCAGGCGCTTGCCGGCGCTGCGCCGTTCGAGCCAGCAGGCTCCAGACAAAGGCATTGTTGGGCATAAGGGCGGCCGCCGAGCGCAAATGCGAACTGGCATCGAGTAGCGCCGCGCCGTCTCCGTCTTTCAGCGCCAGGAGGTCGAACCTGGCAAGATCCTGTGCGATCTGACCGTCCGAGCGATGCACTGCGAGCGCATTTCGGTAGGCCCGGCGCGCCTGTTCGATGGCCTCTGACGACAGCCTGCTCCCATTCGCCAGCGCAGTGGGCGCCTGTCCGGCGTCCCGGGCGATGACGCCGTAGGCCAGCACCCGCGGCACAGCGAGCGATATGGTGAAAAGACCGATGGCGGCGAAAAAGATCGCCGTCCACCGGCCCGCTGCAGGCATGTCAGTTGACATAATACTTGCTGTAGCGGCTGTAATAATAACCGCCGTCGCCATAGCCGTATTTTGCCTGCTTGGCCGTATCGACCATGGAAAGCACAGTGCCGGCTAGAGGTGCGCCGAAATCGCGCAACTGCTTCACCGCGTTCTGCAGCGCATCGCGCGGGGTTTCGTTCCAGCGCGCAACGAACACTGTCTCGTCGACGATCTGTGACAGGACGCGGGCATCCGACACGGGCATGACCGGCGGGCTGTCGACAACAACAAGGTTGTAGGCTTCGCGGAGCCGCTCAAACAGAAGTTTCATCTGCGATGACCCGAAAATGTCGGGCGGGTTGGCCGTTCCCTTGGCAACCGGGATGACCTCCATCCCGGTCTTCTCGTCTTCGATGACGACTTCCTTGAAGTCGAGACGCGAGGCAAGAAGTTCCACCAACCCCTGTTCGGGCCGGCTGATCTTCAACGCTTCCGCCACCGACGGGTGACGCAGGTCGCAATCAAGGAGAACGACTTTCAGACCGGCCGACGCAGCAGCGCGCGCAAAGGACACCGCCGAAGTCGTCTTGCCTTCATTCGGCAGCGCCGATGTGAAAAGAACGACCTTTGGGGGATTGTCCACATTGGAAAACTGAAGCGCGCTTCGCAGGCTTCGGAATGCCTCCGAATAGGACGAAAGCGGCTTCATGACCAGATAGTCCTGCGGAGACAATACCTTTCCATCCGGCCCGCGCTCCTTCGGCGTCAGCGGGATCGACGCCAGGTTGGGCAGCGCCAGAAGCCTCTCCAGGTCGCCGGATGTCTGAATGCCGTTATCGAGATGTTCAAGCAGGAAGGCCGCGCCAACGCCTGTCATCAGCGACAGTGCAAAGCCGAGCATCACGAAAAGTGACGTCTTCGGGAAGGACGGCCCGCCCGGTACCACCGCCTTGGAAATGACCCGGGTATCGGGGGTCTGAATGTCTTCCTGCTCGCTGGTTTCCTTGAAGCGCTTGAGAAATGCCTCATAGACCTGCCGGTTCGCCGTCGCCTTGCGCTCCAGCTCGCGCAACTGGATCAGCGCTTCATTATTGGTGCCGGTTTCGCCCTTGATCTCTTTGAGATTGCTTTCAAGGGCCCGGACACGGGTCGAGGCCACGGAAACGTCGTTTCTCAGACTCTCGATAATTCGCCCGGCTTCTGCGGCGATCTGCGATTGAATGTCTTTCTGCTGCGCCTCGATATTCACGATCGCGGGATGGCGCGGCCCGTATTTGGCGGAAAGATTGGCTTCCTCCCGGGTCAGCTCCGCCTGCTTCTGACGCAGTGCCGAGATCGTCCCCGATTGGACCACATCGCCGACCGTTTCGACGCCCTTTCCTTCCCGTCTCAACTGCCGGGCGCGGTTATACTTGGCCCTTGCTTCAACGAGATTGGTCCGCGCCAGGATCAGTTGAGCGTTGAGTTCGGAGAGCTGTTGCTCCGTAACGGTCATACCTTTCGATTCTTCAAGCCCGTGCCGCGATCGATAGAGCTCCACAGCGCGCTCGGAATCGGTAACCTGACGGCGCAGATCGTCCAGTCGCCCGGCAAGCCATTCATTGGCCTGCTTGGTCGCGTTGAACTTCGCATCGAGCTGGTCGACGATATAGGCATTAGCAATCGCATTCGCGATCTTGGCGGCCTTGTAGCGATTCTCCGACGTGAAATTGATTTCAATCGTATAGGTGAGGCCGCGCCTTGCGACTTCCAGATCGGACAAAACCGAGTCCACGACGGATCTCTGCGTCATCTCTTCCTGAGAGGCACTCTGCTCAACAGCGTCGGTCTGGTCGCTTGGAGACAACAGGGAGAAAAGACGGCCCAGCAGATAGCGCGGATTAAGCCAGCGAAGCGCCGAAGGCTCCCGCAGCGCTGAATTAAACTCCGGATCGTCGATCAGGTTCTCGTTATCCACAACCCGTTCGATGAGATTGCGGGACTTGATGACCTCTACTTCACTGTCCAAAGCGGCGTCATTGGCCGGGATGCCGGAGACGACCGCCTCCATATCCACGACGTTGCTCTTCTGGCTGTCGACCAGAACCAGAGTTTGAGCGGTATAGAGAGGACGCATCTGGGTAATGGCAAGCACGATTAGCGCCGTCAGAACAACGGTAATACCGATGATAACGCCAGCGCGCTTGCGCATGATCCGCAGGATGGCCATCAGATCGAACTCCAGGAAGGAGTCGGTCTGCACCTCCGTCGCTCCGGGGGGAGTCCATTTAGCCGACGACATGCCAGAACCTTTAGACGGTGCGTTCATCTTCTAAACCCCAATCGCCGAACATTGCACCGCAATATACATGATCGCGGACCCTGCACATCCCATACGACAGCCAAAAACAGCCATAACGGAACAGGGCAGGCCAAGACTTCCGCCCTGCCTGCCCTGCTCGACTTGTTCGAACGCTCTTGCGATCAGAGCTTGCCGGTCAGCTTCAGGCCGACCACGTTGCGGGTGTAATCAAAACCAGCCGTATTGGAGTCCCGGTTCGTGTAGGTGTAGTTCAGTCCCAGGTCGAAATTCCGGTTGATCAGATACTTGACCCCTACGGTCGCCCCGGTCGTATCGTCGTTACGCGGGTTGTCGTTGAAATCATTGTTGGTGTAGCTGACCCCGCCGGAGAGGATCACGTTGCGGAGCAGCTCATGATCCACATTCACCGACAGGCTATTGCGGTCATAACCCGATGCGGCGCCAACGGTCGTTTCCTCGACGCGGCTGTCACCGGACACCGTGACCGTGGTCAGAGGCGTGGCGAACCATTCCACATCGATACCATAGGCAAGACCCTGAGTGCTGCTCAGCGCGGCGGCCTTGTAGTCACGTTCCTGGTAACCGACATAGACATTGCCCTGAGTCAGGCGCGAAATCTGGAATTCCGTACCGACCAGCGCGGCCCAGCCATCGGAATCCCGGTTGCCGGCGGGCGTGGTGAGATCGTAGCGACGCTGATCGAACCGACCTTCGACATAGACATTCGTGTCGGGGGAAACGAAATAACCAAGCCTGGCGGTTTCGGTGTATTCGTCACGGTCGCGATAGTCCTGGTCGATATTGGCGCCGCCCAGGGTGGTAGCGTCCTTGTAGTCGTAATTGTTGTATTCAACCCCCACGCTCGCATTGACGCGATTGAAGCGGTGGCTCAAATTCGTCGCGGCGTTGAACAGATTGTATTCGATGGGTTCTTGAGAGGTCGTCGGAGAGTTCGGGTTGCCGCGATCCTCATGCAGCTGCGCATATCGCGCCGACCCATTGAGCGCCGTGTCGCGGCTGATATCCAGCCGCCCGGCTCCGCCCAGGTTCCAGTTGAACCGATCTTCGTCGGACTTGTCGGCATAGAGCTGCTGGGTTACGCCGCCGCTCAGCGAAAGGGCGTGCCGGCCCCACACCGAATTGGCCGATATCCCCGCCGAAAGGGTGGTGATGAAATCATCGACCGTGTTGTTGCTGGTCGCATAGATATTGTCGTTGTAGCTCTCGCCCACAGAAGCAGTGGGGAACACCATGAAACTGCCGGCGCGGATACCAACGGGATCATAACCGGGCCGCGCACGCTCCATAACGCCCTGGTCACGAACGTCGGCAAGATTGGTATCGGCCTCCTGGGCCTGCGCCAGGGTCGGCAGAGCGGCGCAGGTCAGGCCTACGAGTGCCGCCGAGGCGAAATAAATCCGGGCTCGTCCCATTTGATGTGACCTCCAAAGTCGAGTTGTCTTCCTTGCCACGCGAACGAATAGGCGTCAGGCGCAGCGTATACGGAACGTAAAGTCGCTATAGTCGCCGGAAAGACGAGCCCTAATTCGGGCTCGCCGGGCTTTCCGGTGTTGTGTCATTTTCATTAGCGTCATCGACGGCTTCGGACGATTCATCCGAGACGCCCTCACCTGTGATCGACTTCGTTTCCGTGGCATTGCCCTCGGAAACAGACGCCACCAGCGTCGGATCGTCGGAGGCTTCGACCACCGCCTGCATGCTGCTGGCCACGTCCGGATTTTCTACCCCAATCAAGGCGATTGCGGCACCGAGGCCGCGGGAAGCGGCGGCCTTCAGGCCGGCATTATTGGCGAGCGCGGTCTGCGCCGCAGGGCTTTTCGGATTGGTGACTGCTTGGACAAATGCCTGAGCGGCGCCTTCCGGATCGTCGGAATTAGCGACGTAATCCTTGATCGCGGCCTCGAGAGCGGCTTCGTCGCCGGCATTCGCGACAATCAGGGCCTCGATAGCGGTCTGCATGGTCGCAAGTTCATCTGCGGTGGCGGCGTTGGCCGAAGAAACCGGCACAACCAGAGGCGTCATGAACACCCCAAGTCCCAGGCCGAGCACAGCCGCGGTGATCATCTTCTTGAGCATGACAAGAACTCCCCTCTTTTTGAGGTTGCCGGACCTGCGCTCATTGCTGCGGCGCAAAACCGGAAATCCATACCCGATCCAGCCTTTGACGACGCCCGGATCGTACTTACCTGAATTAATTGATGGTAAAGTATCATAGCTGCTGCGGTGCACCGAACCGCCAAATTTTTAAAGTACCGGCGATTCGCCATGTGAATGACGGTTTCCTCCCCGCTGTTGTAAAAATGCGTCGCTTGAGGGGCGAAATTAGCCTTTTAGATACAAAGGCTTATAAGCAGCGCTCACGCCGCCGTCCGGCGGGCGCTTCTAGGCAGGTCACCACAAAATTATCGTCAACCAGATTCACTCAGAAGAACCGCTCGGGTACTCGAATGACGTCCCCGGGCAGGATTTTCACGGCCTGACTGGCCGGATACTCGACCTCATTGCCCTTGCCGCGTGTGATGTAGACCCGGTCGTTGGCCGCGCGATAGGTGTACCCCCCCGCAACGGCTATGGCATTGAGCACGGTCATCCCACTCGAATAGGGGTACTGACCGGCCTCACCAACCTCTCCGTAGATGTAAAACGGGCGATAATTCAACACCTCAACACTGACCCGGGGCTCATTCAGATAACCCTGTTTGAGGGCGTTCTCGACCGCCGTCTCGAACTGACCGACCGTCAGCCCCTGCGCGCGGACCTGCCCCACAAGCGGCAGGGCCACATTCCCGGCGCCTGAAATGTCGAATTCGCCGGACAAATCCTTCTCGCCATAGACGATGACGCGAAGCTTGTCGCCGGATCCAAGCGTATAATCGACATTGGCATCTTCCGGCAGCGGGACCTCGCCCGCAGCCACGGGCGCGGCTTGAGGCCCTGGCAGGTTCTCTCTCGGACCGTCCGAACACCCTGCCAGCGAAAAGAGAACCAGCAACCCTGCTGCGATCAGGGGTAACCAGCGCTGTATGGCCGATCCGTGCCGCGATACCGCGTCCCTGCGGAACGACGAAGAAGATTGCGCCAGACTGGTCATCGATGGTCCTCATATTTGTCAACGCCAAGAAGTACTTACGGCAAATCTACCACACCGTAGATTGCCAAGACCATTGGCTGCGGGCTCTGTTCGCCGAAACCGTCCCGGCGAAGATCGCAAAAAGAAATGAAAATTCCGCAAACCTCGGTCGTTCAACTCGCAACGGCAAGCCTGCGGGCATCGTCCTGCCCGGTCTGCAAGAGCCGCTGCGACCTGCCCTCAAGCACCAGAGCGGTCAGGACGCCGGTCATGTACGCCCCCGTATCCACACCAATTCTGTTGTTTCGAAAGACGGCTTTCTCTTCCGGGGTATGTCCGTGAACGACAACTTTGCCGAAGGAACTCTCCGAAAGGAGGAAGTCCTCGCGTATCCATAGCAGGTCTTCGTCAATTTGTTTCGATAGCGGAACGCCCGGCCGAACCCCGGCATGTGCAAAGAAATAATCCCCCAACTCGGCGCTCGTCTCGAGCCGCTGGAGAAACTTCTTATGCGCTTCGGGCAATTCAGCCTCAAGCTTTTCACGCGCTTGCTCGAATTCGTCGGCGCTGTCGTGCCGCATAAGGTCCCGGACGCCATATGAATGAAGCGTCTCAAGCCCGCCGTAATATTTCCACGTCCGGCCGAATTCGGCATCGGCGAGGAATTGCAGCATCGCTTCTTCGTGGTTGCCCTTGAGATAAACCGCCTCGAAAGCCGTCGGGGGCCCCGCCACGAGCCGGTCCAGTACCGCTCTCGAATCCATCCCGCGATCGACGTAGTCGCCCAGAAACACGATCACTTTGCGCCCGGAGAAGTCCCGCGCATCCTTTTCGATGCGTGCCAGAAGTCCTTCCAGCAGATCGGCCCGTCCATGGATATCGCCGATCGCATAGATGCGCATGCCTTCCGGGGCCGAGGGCGGTGTACCGCCGCTGTCTCCCAGAGCGCTTTGGATACGATGAACGAGATTTTTTAGTCCCACGTCAGGTCCCTGACACTACATTTACGCGCGTCCAACCCGTTTCTCTACCAACGGTCGGGTTGGAAAACCATCTATCCATAAGAGGTTAGCCTTTCTCGGCTCTCAGACAAGGGCCCGTTCCCCGATGCCCTGGTTCGCCCGGCACAATGAAACCACGTCATCACAGTCGGCGCACGATAAAGGCAGGTGCGAAACGGACGATCAGCATGACAAATCGCCACCATGCCGGCGCATATATCACACCATTTCGTCTTTTCCCGACCGCCCGCACGATGGCCCCGGCCACCTGATCGGCCGAGGCCCATAAAGGCCCCTTCGGGAAATCCGCCGTCATCGGCGTATCGACGAAGCCGGGCTTCACGACCACGACATTAACCCCGGCGCTGTCGAGCTCCAGGCCCATGCCCTCGCCCATGACGGAGAGCATGGCCTTCGCGCCTCCATAGGCCCAGTTGCTCGGTCGTCCCCGGTCACCGGCCACCGAGGATATGACAACAAGACTGCCATGCCCGCGATCCTTCATGAGCCGCCCAAATTCGACCATCAGCGCGGCCGGACTCAACGCATTGACACCGAGGTTTTCCAGAAGATTGTCTGCCGAGGCGGTCACCTCGACTTGGTCGGGCAGGACGCCATGGGCGATGAGCGCGATATCGATCCCGCCAAGCGCCTCTTCCGCCTCCGCACAGAGACGGCTGAGCCCGTCCAGCACCGCCAAATCGGCAGGCTTCGCGATCACATCCTCCGCTCCGCGTGCGGTCAGATCGGCGGCGATATCGCCCAACGCGGTCTCATTACGTCCCACCAGCACAAAGCAGGCACCGCCAGCGGCCGCCCATTGCCGGGCGGCGGCCTGCGCGATCGCCGATGTGGCACCGAAAATCACAATGCGCGTCATCACGCCCTCCCCATCACACGGCGTTGGAAGCCGGACTCGAATGCCGGATCGATCTGTTTCATAAAACGGTCCAGCGCCGGAAAGCCCTTTTCGAACATCTCCACACTCATCCGCGCATCCTTGGCCGGATATAGCCGCCCGCCGGCTTCCGCGACGATTCCGTCCAGCCGATCAAGCAGCTCAAATGTGCGCTTGCCGAGAATGGGAAAGTCGAGCGCCAGCGTCGCGCCCTTCATGGGGAAGGACAGCAGGCCGGGCGACGCGACATCGCCGAAAGTCTTGAAGACGACCAGCGGCGAGCCCTGGCCCGATCGGCTGATTTCCTTGAGCAGTTCCGCGGAAGCCGCCCGCGCCTCATTGTCCGGCACCACACATTGATATTGCAGGAACCCTTTGGGTCCGTAGAGCCGGTTCCAGTTCGCAATGCTGTCGAGCGGAAAGAGATAAGGGTCGAAATGCCAGCGCCGCGACACCTCATGCACCCGCTGGCGCTCGTAATAGAGCGTGTTGAAGACGCGCAGGCTCACCCGGGTCACAAGCGACAAGGGCGGCGTCAGCGGCACGGCAAGAGGCAGGGACCGGGTGGCCGGATCGAGCCCCCCATCCGCCGCATGATTGGCGCGCATGAAATGTCCCCGCCCCAGCCTGTCGCCTTCCGCCAGGCAGTCGATCCAGGCGGCCGTATATTCGTGAGACGCTTCCGATCCCTCCGACAGGGCAAAGAACTCGTCCAGCGTATCGAAACGGAATTGCTCGCCTTCCAGATAGCTCGAGGCGATGGGGCGGAGCTTCAGCCGGACCTCGGCAATGAGCCCGGTCAGCCCCAGCCCGCCAATCGTCGCGGTGAAAAGCTCGGCGTTCTCGTCCCGTGAGCAGCTAAGCGCCGTCCCATCGGACCGCAGCAGGCGGAAGTCGAGAACATTGGTGCCGAAGGTACCAAAACGGTGATGGTTCTTGCCATGAACATCATTTGCAATTGCGCCACCGACCGTCACAAGCCGGGTTCCCGGCACGACCGGCAGAAACCAGCCCTTCGGCACGATAAGGTCGAGAATGTCTGAGAGGAGCACACCCGGCTCGCACACCAGCTCGCCCGCTTCTGCATCGAACAGGATGAACTTGTCGAGAGCGCGCGTGGTGAGAAGCGTGCCCCCATCGTTCAGGCAGACATCACCATAGGAACGCCCATTGCCGCGCGCGAGAACCGGACCGTCGCCAAGCATGGGCATGTGGCGGCGGTCGCGCCATGCGACCGCTTTCTGGTGGGGGGCTGCCGGAAAGCGCCCCCAGCTTTGGAAGTCGTTGGACATTTTAAAGTGCCGATCCCAGAAGAACGCCAGCGGCGACCAAAGCCGTCAACTGGCTCACCCTGTCCTTCAGCGCAAAAACGATGGGGTCGTCATGCATCTCGCCGCGCCAGGTCTTGAGCCAGACCCTGCTGATCCAGAAGAGAATAAGAGGCACGAAAAGCCATAGAAACTCATGATGGGGATAAAGCGCCCGGCTGTCGGGCGCATTGATATAGAGCGAAAAGATCACCACGCTCGCATAGCCCGAGGCAACGCCCAACGCGGTCAGTATCGGGAGATCGTCCCGCCCATAACCCCGGCCATGCAGCGCACCCGCGCTGTCGCGGGGAAGCCCCTGCAATTCGCCTACACGCTTTACGATGGCGAGGCTCAGAAAAAGGAAGATCGAAAACGCCAGCAGCCATGGGGAGAGATACACACCGGCAACCACGCCACCTGCGAAAAGCCGGATCGTATAGAGACCCGCCAGCGTGAAGACATCGACCACCGCCTGTCGCTTGAGTTCGAGCGAATAAGCCAGCGTCAGTCCGTAATAGCCCACAAGCACACCTGCAAAACCGATATCGATAGCGAGCGAAATCGCGAAGGCCGGCACGAGCAGAAGCGGGATCATCGTGAACCCTGCCGCCAGCGGCAGAACGCCGGCTGCGAAGGGCCTGTTCTTCTTGGTGACATGCCTGCGGTCCGACCCCAGATCCAGAAGGTCGTTCAGCACATAGACGCTTGAGGCACAAAGGCTGAAGGCAAGGAACGCCATTGCGGCGATGGAAAGCTTTTCCGGATTCGTGATCTGATGCGCGAGTACCAGCGGCACGAAAATGAGCGCGTTCTTCGCCCATTGATGCACCCGCAACTGCCGCAGCCACAAACGCCAGGCCGGACGCTCCGAAGACGGACCGAAGACACGCGCGAACGACACTCGGCCGGAAAGACGCCGTGCTATACGCGGCGAGCCCGCGACAAGCACGGCCCCGTCGGCCGCTTCCCAGACGGGCACATCCACATCGGCATTCGCAACATAGACGAAACTGCCATAGGCATTGCGCAGCGCCTCCGCCTTGGCCCTGCCCTTGCGATTGGCCGAGCCGTCGCTGGCGATCACATCGTCGAAGATACCCAGATGCGCCGCGATGGGCCGGGCGATCCGCTCATCTGCCGCGGTTGCCAGCACGATACGCCGCCCCGCCGCCTTTTCAGTGCGCAGCCAGTCGACCAGTTCCTCATTATAGGCAAGGCTCTCCGGATCGAAACGAACCGCTTGTGCGACGGCCGCTTTGAAGGCCGCCCGACCGCGCATCAGCCAGAACGGCAACAGCAACACCGCCAGCGGCTTTTGTTTCAGCAGCATCAGCAGGGTTTCGATCAGCGTGTCGGTACGCGACAACGTGCCGTCGAGATCGACGCAGAGAACAGATTCCGCAGCGAACTGGGGTGTTTCATTCATTGGGATGCCTCCCCCGGATGCAGTTCGGCAGAGCGATCTTTGCCCAAATCCTCACCGTCGTCTCCGCGATATTCGAGCCAGAGAAGCGCGACCGCGCCCAAGCCAACGGCAAACCACAACGTTGCAAGCCGACAGATCAAAGTGACCGCCACCGCTTCCGGCAGGGAGAGCCCGGCGGCCAGCAAAAGACCAGTCATGGCAGCTTCGGTGCCGCCGAGCCCGGCAGGCAGGAACACCGCCGCCGCGCCGGCCAGGATCGCCAGTCCGTAGACGCCGATGGAAAAGACAAGATCGGGGCTGGCAGGAAAAGCGCTGGCAAGCAACCAGACACCGACACCCTCCGCGCCCCAAGAGACGATCGCGATCGCCAGCGCAGGCACAAGACGTCCCCAGCGCAGCAGCGCGCGGGCGTGCATGAGCGTCGTGGACAGCCAGGCCCCAGCATTGGCGGCACGCGCTCCCAAACGCGAGCCCAGCGCGACAAGCAGATCCGGTGTCCGACGATGATGCAACACGGCAAGCCCCAACGCGACGCAAAGGGCAAAGAAACCAACCGCCCAGGCGAGGTCCTGACGCGCCAGCAGGATGAAGGAGGCGAGAACCAGAATGGCGATAAGATCGAGCAGCCGCTCCACGAACATCATCGCCAACCCTGTGGAATAGGGAACGTCGTCGCGGCGCAGATAGAGGCACCGTACCGCCTCGCCTGCCTTGCCGGGACTCACGGTGAGCGCAAAGCCGCTCAGATAGACGAGAAGGCTGCGCCATGCCGGAACGGCATGGCCGAGCCAGCCGAGATATAGCTGCCAGCGCCAGAAGCGCAGCGCGTAATTGGCAAGGGAAAGCATCAAGACGAGGGCAAGCCGCCCCCAGCCGATCACCGCCACGGACTCCATGAGACGGTCGCCATCGGCCATGACCGACAGCGCGAGATAGCCGACTAGGGCCAGCACTGTGACCGTGATTGCCCCCTGCCGCCAGCGTGGGGAGATACGCTGCATCTGATACTGAACCCTCGCTTGATCACTCGGCGAAAGTGTAGAGCACAGGGGTTAACAAAGAAACCGGCCGATACCGTGTGAACCGGCTGTTTCCTGTACCGTTCTGGACGATTCCGTTGATCGCCTGTCCCCTGCTATAAGGTGAGGCAAACAACAGGCAACCCTGCGGCCATAGACGAACTGGCCGAAGAGAAACGCAACCCTTTCAGGAGATCGATTTGTCGAAGAGCAAGGCCGGCGCCGCCTCACCGGATGAAAGCCAGTCACACGATCACCTCGCCTCCGCCCGGCGGACACTGGAGCTGGAAATCGACGGGCTGAAGCAGATGGCCGCCTCGCTGGACGGTCCGTTTTCCGATGCGGTCGAATTGCTGGCGGCTGTGCGGGGCGAGGATGGCGACGGCCAGCGCCGCGCAGGGCGCGTCGTCGTCACCGGCATGGGCAAATCGGGCCATGTGGGCCGCAAGATTGCCGCGACGCTTGCCTCCACCGGCACACCGGCCCAGTTCGTTCATCCCGGAGAGGCTTCCCATGGCGATCTCGGCATGATCACGCCGGACGATGCCATTCTGGCGCTCTCCTGGTCGGGCGAAAGCGCCGAACTCACCTCGATCATCACCTTCGCCAAGCGTTTTTCGATACCGCTGATCGGGATTACCTCGGTCGACACGAGCGCGCTCGGCAAGGCTGCGACCGTTCCGCTGGTGCTTCCACGCGCCGAGGAGGCCTGCCCCAACGGCCTCGCCCCCACCACCTCGACCACGATGCAGCTTGCGCTCGGCGATGCGCTGGCCATCGCCCTGCTGGAACGTCAGGGCTTCACGGCAAGCGATTTCCGCGTCTTCCATCCCGGCGGCAAGCTCGGCGCGATGCTCCGCCATGTCCGCGAAATCATGCATGCAGGCGCGTCGCTGCCACTCGCCGACCAGTCCATGCCGATGAGCCAGGCCCTGATTATCATGTCGGAGAAAAGCTTTGGCTGTATCGGCATCACGGACAAAAAGGGCGCACTGGCCGGCATCATCACCGATGGCGATTTACGCCGTCACATGGGCGAAAACCTGCTGACCAAGACCGCGGGCGAGGTCATGACACCTGGGCCCAAATCGATCCCGCCTTCCATGCTGGCCTCCGAAGCGCTCAACATCCTGAATGACAAGAAGATCACCAGCCTCTTCGTGGTCGATGCCGACAAGCCCGTCGGCCTCGTCCATATCCACGACTTCCTGCGCGCCGGTGTGATGTAGGGCACATGATATCCCACAAACGAAAATGGCCGGGCAATCGCCCGGCCATTTCCATTTTATCTACCCTCGTCACGCTCACGGAGGCGATGCTGCGGCCTGGCTGAACACCGCCGTGCCCTGCACCGCCCCTGCATTGTTCGGCGAACCTGAATCCGAAATCGTATAGCTGACCGCGGCATGGCTCGCTCCATTGCCCGACAGGAAGCCAGAGACGACGGCCCGACAACTCGAGCCCTGGCAGGCCGGTCCGCCCGGCGTGATGTCGTAGCGCCCCTCGGCGGCATGGCCGAAACTATTACCAAAAATAGCCCCGTAGAGATTGATGTCCGACTGGGTCGGGTCGGCGCTCCCGCCCTGGGAGGCGAACGCATAATCATGTCCGCCGATCGAAACGTTGAAGTCGATACCGACCCGCGCGGTCGACGAGTTTGCGCCAAAAGCAACGCCCAGCGTGCCCGTGAATGTGCCGGGTGAGACCGATCCATCATCGATAGTCGGCCTGGTTGCCCCTACGAGGCCATACTGCGCGGTGCCTGAAACCGGAATATTCGTGGCATCCGATCCGACCGCGATATGCATGCCGCCATCCGCGGGCATGGTCGGCGCAGGATTCGAATAGGCAGTGCCGCCCAACGCTCCGCCGGTCCAGCGTGCCCAGGAAACCGGGCCGTCATTGCCCGCATCGACAATGCTGGCCGCGCCGTTATTGATCACGACATTCGCGTCCCCTGGAGACTCCAGGCCAGCGACCTCGCCATTTGTGTTGAAGGTAACAAGCCCGTTGGACGAATAGGCGTAGCTGCCGATACCGTTCGTCACGATCGACGTGCCCGGGCTAACAACCAATCCGCTCATATAGGCGATCTGGTTCAGCAGGGCGGGATTATCGTCGCGCTGAAAGAGGACTGAGCCGGTAAGGCTTTCCGATCCGCTCCCGATAGCATAGGCGAGCCCCGCATCGCTACCGCCCGAGCCGTTCACATAGCCGATGATCTGGTAGGAACAGCTCCCGCCACAGGCAATACCGTTCGAGGTCATGTTGTCGTAGGTGCTGAAGCTGCCATTCGAGAGATAGAGGTCCAGTCCCCCGGTTGACGGATCGGCCGCCCCACCTGCGGTAGAGAAGTTGTAGACCGCGTCGCCCCCCGGCTCCTGCATGGTGACGACGGCATCGAGCCCTACCTTGGCCGTCGAGGGCGCGAACGCGACCGACATCTCGCCTGCGAAACTGCCGTCATACCCGATACCCGTCTTGTAGATCGGCCGCGTCGCAGCCTTCAATGCATAGTGTGCCGTACCTGAAATGGGGATGAGATTGCTGTCGTAACCGCTGCGCAGGAGATAGACGAGGCCGTCGCCGCCGGAAACCGTATGCGTCGCGGTGGTCGCACCGGTCTGCTCGATGTCGCCGCCATTCCATCGGCCGATCTGGAAATAGGCATTGCCGGCAAGATCGGCAGTCACCGCATCGTTCCTGTCATACACGTCATTGTTCGCCCCGGCCGTCGCAAACCCGGCAAATGCGCCATCGGAACCAAAGACGTAATTCTGATAGGCGCCTGGACGCTCCATATGCGTGTCCTGCGCATAGAAAACGATGAAGGGGGTGAGGCTCTGCCGATTTTGCCGGATCAAGGGCGCGTCAAGCGAACCGCTTGCTTCCGGCGGCGTCACGCCGCCGCTGCCACCACCGCCGCTTGCACCTGCATCATAGGAGGATTGCGAAAAGGCCGCCGTGCCGGAAATGTGCTTGCCGCGGAAGGTGCTATCGGTCGTTACCGAGGAATCGTAGATGTTGTAGGCGATCCCGACATAGTCGCCGGTCGTGCCGCCCAGAATACCGTCGACGAATGCCTTGCAGTTCGCGCTCGGACAGGCGGCACCACCCTGCGCCATGTTGACGGATTCGAGCACGAAAACGCCATTGGCAAGGTCGGAATAGTTCACCGCGCCACTCGGCGTGGCCGATCCGCCACTCGTCTGGATCGCATAGGTGTGATCACCGGGCATATCGACTGCGAAATCCACCCCCACCTTGAAGGCCGGACCGAAGGCGATACCCAGCGTGCCGGTGAACGTGCCCGGCGCAAAGCTCCCGTCATCGATAGTCGGCGATGTCGCCGCGGCCAGCGAATAGAGCGCAACTCCCTGCGTCGGCAAATTGGTCGCCGGCTGGCCATAGGCCAGATGGAGCCCCTGATGGCTCGTCCGTGGCAAACTGGAATAGGTCGTGCCGTTATAGGCGTTGTAGTAATTGCCATGCGTCTCACCGCCCGCCCAACGTTCGATGAAGATCGCATTGCCGGCATTGCCGCGCTCAAGCGAGTCATTTGAATTGCGCTCCAGATCCTCATCCGTGCCGGTCCCGACCTTGTAGCGGTTGAGTTCGCCGCCACTGCCGACCGTCACGGTTACATCGGTGCGCGTGTCGATGCCGATGGCGTCCCCCGCATAGGCGATGGAATAGCCGGTATCCTCCGTACCCGTTACCGGATTGACGACACCGGTCACGGGCGGCGTGCCGCCATAACCGCCCGAGCCACCGGAGGCTTCTTGCGCAACGGACGACCCGCCGCTGCCTCCCTGCTCGTCCGCCGGCGAGTAATCGGTGTCGCCAGAAGTGTTAGAGGCGACCTGCGTCGTCGTCGGAACGGGTGGCGTGAAGGTGCCCGCGACATCCGTGTCGCTGGCTTCATAACCGCCCCCCCGCGCGAATTCCCGTGTCTCGCCACCATTGGAGACGCTGGCCGTCCCTTCGTTGACGCGACCGTCGAGCCCGCCGCTGTCGGAAGCAAAGGCGGAAAAGGCGCCGCCCGTGGACGACACGGTCACACCGCCGCGCGTCACGGAAATCGGCATGCCTTGCGAGGCAACCCGCATGGAGCCGGAGACAAGATTGAAGGACAGCGAATCTCCCTCGCCCGTAATAGTGAAGGTCGACCCTTCGGCGACGGAAATGATCGATCCGTCGGGCGCCTCCAGTTGCAGGACGGAACCTTCCACCGTCACTGTCTCGCCCGGTTCGATATTCGCAGCATCGCTGCCGAACAGAACCGGGAGCGCCTGTGCGCCGGAGATACCTGCCATCGGAACGAGAAGAGCCGAAGCCAGCAGAGCGTTACGAAAATGCCTGGTCATGTCGAATATCCTCGCTTCAAAAATCCACGCCCAGCGAGAGACCGGCGACGACGCGGTCATACTCGTAGAGCACGATGTTGCTGTCCGAATTGGTGTAGGAGACGTTTGCGCCCAGCGTGACGGCATCGTTCAGCGCATAGCGCAGGCCGATCGAGGCATCGCTGCGCACCGTATGCCGCTCGGTCAGGAAAAGCGGGTCCGGGTCCTTGTAATCGGCAACCTCGATCGAGGCGCTCGCATACCCGCGCAGCTGCGACACAAGCGTGATCTCACCGCCCAGCCGTCCACCGAGAAACCGGTTCGACAAATGGTCGAAACCGCTATGCGTCACCTTCTCATAGCCGCCATATATGCCGGCATAGGCGTATGGCTCACGCGAACCGGCAAAGCTCTGCCCGATGGTCGCGCCCGCCGTGTATCGGTTGGCGTTCTGGCCCTGATTGGAGGGATAGCTCAGATGGGCATATTGCAGATAGACGCCATAGTCGGTCTGACCCTCGCTGCGATAGTTCCACTGACCGAGCCCGCCCACCGTATAGCGATAGGGCTGGCCGTCGATCCAGTAGGATTGCCCCTGCATGGAAAGCGAGAAGGAGCCCCAATCCGGCGTGCGCTGCGCCGCGCCGACATTGAACCCGGCAATTGCCTGGTTGAACTGATCGTATTCCGCATTCCCCCGATAGGAGGCGTTCACATCGGCAAAGAGCGACCGGCCGATGGAGAGGCCGTGCGTCAGCGACATCCGGCCCGCCACCTGCGCAAACGCATCCTCCTGCCCTGTGGCACTCGAAGAAAGCGTCGCATAGCCGAGCCCGGCAAAAGCAGGGATCAGGATGCGGTTGTCTGCGGTCGAATTATTGACGTTGGAATCGTAGCCCGCACTAAGCTCCAGATGCCTCTTGAGTGTCGTTCCGCCGCCGGAAAGTCCGGTATCCAGCGCATCGACATAACGCGCGATCGCCTCCTTGACGCCCGGGGGCACTGTTTCCTGCGCCTTGACCGTGGCAAGTTCGCGACGTGCCGCCTCCGGCTCGTTGAGCGCGATATAGGCACGTCCCAGCTCCGCCCTCGCCTGCAGATGATCCGGATCGACAGCCAGAACCCTCTCGAAAGCGGCGGCAGCCTCCGCCGGCTTGCCGCTATCCATGGCGGCAAGGCCCAGCGCATAGTCGAAATCCGGCTCACCCGCCCGGGCACGTTCTTCGGGCTTCAATATCCTGTAGGCGGCCGGCCCATTACCTTTGTCGATCAGCGCCTGCGCATCCTCAAGCGTACCCGCAGCGGCTACCCCGATCGCGGAAAGTGCCGCCGCGATGGCCAGCCCCGCGCCCAGCAGACCCGACCGCATCAAAGGCCGCGCCATCCCCCGCCCGAGCGGCACGGTCCCGCAGCGGGACCCAACCCGGCGCAGGGAAGCTTTCCCGATATTCATCTATGTCACCCCCGTCACATCAATCACTTATCCGGAAACCCGAGTCGCCAAGGGGGTCCGGAAAACGAGGGCCAACCTAGTGAAATCGCTGTTCTGCCCGCATGATCCATTTGGGCTATGAATGCATGATCCGGCGGGATCGCGCGGATTTCCGCCATCCGCGCATCGCTGTCATCGGCTCGCGCGAACGACTTTCCCGATGAAACGCACGAGCGGCTCTAGGCTTGGCGCCTGGTCCAGCAGCGGCACCTCGACGAGCCGCCTCAGCTTCTCGGGAGCGACGGCCTCCGCCATTCCCTTTGCATATCCCGCCTTGGCAAATGGGAGGCTGTTGATCAAAGCACCGGCATTGAAATCGGCGTCGAGGTTCGGATCCGCCCAGCCGATGGGAATGCACCCGGCCGCATAGGCCTCGACGATTTTCTCGGTGTAATAGCCCGGATAAAGACTGTTTTCCGGACACAGATTGAACATGTAACGCTGAAGCACATCGTATTTGTAGAAGCCGCTGCTGTCGTGGGAGGCGATACTTTTGTCGAAGGCCCGGCCGAAACCGTCGACCTCCATCACGCTAGACAGCGCTTCGATGAGCGAGCCGCGGGGCTCGTTCAAATGCCAGCTGAAGATGGCGGCCCGAAACTCCCGCTCAAGCGGTCGCGGACCCAACGGTTCCAGCAGCCGCTCTATCTCGATGCCGCCGCCAAAGCGGCCATTCTCGGGCTCATAGACGATGCCCCTTTCCCGCCACACCAGACTGTCCGTCCAGAGAGGCCAGCGAAGGTGGGTATCGTCATCGACGCCAAGATCGAACGAGATCGAAAAATCCGCCGGAACGGCGTGTCGCCGGACATTTTCACCGGTATGAAACAGGTAGGTCGCGTTCCTGTTCCTGTCGGATTTCTTCAGTTTTTCGAAAAAGCCGCGTTTCTTCCTGAAGGGGCCGACAATCACCAGCTCGGCCCGATCCTCCGGCACGATATCGACCGAACCGCCACAGACCGCCCTTATGACGGTCGGCACCAGGCTATCGACATAACCGGAATAGACATCCCGAAGGGCCAGCTTCAGCCGCATTCCTCTCACCGCAAGAACCGATCAGACAAGGACCGGTATCCGGTCCGTGCGCATATAGTTGGCCCATGCGTTGAAAGTGCAAGACAAGACTGGGTTTCCCGCCAGCTCAAGCGCCTGGAGGATATCGGGGTCCGGTCCCGAAATCAGGCGCAATCGAGCATCGGGCGGGGTTAGGGCATCAGGGAGAGAAGGCCGATGGAGCCCAGCGCGATGATGACACCAAACATGATCGGCGCCATCTGGCGCATATGCCAGCGCAACGAGGGCCTGAAACGCCGCCCGCCGGCCTTGCGCGAGGACCCCGGCGACGAGCCTGGCTGCGCCTCGCCAAGCGCCTCGACGCCCGTGACGTTGATATGCGCATCGACGCCGGCCCCGCGATGGGTGACCAGCTGCCCGCAGGTGATATGACCGCTGACACGGCCGGTGGACCGCATGATGACCTCGCCCGCGCAGGTCAGCGTTCCTTCGAACTCGCCGGCGATCTCCGCCCGCTGAACGAAGGCCTCGCCCTCGACGCGCCCGGAGGCACTGATCGAGAGGAGATTGGCGCGCAATTCGGCCCGCCGGACGAGCCCGTCCACGAACATGGAACCGTTCGTATCGAAAGACCCTTCCAGCGAACTGTTGTCGCCGACCACAATGTCTTCATTGCCGGCCCGCAGGACGTGGACATTCGCAGACCGGTGCTCGGCGCCGGCCGCACGTCTCGCATCGGACGGGGATTTCTCGGATGATGCTTTTTCGGACGACAGTTTCTCCGGCGGCAGTTTTTCAGGGGATGATTTGTTGTCGGCAATACTCAAGGTCGTCCCTCCCGGCTCGCGATCCAATCTGGAATCAGTAGCAGGCCGACCGCGCTCGCATATGGGAGTCGGGTTCATTTTGGTTCCGCCGCACCCCTCGATGGCCGGAGCGCCTCCCTTGGCCTCGCCTCTTGCCTCCGCATTGGATAGATTGAGGGCCCGAGGCACAAACCATCGAGAGACCCAGCGAATGCTCTTCTCAACGATCTTCCGGAATAACCTTGCCGAGCACCGCCGCGTGATGGAGGAGATGGACGCGCTGGAAGAGGAATTCGCCCACGCGGCCGCTTCCTGCGTGGAGGCGATCTCAGGGGGCGGCAAGATCATGTTCTTCGGTAATGGCGGCAGCGCCTCGGATGCCCAGCATCTCGCGACCGAGCTTTCCGTGCGCTACATCAAGGACCGTCCGGCCATCGCCGCCATCGCCATCACCACCGACAGCTCGGTGCTGACCGCCACGGCCAACGACATGGGTTATGAAGAGGTCTTTGCCCGCCAGATCGAGGCTCTGGGTCGACCGGGCGATGTCGCCATCGGCATCTCGACCTCGGGCAAGAGCCCCAATGTGCTGCGCGCGCTCGACAGGGCGAAGACGCAAGGCATGGTCACCATCGGCCTTTCCGGCGCCGATGGCGGTCCCATGAAGGACTTCACCGATCACATTCTGGAAGTTCCCTCGCGCACCACGGCCCGCATCCAGGAGATGCACATCACGCTCGGCCACATGCTGTGCGCGGCCATCGAGCAGAAGCTGGGACTGGTCGAGGAATAGGCGCTGGCCTACTTTCCGAGTTTTTCGATGGTCTGTGTCGTCGAAAAGCCAGGCACCAGATCGACGATCTCGACACGGCCGCCCTGCGCCTTCACGAACTCCGCGCCGACAATCGTCTCGACGGTATAGTCCCCGCCCTTGATCAGCACGTCGGGACGCAAGGCTTCGATCAGTTCAGCGGGCGTGTCTTCCTCGAAGATCACTACGAGATCGACGGAGCCCAGCGCCGCCAGCACGGTTGCCCGCGCAATATCGGGCTGCACGGGCCGCTCCGGCCCCTTGAGCCTCTTCACCGAGGCATCGCTGTTCAGGCCGACGACAAGCCGGTCGCAAAGCGCGCGCGATTTTTCCAGCAGCGTGACATGGCCCGGATGCAGCAGATCGAAACAGCCATTGGTAAACCCGACCTGCAGATCGGCCGCCTGCCAGCCAGCCACCAGATCGCAGGCCGTGGGCAGGCCGACCACCTGTTCCTCGATGCTCGACAGCTCCTCGTCGCGAAGCTTCGCCTCAAGCTCTTCGCGATAGACGACCGCCGTTCCCACCTTGCCGACGACGATCCCTGCCGCGGCATTGGCAAGAAGCGCCGCCTGCGGCAGCGAAAGCCCGCCCGCCCGCGCAGCCGCCAGCGTGGCGACCACTGTGTCGCCCGCGCCGGACACATCGAAAACCTCTCTCGCCTCGGCGGGGAAATGGATCGCATCGCCCTTACCGCTCACCACGGACATGCCGTCCTCGCTGCGCGTCGCAACGACCGCACCAATGCCGGCTTCATCCATGACAGCGCGCGCCGCAGCAATAACCGCCGCATCGCTATCCACCGGCATACCGCTCGCTTCGGCTAGTTCCTGCCGGTTCGGCGTGATCACATCGGCACCGCGATAGCGCCCATAATCGCGCCCCTTGGGATCGACCAGCACCGGCACGCCCGCTTCCCTCGCAGCCTTGATCACCACCTCGCAGACATAAGGCGTGAAGACGCCCTTGCCATAGTCGGAAAGAACCAGAATGTCCGCCTTCGGAAGATGCTGGGCAACGGCGGCGGCGACGACATCGGCGGTCTCGTCGGCGATTGCTTCCACGGTCTCCCGGTCGGCGCGCAACATTTGCTGGCCCATCGAAATATACCGCGTCTTGATCGTCGTCGGGCGACCGGGATCGGCCACAAGATCCGCCGTCACGCCGGGCAGTTCGTCGAAAATCTCCGAAAGGGACCGGCCCGCCTCGTCATCGCCCACAACCGAAACGAAGGAGACCGTCGCATCCAGCGCCGCGAGATTACGCACCACATTGCCCGCGCCGCCCGGCATCGACCTCTCGTCGCGAACCCTGAGAACCGGAATAGGCGCTTCGGGCGAAATCCGCTCCACCTGCCCATAGACGAAACGGTCGAGCATCACATCCCCGACGCAGACGACACGCGCACCGCTCAATGCGCCGACCTGAACCTGCCTTGAAATGTCGCTCATATCTTGCTCACGGGAATAATGCCCGGTTTGTCGTTGGGAACGGGGCCTCTCCGCCTGTGCAGAGGCAGAAACGCATATAGCATTCACAGTCTTACTTAGCATTAAATTCGACGACACGCGGCCTTGCTGGCCAGCTTCGGAAAATCGGGGCAAAATGCGCGCCCGTTCCCTATACGCATACCGCGCGCGCCATGCTCCTCGACAATGGAATCTGGATATCGACCGAGAGACCCCGGCCCATGCCGGGCC
>NZ_NYVD01000170.1 GCF_002684405.1 Parvibaculum sp. | reverse complement strand
TGAACTCACACCCTCGGAACTCATCGAATGGTCCATGGTGACGTCAGGTACCATGACCAACAGATTGGACCGGCTCGAGGCGGCAGGCTTCATCACGCGGCATCGTAACCCCGAGGACGGGCGGGGTTTTCTGATCGGGCTAACGGAGAAGGGACGAAAGCTGATCGACGAGGCAGTCACGGCGCATGTCGAAAACCAGCACGCCATGATTGAGGTCCTGAACGAAAACGAACGCAAAACGCTCGACAGGCTGCTGGGCAAATGGCTCGGGACCTTCGAATAGGCATCGACGCTTGCAATCACCCTTCGCCGGCACCTGCCTCGCGTACAATTTCGGCGATATTCTCAAACTGATCCGCCAGCGGATTGGTCTTTCGCCAGACCATACCGATTGTCCTTGAGGGGCGGGGTGTGCCCAATCGCGCGACGGACACCGGCGCGGAGCATGTTTCGATCGGCACCGCCATTTGCGGAATGAGTGTGACGCCGATCCCGGCCCCCACCATCTGCACGAGCGTCGACAGGGAACTTCCCTCCACGAGATCGCGCGGTTCGCTCGCCGACATCTTGCAGAACGTCAGCGCCTGATCGCGAAAGCAATGGCCTTCTTCGAGAAGCAGCAACCTCATTTCGCGCAGCTTGTTCGCGCTTGGAACCGGCTTGTCGGCGTCTTTGGCCGCGCGCACGAGAACAAATTCCTCATCGAAGAGCGGTTGCTCGGCCAGGGACGGCTCCGAAACGGGCAGGGCCACGATCGCCGCATCCAGGCGGCCTTCCTGCAAATCCTCGATAAGCTTATGCGTCACGGCTTCACGCGGGCGCAGATCCGTTTCGGGATAGTGCTCCGCCATTGCCTTGATGATCTTTGGCAGCAGGTAGGGCGCCACCGTCGGGATGACACCGATCCGGAGAGGCCCCACCAGCCGGCCGGACGACGCCCGGGCCAGGTCGCCCAGCTCATCCACCGCCTGAAGGATGCCATGCGCCCGCTCTGCGAAGGCCTCGCCGAGGCTGGTTAGCCGGATATGCCGCGACCCCCGCTCGACGAGAGGTGCGCCCACGATTTCCTCCAGCTCTTTCACCTGCTGCGAGAGGGCCGGCTGCGAGATGGCGCAGGCTTCGGCGGCGCGCCCGAAATGGCCGTGATGGGCCAGGGCATCGAAGTAGCGGAGGTGCCTGATCGTGATCGCATTCATAAGCCCAGCCTATCGCTACGATCAGGAAATACAAATTATAATTATTCTAATGAAGTGCTAAAAACTGAGACCAAGCGGAAGGCGTGCATCCCATCATTCGTTCCCCCGCAGTTCCCGTAGCCCCCAGCACACGCCTCTTTGCCCATGCCCCAGCAACCAAGTCTCAATGGGAGAAACTCCAATGGACGGAAATGACCAGAAATCCACCGGCAAGTGCCCTGTGATGCACGGCGCGCTCACATCCACCAGCATGTCGAACATGGACTGGTGGCCCAATGCGCTGAACCTCGACATCCTCCATCAGCACGACACCAAGACGAACCCGATGGGGAAGGACTTCGACTATCGCAAAGAGGTCAAGAAGCTCGACTTCAAGGCACTGAAGAAGGATATGCGCGCCCTGATGACCGACAGCCAGGATTGGTGGCCGGCGGACTGGGGCCATTATGGCGGTCTGATGATCCGTATGTCGTGGCACGCGGCGGGTTCCTACCGCATTGCCGATGGCCGCGGTGGCGGCGGGACCGGCAACCAGCGTTTCGCGCCGCTCAATTCCTGGCCGGACAATGTGAGCCTCGACAAGGCACGGCGTCTGCTGTGGCCGATCAAGAAGAAGTACGGCAACAAGGTGAGCTGGGCCGACCTGATCGTTCTGGCCGGCACCATCGCCTATGAAACCATGGGTCTGAAGACCTTCGGTTTCGGCTTCGGCCGCGAAGACATCTGGCATCCGGAGGAAGACACCTATTGGGGATCGGAAAAGGAATGGCTGGCGCCTTCCGACGGCCGCTATGAAAGCGTCGACAATCCGGAGACGATGGAAAACCCGCTGGCCGCGGTTCAGATGGGTCTGATCTACGTTAATCCCGAAGGCGTGAACGGCAAGCCCGATCCGATGAAGACCGCCGCCCAGGTGCGCGAGACGTTCGAGCGCATGGCGATGAACGACGAGGAGACTGTGGCGCTGACCGCAGGCGGCCATACCGTCGGCAAGACGCACGGCAATGGCGACGCCAGCAAGCTCGGTCCCGATCCGGAAACGGCCGGTGTCGAGGCGCAGGGGTTCGGCTGGGCCAATCCCACCGGCTCCGGCAAGGGTCGCGATACCATCACCAGCGGCATCGAGGGCGCCTGGACCTCGAACCCGACCAAATGGGATATGGGCTATTTCGACATGCTGCTCGACCACGAATGGGAGCTGCAGAAGAGCCCGGCGGGCGCTTGGCAGTGGCAGCCGGTCGACATCAAGGAAGAGGACATGCCTGTCGACGTGGAAGACATGACCACTCGCTGCATGCCCATCATGACCGATGCCGACATGGCCATGAAGGTAGACCCGGTCTATCGCGAGATCATGGAACGCTTCCGCAAGGATCCGGCCGCCTTCGACGACGCATTCGCGCGGGCCTGGTTCAAGCTCACCCATCGCGACATGGGTCCGAAAGCCCGCTACATCGGCCCGGACGTGCCGAAGGAAGAGCTGATCTGGCAGGATCCGGTTCCGGCCGCTTCCACCCGCTACAATGTCAAGGCGCTCAAGAAGAGTATCGCCGCGAGCGGCTTAAGCGTGAGCGACATGGTGGCAACCGCCTGGGACAGCGCACGGACCTATCGTGGATCGGACATGCGCGGCGGTGCCAATGGTGCCCGCATCCGTCTGGCCCCGCAGAAGGACTGGGAAGGCAATGAGCCCGAACGTCTGGTCCGGGTACTCTCGGTCCTCGAACCGATCGCTGCCAAGGCGGGCGCCAGCGTGGCAGACACCATCGTGCTCGCGGGCAATGTGGGTATCGAACAGGCTGCGAAAGCCGCGGGCGTCAAAATCGACGTTCCGTTCACACCCGGCCGGGGTGACGCCACGGACGAGATGACGGATGCGGCATCCTTCGACTATCTCGAACCGGTTGCTGACGGATACCGCAACTGGCTCAAGAAGGACTATGTTGTCAGTGCGGAAGAGCTGATGCTCGACCATACGCAGCTCATGGGGCTGACGGCACCGGAGATGACGGTTCTCGTCGGCGGCATGCGCGTACTCGGCACCAATCATGGCGGCACGAAGCATGGCGTCTTCACCGACAAGGAAGGGACGCTGACAAACGACTTCTTCGTCAACCTGACGGACATGAAATATGCGTGGAAGCCTGCCGGCAACAACCTCTACGAAATCCGCGACCGGAAAACGGATGAGGTGAAGTGGACGGCGACACGGGCGGACCTCGTCTTCGGGTCCAACTCGATCCTCCGCGCCTATTCGGAAGTCTATGCGCAGGACGACAACAAGGAGAAGTTCGTGAAGGACTTCGTTGCCGCCTGGACCAAGGTGATGAACGCCGACCGCTTCGATCTCGAAGCCTGATACGAAAATGGCCTCTCCGCGTCACCCGGCGCGGGGAGGCTCCTCAAGCAATGCGGGTCCATTTCGATTTATCGTCCAGAAAACGCTGCGTGTCTTCGGCGCTAAGCGGGTGCGAATAGAAATACCCCTGCATTTCTGAACAACCGATGATGCCCAGCAGATCATGCTGGATTTTCGTCTCCACCCCCTCGGCCGTAACGGGAATTCCCAAGACGCGAGCGAGATAGGTGACCGCATGCACGATCGCCTCGGACTCACCGTTCGTTACGATGTCATGGACGAAGGACTTGTCGATCTTGACCTTGTCGACATCGAGCTTTTGAAGATGGGTCAGGCTTGAGTATCCGGTACCGAAATCATCAAGAACGATTTTAATGCCCTCGGCGCGCAACCTCCTCAGTTGCTCGCGCACGATCTGATCCGTGTCGAGAACAGCGCTTTCGGTCAACTCCAGTTCCAGATTCGACGGCTCGAATCCGGTTTGCTTCAGAATGCCAAGAATTCTGTCGACCAGGCTATCCTCGCGCATCTGCACGGGGGAAAAGTTCACGGCCAGTACAAGATCGGGCCATCGAGCCATCATCGTGCAGGCTTGTTTCAGCACCCACTCGCCAAGCGGCACGATCAGACCGGTTTCCTCGGCAATGGAAATGAATTCCTCGGGCTGCAACAATCCGAATTCGGGGTGACGCCAGCGGACCAGCGCCTCCATCCCCGCGAGCTTTTCGCCTGCCGTGTGGAAGAGCGGCTGATAGTGAACTTCCAGACCACTCTCGGTCGCCAGGCTCTCACGCAGATCGCTCTCGATCTGCCGGTCGTGGCGGATCCGTTCGTCGAGCACGCTTGTGAAGCGTCGATAACAGGCCCGACCTTCGCGCTTCGCCTGATAGAGCGCCACATCGGCCCGGCGCTGAAATTCAGTACTGTTGAGATCATCGATCGCGTCTGCGACGCCAACGGACGCGCTCAGGAAAACGCGGCCACCTTCGATGTCGAACGGCTCGGCACCTGCCTCAAGAATGCGATGACAGACAAGGTCCACATCCGCGTCCTCGCCACGGTCGATCAGCAGCACGGCGAATTCGTCGCCGCCCAGCCGCGAAACGGTATCGGACGCGCGCACGATTGTTGTCAGTCGCTCGGCAAAAGCCTGGATCAGAGCGTCACCGGCCTGATGGCCGTAGGTGTCATTGACTTCCTTGAAGCGGTCGAGGTCGATGTAGAGCAGGGCGCAGCGCTCACCCGTCCGACCACTGCGAAGCAGTGCCTGATCGATGCGTTCGTTAAGCAAGGCGCGATTTGGCAAACCGGTCAGCGTGTCGTGGAATGCCAGGTAATGGCTGTGAGCTTCCGCCTCGCGATAGGCCGTCACATCCGTGATGGTCGCGACGAGATAGGCGGCGTCGTCGAGTTCGACACGGCGCTTGCGCGTTATCACCGTGCGGGGCCGGCCTTTCGCATCGGTGACCTGTTCTTCATTCTCAGAAAGGACGCCGGATTCGAATACGCGGTTGTCGGCGGCGTGAAACACCTCGACTTCCTCTTCCGGGAACAGGTCGAAGTCGGAAAAGCCGAGCATGACTTCGCGGGAATGACCGAAAAACTCGCAAGCCGCTTCATTGAGCAAAACGATACGATGGTCGGTGTTCTTGATGAACACCGGCAGGGGCATCACATCGATGATGGCCTGAAGATCGGAGATACTGGTGATATTGGCAGCTGATTTCATGAGCTCTCGGCTCCAATGCGCCACATGTTGCGTCCAGTGCGGCGGCCGCAAACGATAACCTCACCAATGTTACCGAAACGTTAGGTATTTGGAGGAGAGACGGGCCGCATAAGTGCGGCATATGGGGACCACGGCTATCGGACGGAGCGTCCCGCCGTGAAGGCATCTCGGCGGAATGGCGGAAGGGGTGGGATTCGAACCCACGAGACGGTTCCCCGCCTGCCGGTTTTCAAGACCGGTGCCTTCAACCACTCGGCCACCCTTCCTTAGCGCCCTTGGTTAGCCGCGCAGGGGAGAGGACACAACGGGAAATTTCGTTCTCCCGGTACGCCTCAAGCAAGGCACCGCGCCGGGGCATATAGTTAACGTCAATTCCCTTTTGCAAGTGCCCGGCAGGCTTGGCAAAATGCGTCCCAATGTGGCACATAACAAGAAGGCCACAGTATTGTTGGGGGGAGTAAGTCTGTGCCGCAAATCGACCTAACGTCCGTCTGGATTCCCGGTGGTCTCATCGGGATTCTCGTTCTCATCATGATCCGGCTGTTCATCAATGAGCGCCGGTCAGCGTCTGCATTGGCAGCCGGGGCCTCCAGCGCCGCGCCTGTCGAGGTCACGATGCCGGCGCCCGCAACGGCACCGGCAAAGGACACGCCCGATGCGGTCGAACCGCCGCCCATGGCGGACAAGCCTGCCGAGGCCGAAAAGGCGGCATCTGTTTCCAAACCGGAAAAGGCGCCGGTTGCCGAAAAGAAAAATGAAGAACAGAAGCCCGAGGCCAAAGCCAAGGGATCTTTGGTGTGGCGTACCGCCTGGATCTGGCTGCCGTTCTTCGCCGGTTTCCTGGGGCAGGCCTATCTCGACATCTTCAAGCCGATCATCGAACCGCTGATCGAAAAAAGCGCGGGCTGAAGGGTCCTCCGTTTTTCATTCAAACGAGGTGAAGATCGGGCAACTCGCCGCCATCCGGCAAGGCGAGGATGGCTTCGATCAGCCTGTCGGGGTCTGCGATGGCGCCATGCCTCATCAGCATCCGCGCCTTGGCGATCATGTCCCCGTCTGAAAGCGGGGCTTCCGGGTCGCCTTTTGCGTTTGTCCGTTCCGCCACATGTTGCGTGCCGTCTTTCAGCGCAAGCGTTACGCGAGCGCCCCAGGCATTGGGATAGGCGCAGGCAAAGGGATCGGCGGCTTCGAGAGTGACACGCGTCGCGAGCGCGGCGCACTGCGCACGGGCGGCATCGCCGAAGGCTTCAAAATCCACCACAGGCCGGAGCAGGGCAGCTGATACCGCGTGCTGCAGGGAAAACTTGGCCTCGTAGTCCGTCGTGGCAACTGGCCGATCGCAGACATCGAGCGCGGCACGATAGGTTTCGACCTTCACCGTCTCGATTTCCTCCGCCGAGCGGGTTTCAGCTGCCAGCCTGTCGCGCAATTCCTCGCCCGCATCGATTGCGGGATGGGTGTGCCGACAGGACGGCCAGGGCTTGATCGAGGTCCGGCGAAGTTGCCAGAGGGCATCGGGCTCCGCCATCACCTGGTCCGGCCGCGCATCGGGACAGGCGGCGCGGAAGAAACCTTTCTCGCCTTCGAGAATGGCCGGCGGACCGGTAAATCCGAACGATGCCAGTTCCGCCGCCTTCATGCCTGCTTCCGCGGCGTGGCCCGCATGGAGATGCTTGGTCATGGCCCCGGTTTCGAGAAACTGCCAGAGGCCCGCGGCCTGACTGCCCGCATTGCCCAGGGCATTTATGCTCTGCGCTTCGTCGAGACCAAGAAGATGCGCGGCGGCCATCGCAGACCCGAAGGGGCCGCAGGTCGCAGTGTTGTGCCAGATACGATAATGCTCGGCGCCCACGCCCATACCGACCCGCGTGCAGGCTTCGAACCCATGCAGGATGGCGGTGAGGAGTGCCTTGCCGTCCGCGCCACGTGCCGCGCCAAGCGCCCAGGCGGCGGGCACGACCACACAGCCTGGATGCACCACCGATTCCCGGTGCAGATCGTCTGTTTCCAGAATGTGGGTGAGGGCACCCGCGAGAAAGGAAAGGGAGGCGGGTTCGACCGGCTGATTTCCCGGATGGCCGGCCTGCCACCAGTCGAGCAGCACCCTGCCGGGCGCGGAGTTCCGCCCCGCCAAAGTGTTCGCCAATGCATCCAGCGTGAAGAACGCCGCGGCGTCCAGATCGGCACGGGAGACCGGTTTTGTCCGAATATAGCGGGCGAGCTGCCCTGTCAGCGTGGCGGGCGCGGCGGGATCCTCGGACGCCCGCATTACGGAACCTGACATTCCAATTTCCTTAATGGTCTTTAGGCTATTGTTTTTATGGCATTCTCGGGCGCGCTCCTTGCCGTGGCAAGGGCCGCTGACTATAAGCGTTTTGTAGCAAGCTCGACTGATTCGAGTTGCGAATCCGGGGCCCCAAACGGACATGGTTCGGCAGCTATGACGGGCGTTTTCAATACGCGGTGGCATACCCGCATTATGAGACAGCGCGGTTTGGTCGCCCTGGCGCCGCTGGCGCTGGCGCTCGCCGCCTGTTCGAGCACCCCGTCGCCGAGCAGCGGGTCCATTCCATCCAGCGCAGGAACGGCGCATTACAAGGTCGGCAATCCCTATCGCGTTGGCAGCATCTGGTATTACCCGAAAGAGAATACCAGCTACGACCATACCGGTATCGCCTCATGGTACGGACCGCAGTTTCACGGCAAGCGAACGGCCAATGGCGAGATTTTCGACGAGAACAAGCTGACAGCGGCGCATCCAACGCTTCCTTTGCCGGTGCTTGTGCGCGTGACCAATCTGGAAAACGGCAAATCGCTTATCGTTCGCGTGAACGATCGCGGACCGTTCGCGGCCGGCCGGGAAATCGACCTTTCCAAGGAAGCCGCCAAAGAGCTGGGCTATATGCGCAAGGGGACGACGAAAGTCCGTGTGCAGTATATCGCGCGGGCCGCGCTTCCCGGCGATCCCGGTTATAGCCTGCTACAAGCCGCTGCCGACGATCCGTCCCGCAAGAGCTTCGTTGCTGCCAAGCCCAAGACGACTGCCGAAGAGCGCAAGGTTGCTGCAACGGCCCCGGTAAAACGGGTCAATGTCATTTCCGCGGGCCTCGGTTCGACGCTCACAGCCCCCGATATTTCGACCATGCCCCCGAACCGGCCGGCCGCCTCTATGCAGCCGATTGCGGACGGGCAGGCGCAGATGGCGCCGATCGCCGACGACAAGGCGGTAAATGCCGCAAGCCGGACCGCCGAGCGATCCGCCCCCGATCCGGTAGCCGCGCCTTCGGGCAAGCTTTATGTGCAGGCCGGATCGTTTCGGGATATTGCAAATGCGGAAAAGCTCCAGCAGCAATTGTCCGGCATGGGCAAGGTCTCGATCCAGCAGACCTATGTGGACGGCGCGCCCTATTACCGGGTGAGGGTGGGGCCGGTTTCGGACCTTCCTTCCGCCGATACGACGCTTCAGCAGATCATCGGCGACGGCCATCCCGGCGCACGTATCGTCACCGATTGAGTGCCGCCGCCCTCGCGGCACAGATGAAAAACTTGTCATATTGGATTGTGCGCGGGCCGCATATATCCCTGTTACAGTCCGCCCCGCACCGACAATCCGGAGAGGAATCCAGCCGATCATGACTTTGCCGCGACATCTGCCGAGTTCAGTTACCACCCTGTGCTGCGCGCTGTTTGCCCTTGTTCTTGTTGCAGCGCCCGCGCGCGCCTTCGAGACATCGGCAAAATATGCGGTGCTCATGGACTATCAGACCGGCGCCGTGCTCTGGGAGAAGGATGCCGACACAAGGATGCATCCGGCGAGCATGAGCAAGCTGATGACGCTCGAGATGCTGTTCCACGCGCTGAAGGACGGCACGGTTAAACTCGACGACAAATTCACGGTCAGCGAACATGCCTGGAAAGCCGGCGGCGCCGCTTCCGGCTCCTCCACCATGTTTGCCAAGGTCGGGTCCAAGATCCCGGTGAGAGATCTTATTCAGGGCATCATCGTGCAGTCGGGCAATGATGCCTGCATCACCGTCGCCGAAGCTCTGAAGGGATCGGAAAGCGCCTTTGCCGCCGCGGCGACGGAACGCGCGAAAGAAATCGGCCTCAAGAATTCCAGCTTCGCCAATGCTACCGGCTGGCCGAACCCGGATCACATGATGACGGCGCATGATCTTGCGCGTCTCGCCCGGCACATCATCAAGGACTATCCGGAGTATTATCACTACTTCGCCGAGAAAGTGTTCACCTGGAACGGAATCACCCAACACAACCGCAATCCCGCGCTCTATCTGGACAAGACCGTGGACGGCCTCAAGACCGGCCATACGGAGCAATCCGGCTACGGCCTCGTCGTGTCTGCCAAGCGCGACGGTGAGCGGCTGATCGCCGTACTCAACGGCATGCCGAGCCAGAAGGCCCGCGCCGAAGAAGGCATTCGCGTCATCGATTGGGGCTTCCGCTCCTTCAAGCACTACAAGCTCTTCGCGGCGAACACGCCCGTCGAGAACGCCCCGGTGTTCCAGGGCAATTATGCGAAGGTGCCGCTGGTCAGCACGGACGATATCGACGTCATCATGTCGCCTGAGCAGCGTCGCAAGATGACGGTGAAGGCGGTCTATTCCACACCGATCGCAGCGCCCGTTAAAGCCGGTCAGCGCCTGGGTACGCTGCGCGTTGAAGCGCCGGGCCTGCCGACCCGGGAATTTCCGCTCGTCGCCGGGGCCGATGTCGGACGGCTCGGCATATTCGGCCGCGCCATGGATTCTCTCAAGTCGATGATCTTCAGCTCGGGCGACGACAACACGCCGATGCCGACACAGCCGGCGGACGGCCAGTGAGACGCGGCCACTTCATCACCTTCGAAGGTGGCGAGGGTGCCGGAAAATCAACGCAAGCCAAACGGCTCGCGCAGGCCCTCGAACGGCATGGACACGGCGTAGTCGTCACGCGCGAGCCCGGCGGCTCTCCCGGGGCCGAGCATATCCGCTCCCTGATCGTCTCCGGCGAGACGGACAAATGGACCCCGCTGACCGAGACGCTGCTCGTCTTCGCGGCCCGGGCGGACCATCTGGACCGGACCATCCGGCCCGCGCTGGTCCGGGGCGAATGGGTGATCTGCGACCGTTTCGTGGATTCGACCTTTGCCTATCAGGGCGTCGGGCAGGGGATGAGCCCGGATACGATTGCAGGATTGAGCGATCTGGTGGTCGGCAGTGACATGCCGGGCCTGACCCTTATCCTCGATTTGCCTGTGGAGACAGGGCTCGGCCGCGCGGGCAAGCGCGACCATAACGAAGACCGTTTCGAGCGCATGGGCGACGAATTTCACCAAAAACTGCGTCAGGCCTTTCTCGACATCGCCGCGGCGGAACCCGAGCGTTGCGTCGTCATCGATGCCTCGCGCGACGAAGACGCCGTGGCCGAGGCCATTTGGCAGGCCGTAAGCTCCCGTCTCGCCGTTTGACGGCAGAAGTGCTAACAGAAGCCCATGAGCGACACGCCAGAAAGCGACCGGCTGGGTGATTTTCCGCATCCCCGCGAAACGGCAGGATTGATCGGCCAGGATGAGGCCGAACAGGTGCTGTTCGACGCCTTCATGAGCGGGCGCATGCATCACGCATGGCTGCTCACCGGCCCCAAGGGCATCGGAAAGGCGACGCTTGCTCATCGCATGGCGAAATTCGTGCTGCGTTACGGCTCGCCGGAGGCCGCCCGAGCGGCGGGCGCGACCGGGCTTTATCTGCGGGAGGACGATCCGGTTTTCAGGCAGGGGCTCGCGCAAAGCCTTTCCGACCTTCTGGTGATCCGTCGTCCCTATGACGACAAGAGCAAGCGCCTCAAGACCATTATTCCGGTCGAGGAAGTGCGCCGAACGGCCGGGTTCTTCGGCATGAGCGCAGGGGCTGGGGGATGGCGCGTCACCATCATCGACAGCGCCGACGAGATGAACGCCAATGCCGCGAATGCGCTTCTGAAAGTGCTTGAAGAGCCGCCGGCAAACAGCCTGTTTCTGGTCATCAGCCATCAGCCCGGCCGGCTTCTGCCGACAATACGGTCGCGCTGCCGGACGCTGCCGCTGAAACCGCTGAGCCATGACGCGATTGCCGAAGTGCTGGCCGCCAATGAGGCGGAAGCCGCGCCGGACGACCGCGAGGCGATTGCGCGGCTGGCGGAGGGAAGCGCGGGCCGGGCGCTTTCACTCAGCGCCGGCGGCGGGCTCGACCTTTACAAGCGGGTCACGAATATCCTGATGGGGCTCCCCAAGCTCGATGTGGAAGCCGTGCATGAGCTGGGCGACAAAGTGGGCCGGCGCGGCGCGGAGGACGCCTATTTCGCCACGGTGGAACTGCTGACCGACTGGCTGCAGCGCCTGATCCGTGCGGGAAGCGGGCTCGACACGGGCGCCGACATCGTGGTGGGAGAGGGGGCCGCCATGGCCCGGCTGGCGAAGGGCAGCCGCCTTGATCGCTGGGTCGAGGTATGGGAAAAGATCAGCCAAACGGTCGCCCGCGCCGAGGCGCTCAATACCGACCGGAAGCTGGTCATCCTCACCATCTTTTCGATGCTGGAAAACGCAGCGGCAGAGCTTGCGAAGGCTTAAAGCCATGCGACAATCCGTTGATTCTATTCGTGTTCAGGTAATATCCGAATGACGGCTCCCAAGCCCTTCTACATCACCACGCCGATCTACTACGTCAATGACGTGCCCCATATTGGCCACGCCTACACGACGCTCGCCTGCGATGTGCTGGCGCGGTTCAAGCGACTTGACGGGCATCAGGTGAAATTTCTCACCGGCACCGACGAGCATGGGCAGAAGGTAGAAAAGGCCGCTGCCCAAGCCGGCGTCACGCCTCAGGCTTTCGTTGATCGCGTCTCGCAGAATTTCCGCGATCTGTGCGACACGATGAACTTCTCCAATGACGATTTTATCCGCACGACCGAGGAGCGGCATAAGGCCTCCGTTCAGGCGCTGTGGAAGCGACTGGAAGATGCCGGCCAAATTTACCTTGGGTCGTATTCGGGGTGGTATGCCGTCCGGGACGAAGCCTTCTATGCAGAAGATGAACTGACAGAGGGACCTGATGGCAAAAAGATCGCCCCCTCGGGTGCAGAATGCGAGTGGATGGAGGAACCGTCCTATTTCTTCCGTCTGTCAGCCTGGCAGGAGCCGCTCCTGAAATTCTATGAGGAACATCCGGACTTCATCGCACCGACCGGTCGGCGTAACGAGGTCGTCAGCTTCGTAAAGTCGGGTCTCAGGGATCTTTCGGTCAGCCGCACAACCTTCGACTGGGGCGTGCCCGTGCCCGGCGACGACCAGCACATCATGTATGTGTGGCTCGATGCGCTGACGAACTACATCACCGCGGTCGGCTATCCGGACACGGCTTGCGAGCAGTACGAAGCCTTCTGGCCTGCCAACCTCCACATGGTAGGCAAGGACATTCTTCGGTTTCACGCCGTCTACTGGCCGGCCTTCCTGCTGGCAGCGGGCCTCGAACCTCCCAAGCGCGTCTTTGCCCATGGCTGGTGGACGAAAGACGGGCAGAAAATGTCAAAGTCGCTAGGTAACGTGGTTTCGCCGGGCGATCTGGTTCAGGACTACGGCCTGGACGCATCGCGCTACTTCCTGCTGCGCGAAGTGCCGTTCGGCAATGACGGGGATTTCTCTCACAAAGCGATCGTGCATCGCATCAATGGCGATCTGGCGAACGATCTTGGGAACCTCGTGCAGCGCGTGCTCAGTATGATTGGCAAGAATTGTGGCGCCGCCGTACCGGAGTCGGGAGACTTCACCGATGCAGACCGGAACCTCCTGACCGCTGCCTATAATGTACTGCCGCAGCTTCGTGCCGAGTTCGACGCTCAGGCGTTCCACAAAGGACTTGAGGCGATCTGGGGTCTGTGCGGCGACGCCAACCGCTATGTCGATGAGCAGGCACCCTGGGCCTTGCGGAAAACGGACCCGGCGCGCATGGCGACCGTGCTCTATGTGCTGGCTGAAGTCATTCGCCATCTTGGCATTCTGGTTCAGCCGGTGATGCCGGATTCCGCCGCGAAGATTCTCGACCTGCTGGCGCTTGATGAGAACGCCAGAGGTTTCGAAACACTGGGGCCGGACGGCGCGTTGAAGCCCGGCACGGCGTTGCCTGCCCCCAAGGGCGTCTTCCCGCGATATGTGGAAGAAGCCGCCGAAGAAGGAAAGGCCTGACGATGAACGCCCCGGTTCTGGTCGACAGCCATTGCCATCTGGACTTCCCGGATTTCGCCGAAGAAGTCGACGAGATCGTGAACCGCGCCCATGAGGCTGGCGTAGGGCTGATGGTGACGATCTCGACCAAGATCAGCGAATTCGAGCGGGTGAGGGCGGTCGCGGAGCGGTTCCCCCATGTCTATTGCACCGTGGGGATCCATCCGCATGAAGCCGAAGACGAGCCCGAAACCTCCGCGGCGCGGCTGATCGAGTTGGCGCAGCACCCCAAGGTCGTGGGCATCGGCGAGACCGGGCTCGATTTCTTTTACGAGCACAGCCCGCGTGAGGCGCAGGAAACAGCGTTTCGCGCGCATATCGCCGCGTCGCGTGAGACCGGACTGCCGCTCATCGTCCACACGCGCGATGCGGATGAAGATACGGCGCGAATTCTGGCCGAAGAGATGGAGAAGGGCGCTTTCCCTGGACTGCTGCATTGCTTCAGCTCCAGCCGGCAACTTGCTGAAAAAGCTGTCGATTTCGGGTTTTACATCTCACTTTCCGGCATTCTGACCTTCAAGAAGGCAGAGGAATTGCGCGAGACGGCGGAAGCCTTGCCGCTGGACCGGCTGCTGGTGGAAACCGATGCGCCTTATCTGGCGCCCGTGCCCAAGCGCGGCAAGCGGAACGAGCCGTCCTTCGTTGTGCATACGGCGGCGAAGCTCGCCGAGGTCAAGGGCGTGAGCGGCGCGGAACTCGCCGAGGCCACCACAGAGAATTTTCTCAAGCTTTTCAGCCGCGTACCGCGCGAAGCGGTATATGGCGCATGAAGCTCGTTGCGACGGTTCTGGGCAGCGGCTCGTCGGGCGGCGTGCCGCGTATCGGCAATCACTGGGGTGCCTGCGACCCGAATGAGCCGAAAAACCGGCGGCGGCGCTGTTCGCTGCTGATCGAGCAATTCGATCCGGCCGAGCCGCACCACAAGACAAGCATCCTCATCGACACGTCGCCCGATATGCGCGAGCAGCTTCTCGACGCGCAAGTCGATTGGGTGGATGGCGTTCTCTACACGCATGATCATGCCGATCAGTGCCATGGGATCGACGATCTGCGCATGCTGGCGATCAACCGGCGGCAGCGCGTGGATGTATGGATGGACGAGCCGACCTCGAAATCGCTCACGACGCGGTTCGACTATTGTTTCATACAGCCGGAGGGATCCGGTTATCCGCCGATCCTGAACGAGCATCGGATCGAAGGGCCGGGCGCCGCCATCCGGGTCGAAGGCGCGGGCGGTCCGATGGACATCATGCCGTTCGATGTGGATCACGGCAGCATAAGGGCGCTGGGGTTCCGGGTCGGCCCGCTGGCATATTGCGCGGATTGCGTGGATGTGCCGGATGAGAGCTTCCGGCTTCTGGACGGGATCGAGAGCTGGATCGTCGATGCGCTGCGCTATACGCCGCATCCGACGCACGCCCATGTGGATCTGGCGCTGGAATGGCTCAAACGTACGGGCGTGGCGCATGGCGTCCTGACCAATCTGCATGTGGATCTGGACTATCGAACCCTGAAATCAGAGCTGCCCGAGGGCGTAGAGCCCGCTTATGACGGCATGCGGGTCGAATTCGACATTTCGATGTAAAAACGGGCGATTCCGAGTGGAATCGCCCGCAAAACAGATGTTTAGCTGGCAATATTGAACCAGCTATAGAGCCAGTTTCAGGATGCCGGCTTTTCGTCGACCACCGCGCCGGTCCGCGCGTTGACGACGAGGTTCACGTTTTCGCCGTCCTGGTTCTTCGCCGAGAACTCGGCCGTGCCATCGGCTTCGGCCTTATTGTCGGTGCGCTTGATGGCGGTGTAGCCGCGTTCCTTGAGCTGCGCTTCCAGGTTCGAAGACATCTGAAGCGCGGAACCGGCTGCATCGGCACCCATTTCAGCACCGGATTCAGCCGAATTCTTCATCTTGCCGGTTGCGCCGGCAGCGGCATCCACAGCCGTATCCGCCGCCGCAGAGGCGTCCGGCGTCTCGACGTTACCGCGCGCGCCGGCGTCGCCTGAAGCGGAGCCATTGACGCCCGGCGTCTTCATCTGCGTATCGGCGCCGGTTTCAACGCCAGCCTTGAGACCGCTGGTGCCAACACCTACATCGGCGCTCGCATTACCGCTTGCGCTGCCACCAGCGCCGCCGTCGAGCAGTCCGGCCATTGCGGGGGCCGTTCCGAGCGCCACCGCGGCGGTACCGGCAATCAGGATCGTTTTCAGTTTCGTCATGGCTCGTTCCTCCATGCTTGTTCAATTTTGCGGATGGTCAGCCATCCGCTGTCTTGCGCTCGCAGGACCTGAGGTATGGGCGAAATGAGGCACATCGGAGGCAATCAACAAATCGCCCAGAAATTGCCCAAGCCGGGGTGAGAGTTGGGAGATTGTCGAGTTTTGCGCGGTTTTCAGGTGTTTGTCCCAAGCCTGCCTACTGTCTAATAAATACCATAATATATATTATCGGCTAAACGGATATATCGATCTGGGGGCGGTTTTGGACGCGCGGAATAGCTACCCTCCCGTCAGCATCTGATGTGGCAGCGAGCCCAGGAGCTGCAGGATTGCGCCCACAACCACGAGGAAGATGCCGACGCGCACGGCCCAGCCTCGGCGGATCCAGTGCGAGATCGGCGGTCGGCGGGCATCCTCGATTTCGGCTTCCAGGCCGGCGAGCAACAGATCGAACTCATTTTCCGGATCGACGGTGCCCGGATCCTCGATTCCGAAGCGTTTCAGGAGCCCCGCACGTGCGTCTTTCAGCCGTGCATCGATACGGCCGGCCAGCGGCGTATCTTTCAGCTGCTCATAGAGCCGTTTCACAAGAAGCTGGTCGCCATAGCGCGCCAGGCCCAGTTCAAGCCCCCGCTCCACGGCCTGCAGGCGTTCGGCGGGCGTCCGGGCACGCTGCGCCATGACGCGCCATGCCTGCAGACGCACATCGCGCCCGTCGCTCAAACGTCCGTGGAGGTGTTCGGCCTTGCCGAGGCGCCAGTCCGCCTCGAACGCAATCCAGAGCTCGAAGCCCAGCAGGATGACGCCCGCAAGGTCCGTGACAAGGCCCACAAGGTTGAGCCATGGCCCGTATTCAAGAAGAAACTGCCCCACGATCCTGTCCGCCGGCTACCCATAGAATAAGTGCCAGTTTTCCGCCGCAGCGCGCTTCGGATCAAGCGCCGGGACAAAATTCCACGAGCAAATTTGCTGATTTGCCGGGTCAGGCCGAACCTGATCCGGCCATCCAGACTCAGCTTTCCGGCTTCACCTCGATCATCACCGGCTGGTCCGGGAATGCCAGCTCGTGGCGGGAGCGCCATTCGGGGATCACATAATTGATGATGAGCGACTTGCGGACGCCTGAGAACCGCCGGGGATGAACGCCGTGCCAGGTGTCGGTGCCGGGCACGAAGATGAGCCCCTTGTCGAAGCCGCCCGGCGCGCTGCCCAGATGTTTTCCCTCGCCGTCATAAAGATCGGTGCCCCAGCCTTCCGCGTCCGGCGTGTCGGACAGGTAGATGAGCATGGTAAAGCGTTTGGCGCCGATATCGGTATGCGGTTCCAACCAGAAACCTTCCGTGTCCTGGCAATATTCGATGCGCAGATAAGACCCGCCGAGATTTGCGCCCGTCTTGCGCTCCAGCATGTGCACGGTCGCGGGATGTTGAAAGGCCTCGGCGATTTCCTCGCAGACGAGATGCTGGCGGCGCACGTCGGGCGAAAAGAACTGCCGGGCCGCATTATGCGTTTCGCGCTTGCCGAGCGTGTCGCCGATTTTCGGGGCTTCGAACGGCAGGTCCGCCACCGCATGGGCGGTCGCTGGCGGCAGCACATCGTCCAGCAACCAGTGCCGGAAGGGGGCACCCTCCTCCCTCGCCCGTTCAAGGCTGTCTGAGAGGAAGTTCGATAGAAGCTCATCCTGACGGATTCTGATTTCGATACCCATCCCGCTCACTCCTTTTATGCACTGACCATCATGCGCTGAAGAGACGCTTGAACTTCTTCATACGCCCGGACAGGCGGTGGCGCGCGGCCTCACGGTCGCGGCATTCGATGTCACGGCAGTAATTGACCATCACGTAGCGGCGCTGGCCGGCGAAGGGCTTGTGGCCGTGCCAGGAGTTTTCCTGAACGCGGAAGCCGAACAGCGTACCGCCGGAGGGCGGCACCTCATCGGCATAGTCCTCGATATCGGTGCCGGACCGCAGAACGCGCAGGCGACCGCCCTGCTCCGCCCAAGGCTCGTTCAGATAGAGAAGCAGCGTGGCGAGCTTGAAATGGCTGTCGGCATGGATCTGACCGTCATGCGGCGCGCAATGTCCGCGCACGGTGACCAGTGTCGGCCGACCGGAGAGATCGACCCCGAGTTTCTCGCCGACGATCTCCCGCAGCTCATCGCCCTCAAGGTCACGCAGGAGCTTGCCGAAAAGCGGTCCATAGGCGAGCGCGTCCGGCAGGAAGAGTCCCGACATGTCCAGCTCGGGAAAGTCCCGGATGGCGGCGGCGAGCCGATCTTCGCTGAGAAAGTCCGGCACCATGAAATGCGGATAGGGAAACTTCCTGGTTTCCGCCGCCTCGACTGCGCTCAGATTGACAAACATGGCCTGTCACTCCGTCTTTTCCCGCCCCCGCAGGGACCATTTCCTTATTTTTATTAAGGCTATTTACGGCGTCTGAATCGGGCAATGTGGCAAACTGTCAATCGCATGCGACATTGCGGCACTGCCGCGACAAGAAGGTCCATTGCGGGAGAAGCGGTAAATTATACATTCCCGGGATGTAATCCCTACCTCAGGAGAAGCCGATGGACCTGCCTGTGCGACTTGCCTCCTCCCTTCTTTGCGCCGCGCTTTTGGCCGGATGCGACGGGTCCGTCGAACCAAGCGAGGCGGACCTTGCCAATGCACGGGCCGCGACACAGGAATTCGGCGCGGAGCTGAAAGGTCATCTCGTGGCCGCCATCAAGGCATCCGGGCCGCAGGGCGCCGTCGGCGTCTGCAAGATCGCCGCGCCTGCCGTGGCCGAGGACGTTTCAGACCGGCAGGGAGTTTCCATTGCCCGCACCAGCCTGAAAGTACGCAATCCCGGCAATGCGCCGGACGAATGGGAACGCAAGGTGCTGGAAGACTTCGTCGCGCGTAACGATTCCGGTGAAGACGCCACGCGGATGGAAAGCTGGACGGTCACGAAAGACAAGGCGACCGGCGTTCAGGTGTTGCGCTACATGAAGGCGATCCCGACGCAGAAAGTCTGCACGCTTTGCCATGGCAAAGCGATTTCCGAGCCTGTGCGCGAGGCCCTGGCGGCGGATTATCCCGACGACCGGGCGACGGGCTTCGAGGTCGGCGATATTCGCGGGGCGTTCACCGTGAAAATGGCGCTGACGCAATAAAGCCCCTCGCATCCGGACGATTGGACAAGGCCGGTCGCCTTCCCTACCTTTTGCGCAATTGAACTCCCGCAAAAGAGTAGCCCGATATGTCCCTCAAAGCCGCCATCATTCCCGTGACGCCCTTCCAGCAGAACTGCACGCTGATCTGGAACGACGAGACGATGCATGGTGCCGTCAGCGATCCCGGCGGCGATATCGACCGCATTCTGGAGGCAGCCGAGGAGATGGGCGTCACCATCGACAAGATCCTGCTCACGCATGGCCATCTCGACCATGCCGCGGCGGCGGGCGATCTTGCCAAACGGCTCGGAGTGAAAATCGAGGGGCCGCACAAGGACGACCTCTTCCTGATCGAAGGGCTGCCCGAGCAGGCGGAGCGGTTCGGCTTCGGCGCGAAGACAGGTTCCTACCTGCCCGACCGCTGGCTGGAGGAAGGCGATCATGTGGAAGTCGCCGGCCTGACCTTCGAGGTCCATCATTGCCCCGGGCACACGCCGGGCCATGTGATCTTTTTCAGCGAGGACGCGAAACTCGCCATTGTCGGCGATGTGATCTTCCAGGGCTCGATCGGGCGGACCGATTTGCCGCGCGGAAACCACGAGCAGCTCATCTCGTCCATCCGCGAAAGGCTCTGGCCGCTGGGCGATGACATCACTTTCGTGCCCGGCCACGGGCCGCTTTCCACGATCGGAGCGGAGCGCCAAAGCAACCCCTTCGTCGCGGATATGAATTTCGGCTGACCGGCCCATCGAACGTCGCTCGACAAGGTATCTCGCAGCTGACGCTGCGGCCAATTGAGATGGACATTCCGCCCATAATCGGTTTCCTTACGGCCTGACAAATCGTCATTAATTTCGGCTGCCCATAGAGGCGGTCCGGACCGGTGAAGAACGAGCCCAAAAGGGCCGCGCCGGAAAGTAGTTCAGTGGGGAAATGCATGTCCAAGAACCGGATAACGCGCGGGCAGATATTCGCTTTCGGTCTTCCTTCCATTCCAATTTCGGCTCTCGGACTGCCTATCGTGGTGTATCTGCCGCCGTTCTATGCGGAACTCGGGCTCAGCCTGACCGTGGTGGGCACGGTCTTCATGTTCGCGCGTTTCTGGGACGTGTTCACGGACCCCATACTGGGCATGGTGTCGGACCGCTTTCCGAGCCGCTGGGGACGTCGGCGGCACTGGATCGTGGCTTCGATCCCGCTTCTCATGATCCCGACATTCGCGATCTTCATGCCACCCGAAAATGTGACCTGGGTCTATCTCGCGGGCTGGATGATCGTGATGTATATCGGCTGGACCCTGATCACGATCTCCCACATGTCTTGGGGTGCAGAGCTATCTCAGGATTATGACGAGCGCTCCACGATCCAGGGCATGCGCGAGTTCCTGCTGATCTTCGGCATGTTCACCGTGCTCGCCCTGCCCGCCATCATCGAACGGACGACGGATGGCGCGGGACGACGCGAATCCGTCGAGGCGATGGGCTGGTTCATCCTGATCCTGCTGCCCGTCACCATTGGCATCGCCGTCTGGCGGGTACCGGAATGGAAGTCCGCCCCGCACCAGCAGATCGCCTGGCAGAAGGCATGGGGTATCATCCTGAAGAACAGGCTCTTGCAGCGTGTGCTGGTAGCGGACCTGCTTGTCGGCGTCGCACCGGGCATTACGGGTGCGCTCTATCTGTATTTCGCCGGCGATGTGATGCAGCTCCCGAAATCCGCCAGCATGCTGCTTCTGGTCTATTTCGTGGCCGGATTCATCGGCATTCCGCTCTGGATTCGCATGAGCCACATGACCGGCAAGCACAAGACGCTCGCCATTGCCATGGTCTATGGCGCGATCAGCCTGCCGCTCGTGATCTTCTTTCCCAAGGCCGAGTTCTGGTGGCTCTTCCTCGGCAACTCACTTTACGGCATCGCCTATGGTGCGGGCTCTTTCCTGCTGCGCGCGGTGATGGCCGATGTGACCGATTACGACTATCTGGAGACGGGCCAACAGCGCACCGGGCTCTATTATTCGCTGCTGACCATGACTGCGAAGGTCGGCGCGGCGCTGGCCGTGGGTATCACCTATCCGATCCTCGACCTGATCGGCTTCGACCCGAACGGCACGAATACCCCGGAAACGCTGCACCGGCTCCTGCTCCTCTACGTGACCCTGCCTGCGCTCTTCATGCTGGCGGCGGCCGTCGTGATGTGGCGCTTCCCGCTCGACCGCAAGGCGCAGGAAGAACTGCGCGAGCGCATCAACGCCAAGCGGGGCGAACATGAAGAACATGAGGTCACCGACGCTGCCGCGGCCGTGACGGGCTACGGTACGGCGGGTACAATTTCGGATCAGCCCGTCGACTAGGAGTTTCACTTGGCAGCCGACACACTCGACCTTTCCCGCATCGACGCCCTTCTTGCCATCATGGCGAGGTTGCGGGATCCGGATGGCGGCTGCCCGTGGGACCTTGAGCAGGACTTCTCGACCATTGCGCCCTACACGATCGAAGAGGCGTATGAAGTCGCCGATGCGATCGAGCAAGGCGACATGGCGGAGTTACGCGACGAACTGGGCGATCTGCTTTTTCAGGTCGCGTTCCATGCGCGCATGGCCGAAGAGCAGGATGCATTCGCGTTCGGCGATGTGGTTCAGGCCATTTGCGAGAAGATGATCCGCCGTCATCCGCATGTCTTCGGCGATGAAGAGCAGCGCGAAGCGGGCGCCGTGAAGGGCCGCTGGGAAGAGATCAAGGCGCAGGAAAAGGCTGCTAAACCGAAGAAAACAGAGAGCATTCTCGACGATGTGCCGCTGTCGCTGCCCGGCCTGACGCGGGCCGTGAAGTTGCAGAACCGCGCGGCGCGGGTGGGCTTCGACTGGCCGGATACATCGCTGGTGATCGACAAGCTCAACGAGGAAATGCTGGAGCTGTCGGCGGAAGTCGCCAAGGGCGGTGATGCGGACCGGCTGGAGGACGAGATGGGCGATCTTCTCTTCGTTTACGCCAATCTTGCGCGGCATTTGAAGGTCGATCCGGAAAAGGCGCTGAGGCGGGCGAATGCCAAGTTCCGGCGGCGTTTCGGGCGGATCGAGGAGAAGCTCGCGGCGCAGGGGCGGACGCCCGAGGACTCAAATCTGGAAGAGATGGACGCGCTCTGGGACGAGGCCAAGGCCGAGGAAAGAAAGCCTTGATTGAAGCGTGATCGGGGCATGAATGAAGCGTGGTTCTAGTGAGAAAGAACCATGGTCGCTATCTTGCCCCAGAGGTCTTCGTTCGCCGCGGCGAGATGCGGACCGCTCCCGCTCCGGGCATCGTAATCCACACCGGTATCGATGCGGCGCATGACGCCGCCGGCCTCCCGCAGCAATAACGTGGTCGGCGCGTGGTCCCAGGGCATCATGCGGTGATAGACCGCAAAATGCTCGATACCACGCATGATGTTCGTATATTCCCATGCAGAACAAACGACGGAGACGCGTTCGCCAATATGCGGGGCCAGCGCGCCAATACGGCTCTTCCACGGTTCCGGCATGTAGTGATCGTTGAGCGCGCCCATGGCGCCGGACAATTCTTTCGGCGACGGCGGCACGTGGACGGACTGCTGAGCGCCGCTGGAGGCGAGCACCGTTCCGCCGCCATGCTCGGCCATGAACATTTCGTCCGGCACGGGAAGGTAGACCCAGGCATGGGTGGTGACGCCCTTCTCCACCAGTCCGATCATGACGCCGAAGGTTTCCTTGCCGGCCACGAAATTGCCGGTGCCGTCCACCGGATCGACCGTCCAGAAGGGAATGTCGGATTTGACGATCTCGAGAAGGGAGCTGTCTTCGGCTACCGCCTCCTCTCCCAGAACGCGCGAGCCGGGGAGCAGTTTTTCAAGGCGCGGCGTCAACCATGTCTCGGCATTGCGGTCGGCGATGGTCACGAGGTCGTTCTTGGCTTTTTCGTGAATCTCGTGATCGGCCAACGACCGGAAGCGCGGCATGATTTCGCGTTCCGACGCCTCGCGGATCAGAGCCGCCACATCCTCGAACAAATGGCTCATGTCTACTCCGCCGCCTCGCCCAGCAATTCGCCCGCGCGGCGCGCGATGTCGGGGAAATGTTTTTCGAAGCGTCCCATGGAGGCAGGCGCCATACCGACCATCAGCCGAACCGAGCCGTCCTCCCTGTCCTCGCGCTCGCGCACATCGCTGTTGCGATAGAACCACGCCAGCGCCTCGCCTTCGTCCGCGAGGAGTTCCACCGCGATATAATGCGCATCGTCCGTGACAAGATCGTCTATGCGCTGAAGGAGCGTTTCGACACCCTCGCCCGTCAGCGCCGACATCGCGACCGTGTCTTCCTCGCGCTCAGCCATATTGCGCAGCGCGTCGGCCTGTTCCGCCGGCAGACGGTCGAGCTTGTTCAGCACTTCGAGAACGTGCTGATCGTTTGCGCTCATGGTCTCCGGCGTAACGCCAAGCGAGGCCAGGACCTTTTCCACATCGGCCTTCTGGATCTCGGTTTCCTCATGCGAGGCATCGCGGACATGGATGATGAGCTGGGCTTCCAGCACTTCTTCCAGCGTGGCGCGGAAGGCCGCGACGAGATGCGTCGGCAGGTCGGAAATGAACCCCACCGTGTCGGACAGGATCACCTTGCGGCCCGAGGGCAATTCAATCGACCGCATGGTCGGGTCGAGCGTGGCGAAGAGCAGGTTCTCGGCAAAGACGCCGGCTTCCGTTACCCGGTTGAAGAGCGTGGACTTGCCCGCATTGGTGTAGCCGACAAGGGCGACCACCGGATAAGGCGCGTCGCGGCGCGTCTTGCGATGCAGTTCGCGGGTGCGCTTCACTGTCTCAAGCTGGCGTTCCAGCTTGGTGATGCGCTCCTGAAGCATGCGGCGGTCGGCCTCGATCTGGGTTTCGCCGGGACCGCCGACGAAACCGAGGCCGCCGCGCTGGCGTTCCAGATGGGTCCAGCTGCGGACGAGACGGCTCTTCTGATAGTTCAGATGAGCCAGTTCGACCTGCAACGCGCCTTCACGCGTATTCGCCCGTTCGCCGAAGATTTCGAGGATGAGGCCGGTGCGGTCCACGACCTTTACTTTCCAGGCGCGCTCGAGATTGCGCTGCTGGACCGGCGAGAGCGCGCTGTCCACCACCACCAGTTCGACATCAAGGGCCGCAATCTCGCCCTTCAGCTCCTCGAGCTTGCCCTCGCCCACCAGCGTGGACGGCCGCACATTCTGCAACGGGACGATGGAGCGGCCCACGATGTTGAGGTCGATGGCAAGGGCGAGGCCGACGGCCTCGTCGAGCTGCGTCTCGGCGGAACGAATGCGCACGCCCTTGCGGCGCGCATCATGCTCGGCGGATTTCAGCCATGGCACGAGGACATAGGCGCGCGTAGGCTCGCTCCGCGTCACCTGGAAGGCGCGCCTGCCCGCTTTCCCGTCGCCATCGCGATCGGTCTCATCAGACTGTTTGTAGTCGCTCAACTAGCGCTCTCAGGCCTCTTCGCCGTCCTTGTCGCCTTCGAAAAGCTGGACGGGTTGGGCCGGCATAATGGTCGATATCGCATGCTTATACACGAGCTGCGAATGTCCGTCCCGACGCAACAACACACAAAAGTTGTCGAACCAGGTCACTACCCCCTGAAGCTTCACGCCATTGACCAGAAAGATGGTCAAGTTCGTTTTGTTCTTGCGAACGTGATTGAGGAAAGTGTCCTGCAAGTTATGAGTTTTTTCGCTCATGGGTAAACCCCACTTTTCCATTCATCCGGCCGACGCTGCACTGGCACCGGCCTTATATAAAGGGGCGGCCCGGAACGGCCCGCCCTTACTCGACCCCGGCTGTATAGTCTGGACGTTTCCTAAAATGCTGCAAGTGCGAAATAGCATTTCGGCACATGATTTAACGGAATTGTGAACGAAATCGGCCGCTTTCCACCTGTTTTCGGTCAATTCAGCTCGGCCAGACGCCAATAGGCGGCCCGCAACCGGGCCCCGACCGGGCCGGGTTTGCCCTCTCCTACCGGTTTTCCGTCCAGACGGATGACGGGAATCACCGGCACGGAGGACGCGCTGAGAAAAATCTCGGCGGCGTTTGCGGCCTCTTCCACGGTGAAGGGGCGCTCGACCAGCTCGATGCCCTCGGCCTTCGCCGCCTCGACCAGAACCTGCCGGGTCACGCCGTTCAGGATGTCATGGCCGAGGTGCCGCGTGATGAGGCGGCCTTCCCTGTCGACGATCCAGACATTGGTCGAGGACCCTTCGGTGACGAAGCCCTTGTCATCGACCAGCAGCGCTTCGTAAGCGCCGGCATCGCGGGCGGACTGCTTGGCCAGGATATTCGGCAGGAGCGCGACGGATTTGATGTCCCTGCGCGCCCATCTCTGGTCGGGGCGCGTCACGACGGCAACCCCCGTCCGGCCCTTGGCAAGCTTTGCGGGATCGCTGCGCTTTGCGGTGACGACCATCGAAGGGATAAGCGTCCTGGAGAAAGCGTGGTCTCTCGGCGCGACACCGCGCGTCACCTGCAGATAGACGATCCCGTCCCGAACCCTGTTGCGGCGAACCGTCTCGCGCAGGATGACGCGCAGGGCCGCGCGCGTCACGGGCATGGGAATGCGCAGCTCGGCCAGCGAGCG
>NZ_NYVD01000169.1 GCF_002684405.1 Parvibaculum sp. | reverse complement strand
TATTCGTCACAGCTCGGTTACGACATAAGCTTCGTGTCCGGCTCGCTGACGGTGGGCAAGGCCTCGCTGGAGGTGACCGCCAAGAACGACAGCAAGACCTATGACGGCAACGCCTATTCCGGCGGCAACGGCGTGAGCTATGCGGGCTGCGTCAATGGCGAGGGCGCTTCGGTACTGTCCGGCACGGTCGGCTATGGCGGCACCTCGCAGGGCGCGGTCAACGCAGGCAGCTACACGATCACCGCTTCGGGTCTGACGTCCAACAACTACGACATCAGCTATGTCGCTGGCGCACTGACGGTGGGCAAGGCGTCGCTGGGTGTGACGGCCGACGCCGTGAGCAAGACCTATGGCGATGCGCTGAGCCTGACCGCTTTCTCGACAACCGGGCTCGTCGGATCGGACAGCATTTCGGGCGTCACGCTGACCAGCGCAGGCACGGCCGCGACGGCGAATGTCGGCAGCTACGACATTTCATCCTCGAACGCCGTCTTCGGCACCGGTTCGGCCGCGAACTACGATATCCACTACAACACGCGTACCGGCGGGCTGACGGTGAACAAGGCCTCGCTGACGGTGACTGCCAAGAACGACAGCAAGACCTATGACGGCAACGCCTATTCCGGCGGCAACGGCGTGAGCTATGCGGGCTTCGTCAATGGCGATGGCGCTTCGGCACTGTCTGGCACGGTCGGCTATGGCGGCACCTCGCAGGGCGCGGTGAATGCCGGCAGCTACACGATCACCGCCTCCGGTCTCACCTCCGGCAATTACGACATCAGCTATGTCGCAGGCGCGCTGACGGTGGGCAAGGCCTCGCTGGAGGTGACGGCCAGGAACGACAGCAAGACCTATGACGGCAACGCCTATTCCGGTGGCAACGGCGTGACCTATGCGGGTTTCGTCAACGGCGAGGGCGCTTCGGTGCTGTCCGGCACGGTCGGCTATGGCGGCACCTCGCAAGGCGCAGTCAACGCCGGGACCTATGCGATCACGGCCTCGGGCCTCTCCTCCGGCAACTATGATATCAGCTATGTTGCAGGCACGCTGACCATTGGCGTCGCTACGGTCAATCTGACGATTACGCCCGACGCGGCCACAAAGACCTATGGCGATGCGTTGAGCCTGACTGGCTTCTCAACCAGCGGGCTCGTCGGGTCTGACAGCATTTCGAGCGTCACGCTGACCAGCGCGGGAACGGCTGCGACGGCCAATGCCGGCAGCTACGACATTTCCTCCTCAAACGCCGTCTTCGGCACCGGCTCGGCCTCGAATTACGACATTCACTACAACACGCTGACCGACGGGCTGACAGTTAAGGCCCGTCCGATCACGGTGACTGCGGACAATCTTGCTCGTCTCTACGGCGCGTCTAATCCCGGCCTCACCTGGCAGATGACGAGCGGCAACCTTGTGAATGGCGACAAAGCTTCGGGTGGGCTCACGACGTTGGCCGCGGCTTCGTCGGATGTCGGCACCTATGGTATCACGCAGGGTACGTTCGGGTTCGGCTCCAACTATGCGTTGACCTTCGTGCCGGGCACACTGACCGTCAATCCGGCCACGCTCACCGTGACGGCGGATACGCAAAGCCGTATCTATGGAGACAGCAATCCTGCGCTCACCTATGGCTATAGCGGCTTCGTGAATGGCGATGGAGCCGGCCTCTTCAGCGGTGCGTTGACGACCACCGCGGACGTCACATCGAATGTCGGTTCCTATGCCATAGCGAAGGGGACGCTTTCGGCGGGCAGCAACTATCTGATCGATTTCACCAGCGCCAGCCTGGCGGTCACGGCCCGTCCGATCACAGTGACGGCGGACAATCTTGCCCGCGTCTACGGTGCATCCAATCCGGTGCTCGGCTGGCAGGTCACGAGCGGAAGCCTCGCCAATGGCGATACGCCGTCGGGCGCGCTGGCGACCTCGGCAACGGCTTCGTCGAATGTCGGCGCCTATGGCATCGCGCAGGGCACGTTCGGGCTCGGGTCCAACTATGCGCTGACCTTTGTGGCCGGCACGCTGACCGTCAATCCGGCCACGCTCACCATTACGGCGGATGACGAAGAGAAGAATACTGGCCAAAGCATCGTCCTGTCCGGCTATCGCGTAAATGGCCTCGTGTCCGGCGATACGGTAACGGGCGTTATGCTGGCAAGCAGCGGCACAGATGCGAATGCCTTGGTGGGCAGCTATGCGATTGTCGTGAGCAACGCGACGGGTAGCGGGCTTTCCAACTACGACATCCACTATGTGGACGGCACGCTGACAGTTCGCGATAGGGGGCCCGGCCAGTCGATCCGTTCCATCGAGTCCCGCCCGGGTGCCACAACCTGGAACCTGTCGGAAAGCGAGGTCGGACCGGGGGCCGGCGTTGGCGGCTTTTGGTCTCTGCCGCTCATTGTGAGGACAAGTCTTCCTGTCCTCGCCGATACCGCAGATATCATGACCGCTTCCATCCAGGACGGGGACGGCGATGACGCCGTCGACGATCGGTGGAACCTGCTGCTCGGCACGCCCGGCCGTCTGAACGGCAGGACGACAATCGGTGTGCGTTATCCGCACCTCTACCTCAACGCCGGCATCTTGTCGGTCAATTCGCATCGGGAGTGACAGCCTTGCGCTACGAAACACGGAACCCGCTAAAGGGCGCCGCAAACCGGCTTGTGCCTGCTGTCCTTGGGCTGACGCTCGGCCTGGCGCTCGCGCCGACCCTCGCTTTCGCGCAGGATTTCGAGCGCGTGGCCCCGCAGGAACCGCCGGCAGGCGAGGGGGGTGGGCTTGAATTGCCGTCCCCGCCCGAGGCTGCGCCGGAAACGGGAGCGGACAAGGCTATCCTCCCCGTGCTCAAGGGCATTGTCGTACGCACTGCGCCGGGCGCTGTCGCAAAGGCTGGCGTTCCGACAGAGGGCGTTGATGTGTCGGCCCTGTCGGGTGCCGATGCCGCCGCGCTCGACAAGGTTCTTCAGCCCTTTATCGGCCAGCCGCTCAGGCAGCGTGACCTCGCCGCCATCTCCCGCGCCGTCATCGCCGCCTTCCGTAGTGAGGGCAAGCCCCTCGTCGATGTAACCTTCCCGCCGCAGGATGTGACCTCGGGCACGGTGCAGCTTCTGGTGATGGAGTTCCACCTCGGCAAGATCGGTGTCAGCGGCAACAAGTGGTTCGATGCGAGCCAGTATCGCGACGGGCTAGCGCAGAAACAGGGCAAGCCGATCGATGTCGACCGCCTGAAGCGTGGCCTCAGTCAGTTGAACGCTAATCCCTTCCGGCAGGTGAGCGCGGTGCTGAAGCCCGGCGCCTCGCTGGGCGAGACCGATATCGGCTTGCAGGTGCAGGACCGCTTCCCCCTCCGCGTCTATGCCAGCTACGACAATACGGGCCTGCGCGCCACGGGGCGCGACCGCTGGAGCGCGGGCTTCAACTGGGGCAATGCTTTCTGGGCGGGCCACCGTCTGTCCTACCAGTTCACAACCAGTGGCGATCTCCTGAAAAGCCGCGTTCGGGGCCCCGGCCTGCCGAACGATTCCCGCTTCATGGCTCATGCGCTCACCTATACCGTGCCGCTACCCTGGCTCGACACGCTGGAAGTATTCGGCTCCTATGATCGGCAGGTACCCGATATCGGCCCCTTTTTCGGCCAGGTGGGAGAGAGCTGGCAGGCAAGCCTGCGCTACCGGCACGATCTGCCTGCGCTGGACTGGGCCAACCAATCCGTCATGGCGGGCTTCGACTACAAGTCGTCCAATAACGACCTCGCCTTCGGGGGCGTCCAGATATTTGCCAGCAGGACGGAAGTCGATCAGTTCCTGCTCGGCTACGATCTGACGGCGGCGGACGATTGGGGGCAGACGAGCTTCAACAACACGCTGTATTTCAGCCCTGGCGGCATGAGCAGCGACAATACCGACAGCGCCTATGCCGCGGCGGGGCAGGCGGACGCCGATGCCCACTATGTGTATGACACCGCGACCGTCACCCGCGTGACGGGCCTGCCGAAAGGAGCAAGTTGGGTTGTCCGGCTGAAGGGGCAGGTGGCCGACGGCAATCTTCCGGCGAGCGAGAAGCTCGGCGCAGGTGGCACGGACAGCGTGCGTGGTTATGAAGTCCGCGCCCTGAACCGCTCGGAAGGCCTCCTCCTGTCGAACGAACTGCGCTCGCCCTCTTTCCGTCTTCTGGGGCGGGCCGTGAACGGTATCGAAGATCAGGCACAGCTCGTCGCGTTCTGGGATTATGCCTGGCTCGTCGATCCCGATGAGGTTGCCGGCACCTCCCGACAGGCAGCCATTCAGGGGGCGGGCGTCGGTGCGCGCTATGTGCTCGACCGCTACCTCTCCATGCGCTTCGATATGGGCTGGCAGCTTCGCCGCCTGCCGGGCGCATCGGAACGAGGCGCAAGAGGGGCGATCTCGATCACACTCTCTTACTAGGCACGCGATTCAACAGGCCTGAGGCGGCAAATGTGGAGAGGTTGAACTTCGCAATCCTCCGAAGCTCGTGCTGCCAATCGGGTCTGGATGAGCGACTGGGACATCTATATGGGTCCACGGCCGACCGGCACCCGGATGTTGGGCTTCATCTTGGGTAAGGCTCTTAGGTGCCATCTTGCAGGTTGGAGAGGATGAAGTTCTGTAAGCCGCGGATCGCCTTTGATGAATTAAAGTCATCGAAAATCAGTGAGCGAACCATTGCGCCATCGAGAAACGTCGAGATGAATTCCGTAGTCTGATCGGGATCGACCTTGCGGAACAGCTTCTGCCGCACGCCCTTGCGGATGGCGCTGGACAGGACCGCGCGTTCGCGGTCATAGAATTGACGGATGGCGGCATCCGTTTCGGGCACGCGGTGTTCCATCTTCGAATAGTCGAGGCTGACCTGCACGAGCTTGCGGATCAGTTCGCGCTGCTTGATATGGGTTTCGATCCAGTCGCGAATGATCTGGTCGGGCGCGGTATGGCCCTGCGCCAGCGTCTCGAACTGTTCGAAGGCGCGGTCCACCGCGACCTGCACGCTCTGCTGGAAGAGGTCTTCCTTGCTGCCGAAATAATAATAGATGAGCGCGGCATTCAGTCCCGTGGCCTTGGCGATATCCTTGATCGTGACCGCGTGGAAGCCGCGTTGCGAGAAGAGGTCGAGCGCCACGTCCTGCAGGATCGCCACGCTGTCGTCGCTCTTTTCTCCTGCCGGACGGCCCGGGCCGCGGCGCGCTGGCCGGGCGCTCTTGCTTTTGGTCGTACTGCTCATTTTCCGACGAACTGCCGATCTTTTCCGCATCTGCTGCCGCATCCTTGTGCGGTATGCACCATCCTCGCCCCAAAATATTAATTAAACAATCAATTTATTTTGGCATGCGGCTTGCTTCCCTGTTGGGAAACGGCCACCCCTCTTCCGGAGTTTCGAGATGACCAGGGAAAACCAGGACACGACTGCCATCGCCCCAGCGGATTTTGAGAATGTCGATTATCTGATCGCGAGCTATGTCGACATGCATGGCGTATCGAAGGCGAAGATGGTGCCGGTCGACCATCTCGACCGAATGATGGGCGGGTCCGAGCTCTTCACCGGCGCGGCGCTCGATGGCGTGCCCCAGGATGTGAGCGACGAGGAAGTTGCCGCCCATCCCGACCCTGCGAGCGGACGCATCCTGCCCTGGCAGCCCGACATCGCATGGTTCGCTTCCGACCTTCACTGCGAAGGCAAGCCCTTCGAGGCCTGCAGCCGCAACATTCTGAAGCGCACGCTGGCCAGCGCCGCGGAAATGGGCTTCGGCATGAATCTCGGGATCGAGGCGGAGTTCTTCGTGTTGCAGGACGACGAGGAGAAAGGCTTTAGGCCGCTCTCCTCCCGTCATCATCTGGCAAAACCCGCCTATGACACGGTACGTCTTCTCGACAATATGCCCTGGCTGTCGGAGCTGGTCGGCGCCATGAACTCTCTGGGCTGGGGGGTTTATTCCTTCGACCATGAAGACGGCATCGGGCAGTTCGAAATCGATTTCAAATATTTCCCCGCGCTGGAGATGGCCGACAATTTCGTCTTCCTCCGGATGATGGCGACGGAAATCGCGAGCAAGCACGGTGGTTTCGCGAGCTTCATGCCCAAGCCCTATGCCAACCGTGCAGGCAGCGGCGCGCATTTCAATATGTCGCTCTACGACCTCAAGACGCAGGAAAACCTCTTCAAGACCGATAACGATCCGCGCGGCTGCAACCTGTCGGAACTGGGCTACCAGTTCATTGCCGGCGTGCTGCGCCATTTGCCTGCCATCTGCGCGGTCGTGGCGCCGACGGTGAACAGCTACAAGCGTCTGATCAAGCAGGGCAGCATGTCAGGCTTCACCTGGGCGCCGATCTTTGCCTGCTATGGCAACAACAATCGCACGAACACGGTGCGCATTCCCCGCGACGGCCAGCGTATCGAGCTTCGCGCGGCAGACAGTTCCTGCAACCCCTATCTCGGGGCGACGATGGTGCTGGCCGCAGGACTTGAAGGGATCAGGGAAGGTCTCGACCCCGGCGAGCCTCATACCGACAACATGTATGTGAAAACGCCCAAAGAGCTGGAGGCTCTCGGCGTGCGCATGTTGCCGGAAACGCTGGAAGAGGCCGTCGAAGCATTCGCAGCCGACCCCTTCTCGCGGAAGGTGTTCGGCGACGACATGTTCGAGGCCTGGGTCGAGTTCAAACGCGGTGAATGGAAAAGCTATATAAATCACGTCTCCGACTGGGAAAAAGATCGTTATCTGAAATTCTATTGAGGTAAGGCGGGAATGGGCGCGGCAGAGACAAGTGGGCGCGAGCGGTTCGACCTTGGCGATTTCCTTCTGGAAAGCGGGGAGGTGCTGCAAGGCGCCTTCCTCATCTATCGCACGCTGGGCCGGCTCTCGCCGGCGCGCGACAATTGCATCCTCCTGCCGAGCTACTATTCCGGCACCGACGCCTCCTATGACCGGATTATCGGGCCGGGCCGCGCGCTCGACCCGGCGCGCTATTTCATCGTGCTGACCAACATGTTCGGGAATGGCGTGTCGGCGTCCCCCAGTACATTGACGAATTCATGTGCGGGGGCCGGCTTCCCGAAGGTAACGATCCGCGACACTGCCGCCGCCCAGCATCGGTTGCTGAGCGAACGATTCGGTATCTCGAAACTCAAACTTGCGACCGGTTGGTCGATGGGCGCCATGCAGAGCCTGCATATGGCCGCGCTCTATCCGGATTTTGTGGAGCGGGTGCTGGCCGTTTGTGGCAACGCGAAATGCTGGCCGCTCAATCAGGCGTTTCTGGAAGGCGGGTCGGCGGCGTTGCGGGCCGACGCCACCTATGAGGGCGGGTGCTACAGCGCACCGCCGGAAACGGGACTTCGCGCTTTCGGCCGCGTCTATGCGGGGTGGGCCTATTCCGCCGAGTTTTTCCGCGAGCGCCTTTACGAAGGCCTCGGCTATGCCGACCTCGAAGCCTTTCTGAAGGGCTGGGAAGACGACCATCTGGAGCATGATGCGAACGATCTGCTGGCCGTGCTCCATGCCTGGCGTCATGCAGATGCGGGTAAAGCGCTCGCTGACATCACCGCGCGCACCGTACTGATGCCCTGCGACACCGACACCTATTTCACCGTCAGGGAAACGGAATTGGAGGCTGCGGAGATCGGCCATGCCGAGGTGAAGGTATTGCACTCTCCCTACGGCCATTGCGCGGGGGCGCCGGGGCGCTTTGACACAGAAGCCCGGGAGGTCGAAGCGGAGATGCTGCGCATTCTTGCCGACTAAGCGCCCGGCCGGCGGGCCTCGATCCCAAACTCCAACCCCATCTCGATCAGGCTTTCCCACAGCGACAGCGCATAGCTGCGCAACACCATCAGTTCGAAGGCGTGTGGGGCAAGCCGCGTCAGATGCACCGAGATATGGCCGCATAGCGTGATGGCGGCGCGGCCCACGGGAAAGGCCTGGTCGTGAAGGTCGATGGCAACGCCCTTGGCGAGCAAAGCCGTCACCGCTTCGCCTTCGAGGCGGATGCGCACCCGCCCATGGCTTTGGTCGATCAGCGTGGCGCGGCCCTCCAGCAAGGTGAACGATGGTGGCGCAAGCGGTGCATCGCCGACGGCGAACCATTGCCCCGGTCCGGCTTCACGCACGGCGTCGCCGCCCGCTGCCTGCGTGATCTCCTCGCTGGAAAGTGTTGCGGCGAAGATCTGCCAAACATGGCCTTCCGGCATCGCTGTCATGACGACGGAATGTGCCGCCGAGGGCGTGCCGAAATGCCCGGCAGGTGCATCGGCGAGGGCGGGGACCGGTTTCAGGGCTGCGTCAGACATGAAGCCTCTCATTCTTCGGATCGACGAAGACCGGCGCACAAAGCAGGGCGCGCGTTGTTTCCTTCTTCACGCCGTTCCAGACGATCACTTCCTCGCCATGCCGCTCGGCCCCGTGTTTCACCAGCGCCAGCCCGATCGTGTGGCCGAGATGGGGCGAGAAGCAGGTCGAGGTCACATGGCCGAGATCGCTGCCCATGTTTGGCGTGTCGTCCGGATTGAAGATATGCGCCCCGCTGCCGAAAGACTCCGACGGGTCGAGCGGTGTCAGCCCCACGAGTTGCGGTCGGTCGGGATCGGTGAGCCCCTCGCGCCTCAGCATGGCGCGGCCAATGAAATCGGGCTTCTTCGCAGAGACCATCCGCCCCATGCCAAGGTCGCCCGGCGTTACGCGCCCGTCGATTTCGGCATGGGTGACATGCCCCTTCTCGATGCGCAGCACGCCGAGCGCTTCCGTGCCATAGGGCGTGATACCGAAGCGAGCGCCTGCCTCCATCAGCTTCCCGGCGACCGGTTCGCCAAAGCCCGCAGGCACGGCCAGCTCGAAGGCGAGTTCGCCGGAAAAGGAAATACGGAAAAGCCGACCGCGAAGCGCACCGCCGAAGAGGGTTACCTCCCGCGCGGCGAGGAAGGGGAACGCCTCGTTGGAAATATCCTCATCGACGATTTGTTCCAGCACCTTGCGCGCACAGGGGCCCGCAATCGCCATCTGTGCCCATTGGTCGGTCGCCGAGGCGAGATGCACATCGAGCTCGGGCCAGAGCGCCTGTGCGCAGAACTCCAGATGCGCCAGCACGCCTGCCGCAAGCGCCGTGGTCGTCGTCATGAAGAAGTGATTGTCGCCAAGCCGGCTCGTCGTGCCGTCGTCATAGATGAAGCCGTCTTCACGCAACATGATGCCGTAGCGCGCCTTGCCCACCGGCAGCTTCAGAAAGGCATTGCAATAGACCCGGTTCAGGAACTCCGCCGCATCCGCACCCGTAATCTCGATCTTGCCGAGGGTGGAGACATCGCAGAGCCCGACCGATGAGCGCACCGCTTTCGCCTCCCGGTCCACGCTTTCGCGCCAATGCGTTTCGCCGCTTTGCGGAAAATACTGCGAGCGATACCACTGGCCGGTCTCCACGAAGACCGCGTCGCGCTTTTTGGCCCATTGGTGCAGCGGCGAGTGACGCACGGGCTGGAAATGTTCCGTGCGCTGCGCGCCGGTGAACGCGCCGAAAGAAACCGGCGTATAGAAGGGCCGGAAGGTCGTCGTCCCGATCTCGCCGGGCGAAACGCCTCGCTCGCCTGCCAGAATGCCGATGGCATTCACATTGGAAAGCTTGCCCTGATCCGTCGCCATGCCGTTCGTCGTGTAGCGCTTGGCATGTTCGACATGACCATAGCCTTCGCGCGTGGCGAGCTGCAGATCCTTCAGATGCACATCGTTCTGAAAGTCGACGAAGGCCTTGCCGCTGGAATTGGCGACATACCAGAAGGCGGGTACTGCTTTTTCATCGTCCTCATGCCGTTGTCCGAAGGCGGACGCGGCGGTTGAAAAGCCGAGGGCCTGGAGTATTTCCCGCGTTTGAGCTTCGCCATCCGCCAGGCAGGATTCCGTCGTCGCACGTCCCGCCGCCGCGCCCACCACCGTCAGGCCTTTCAGGCCGTCGGGCGCGAGGAAAGCCGCATGGGCCTCGGACCAGGCCGGCTTTGCGCCGCGATGGCAGGCAAGATGGATGATAGGGCTCCATCCGCCCGACATGGCAAGCGCGTCGACGGTGATCGTCTCCGATTTTCCGCCCTGCCGAACCTCGATGGAGGACAGCGCTTTGCCGCCCTTCGTACCCGTCACGACGGCATTGCGGATGAGGCGCGCCTTGCCTTCGTAGTCGATGCGCGTCTCATGCGGATCGACGATTGCCGCGACCTCGACCCCAAGCCGCTCGAGATCGTGCGCGGTGCGGTAGCCGGAAAGCCCGTTGGTGAAGACGGCCACGCGTTCGCCCGCCGCCACGCCATAGTGATTGGCATAACTCCGCATGGCGCCGGCCATCATCACGCCGGGACGGTCGTTCCCGCCGAAAACGAGCGGGCGTTCTTCCGCGCCCGTCGCCAGCACGGCCTGTTTCGCGGCGACCCGCCAGAGCCGTTCGACGGGCCGGTTCGGGTCGGGGGCGGCGGTATGTTTCTGCACGCGCTCCACAACGCCGAAGACATTGTCGTCATACCAGCCGAAAACCGTGCTGCGCGGCATCAGCGTTACATTGTCGAGGGAAGAAAGTTCCGCGAGGCATGCTTCCGCGAAAGCGGGGGCGGTCGTGCCGTAGATCTCGCCGCTCTCGCTCAGCAATGATCCGCCCATCCTTGCCTGTTCGTCGGCAAGGATGACACGTGTGCCCGCGCGGGCGGCGGTCAGCGCGGCGGCAAGCCCGGCAGGGCCTGCGCCGATCACCAGCAGGTCGCAATGCGCCCAGGCTTTTTCATAACGGTCGGGATCGGCCTCGTAGCTGGCGCGCCCGAGCCCCGCCGCACGGCGGATGGCGGGCTCATACACTTTTTCCCAGAAAGCGCCGGGCCACATGAAGGTCTTGTAGTAGAAGCCCGCGCCGAGAAAGGGCGCGGCAAGCTGGTTCACCGTGCCGATGTCGTGTGTGAGCGACGGCCAGCAATTCTGGCTTCGGGCCTCGAGCCCTTCGTGAAGCTCCACCATGGTCGCACGGCAATTGGCTTCCGTCCGTCCATCCCGGCCGAGCGTTACCAGCGCATTGGGTTCTGCCGCGCCGGCGGTGAGGATACCGCGTGGACGGTGATATTTGAAACTGCGTCCGACGAGCGTCTGCCCGTTGGCCAGAAGGGCGGAAGCGAGCGTATCGCCTTCACATCCCTGCATGCGCTTGCCGTCGAAGCTGAAGCCGACAGGGCGGTCGCGGTCGATGAGACCGCCCGTGGCGAGCCGGTATGCCGTCATGCCCCGCCTCCCTTTGCCTGCGCGGCATCCTGTACGCTGTAGATGTCATGGTTCACGCTGTCGCGCGAGACGACGAGCCATCGGCGGCAACCGGAGGCGTGGTGCCAATATTCGCTGAGCCGCCCCATCGGGTTCTCGCGCAGATAGACATAGTCGAGCCAGTCTTGCGTGCCTGCTTCCGGTGCGGGCCTTGCAACGTCGGCGCTTCCCTTGATGGTGAATTCCTCTTTAGGGCGCATGCCGCAATGCGGACAGGGAATGAGGCTTGCCATATCCGGCTCCTAGTGAAGATTGGCCTGCGCGCCCGCGCCGCGCTCGTCGATGAGATAGCCGCGCGCGAAGCGGTCGAGGCGATAGGCGGTGGCGACTTCATGCGGCGCGTCCCTTGCGATCAGATGCGCAAAGCACCAGCCCGCCGCAGGCGTTGCCTTGAAGCCTCCATAGTTCCAGCCGGCATTGAGGTAGAGATTGGGCAGATGCGTCTTGTCGATGATGGGCGAGCCGTCCATCGTCATGTCCACGATGCCGCCCCAGCTTCTGAGGGCGCGAATACGCGACAGGCCGGGGATCATGGCGACACCCGCTTCCATCACATGTTCGACCGTGGCGAGGTTGCCGCGCCGTGCGTAAGAGTTGTAGCCGTCGATATCGCCGCCGAAGACGAGCCCGCCCTTGTCGGACTGCGAAACATAGAAGTGCCCCGCACCAAAGGTCACGACATTGTCGATGAAGGGTTTTAGCCCTTCCGAGACGAAAGCCTGCAGCACATGGCTTTCGACCGGCAGGCGCAGCCCCGCCAGAGAGGCGGTCACGCTGGAATGTCCGGCGGTGGAAAGGGCGAGCTTGCCGCAGCCGATCGTGCCCCTGGTCGTGTCGACGCCGGTCACCCGGTCGCCCTCGCGGCGAATGCCGGTGACCGCGCAATGCTGAATGATGTCGACGCCAAGCGCATCCGCTCCGCGCGCATAGCCCCAGGCGACCGCGTCATGGCGAACCGTGCCGCCGCGGCGCTGCAGCAGGCCGCCGCGTATGGGGAAGCGCGCGTTGGTGAAATCGAGAAAGGGCAGCATGCGGCGCACGTCGTCGCGATCGAGCAGTTCCGCATCCGCGCCCGAGAGCAGCATGGCATTGCCCCGGCGCGTATAGGCATCGCGCTGGGCATCGGAATGATAGAGGTTCAGCACGCCGCGCTGCGAGACCATGGCGTTGAAATTGAAATCCTGTTCCAGCCCTTCCCACAGCTTCAGCGAGAATTCGTAGAAGGGCTGGTTCCCCTCAAGCAGGTAATTGGAGCGGATGATGGTCGTGTTGCGGCCGATATTACCGGAGCCGAGATAGCTTTTCTCCAGCACGGCAATGTTGCGCACGCCAAACACCTTGGCGAGGTAGTAGGCGGTGGCAAGCCCGTGCCCGCCGCCGCCCACGATCACCACGTCGTAGTGGGGCTTTGGTGCCGGCTCCCGCCATGCGGGCTGCCAGTGCCGGTTGCCGCTGAGCGCATTGAGGAAAATCGACAGGGCCGAATAGCGCATCGCTCTCTTCCGCTTGAGGTCTGCCGGAAATCATGGCGGGTGGCGTGCGCCTTGACTTGCCCATAAGAGACTGAAAAAAGTATATAAGAGACTTTGTGTCCGGAAACCGCCCATGCAGACCTATGGCTTCATCCTTCTGCCCGGTTTTGCGCTGATGTCCTTCGCCGCGGCGACGGAGCCGTTGCGCGCGGCAAACATATTGGCGGGGAAAGAGCTCTACCGGGTCGAGGCGTTCTCGGTTGCGGGCGGCATGGTGGAAAGCTCGTCGGGCGTATGCGTGCCGACCGAAAAGCTGGCGAAGGCGGGCAAAAGCCTTCACACGGTCTTCGTCTGCGCGGGCGGCAGTCCGGCCGATTGGAAGAGCCCGGAGATCGCGGCGGCGCTTCGCCGTCTGACGCGCGAAGGGGTCCGCATCGGCGGTATCTCCGGCGGGCCCTATCTGCTGGCCGAGGCGGGTGTGCTCGCCAATCGCCGCTTCACCATCCACTGGGAACATGCGCCGGCCCTGATGGAAGCTTTCCCTGACCTTGTGCCCGAGCGCGCCCGATATGTGATCGACGGCAACTGCATCACCTGCGGCGGCGGTATCGCCCCGCTCGACATGATGAGCGCCGTCATTGCCGAGCGGCTGGGCGCGGATTTCGCGCGGCGTGTCTCCGACTGGTATCTCCACACGCATATCGAGGAAGCCTCCGGCGCTCAGCGGGCCTCGCGCGCGGAGACCTATGGTACGCATCACCCGAGGCTGCTGACGCTCCTTGAAAAGATGGAAGCGACGCTCGAGCAGCCCATGGATCGCGCCGCCATGGCTGCGTTTGCGGGGATCACGCCGCGCCATCTCGATCGGCTCTTCGCAGGCGAAATGGGTACGACCTTCCAGGCCGTCTATCGGCGTATGCGGCTGGAGCATGCCCGCCGTCTTCTGCGCCAGAGCGCCATGTCCGTTGCCGAAGTCGCCATGGCAACAGGGTTTGCCAGCGCGAGCCATTTTTCGCGGGTCTACCGCGCCGAGATGTGCGTGACCCCGCGCGCGGACCGCCAGCCCACGCGCGGATAGGGTTTACTCAGCGGAAACATTTTCCCTACTGTGGTGAAAGCCCGTATCGGGCGGACAAGTCACAGTGAGCAGGAGAGCCGGGGGCCATGGCACGCAAGAAGGCGGCGGAAAACGAAGCAAACCCAAAGTTCACCCAGGATCCCCACTCGGTCAAAGCGGAGAAGGAAAAGAACCTCGAGATCGCCATCGGCCACGAGGTTCGCCGCCTGCGCAAGAAGCTGGGCCTGACCGTCGCCGATCTGGGGCAGGCCACCGGCATTTCCGTCGGCATGCTGTCGAAGATCGAGAACGGCAACACCTCCGCCTCGCTGGCGACGCTTCAGGCGCTTTCCCGCGCGCTGGGCGTGCCCGTCACCGATTTCTTCCGCAGCTATGAAGAGCCGCGCAACGCGGTCTTCGTGAAAAAAGGCGAAGGCGTCGAGATCGAACGCCGCGGCACCCGCGCCGGCCACCAGTATCGCCTGCTCGGCTACATCGAGAACAATACGAGCGGCGTGGTCGTCGAACCCTATGAGCTGACGCTGACGGCGGAGTCCGACACTTTTCCCGCCTTCCAGCATGAAGGGATCGAACTCATCTACCTGCTGGAAGGGGAGGTCGAATACCGCCATGGCGACCAGACTTTCAACATGGAACCGGGGGACAGCCTCTTCTTCGATGCGGATTCGCCCCATGGGCCGAACAAGCTGCGGAAGTTTCCCATCCGATACATCTCCATCATCGCCTATCCCCAGCGCTGACCGGTCCAAAAGTTTTCTCATAGGAAAAATTATTTCCTAACAGTTGAATTTGTTTCCCGGACCTGCTAGCTCTTGATCCAGACGCAGGATCGGAGAGTGAGCACTATGTGCGGCATTGTTGGATTGTTTCTGAAAGACCGGGAGCTTGAGCCACAGCTCGGACGCATGCTGTCGGAAATGCTGGTGATCATGACGGATCGCGGGCCCGACAGCGCCGGCATGGCGATCTATGGCGACGCCGCCGACGGGAAGGTGAAGATCACCGTGCAGTCGGCCGATCCGGAGACGGATTTCGCAGGCCTGGAAGATAGCCTGAAGGCGGTGCTGGGCGACGACGTTTCCGTGGCGCCGAACAACACGCACGCCGTCATCACGGTGGATGAGGCGGCGATGGAGGCGGCGCGCAATCTGCTCGCTGAAAACCATCCCACGCTTCGGATCATGAGCGTGGGGGAGGCCATCGAGATCTACAAGGAAGCGGGCCTGCCTGCGAGCGTCGTTCAGCGCTTCGGCCTGTCGGGCATGAGCGGCACGCATGGCGTGGGACACACGCGCATGGCAACGGAATCCGCCGTCACGACAATGGGCGCGCATCCCTTCTCGACAGGCGCGGACCAATGCCTGGTGCATAACGGTTCGCTGTCGAACCACAATAATCTGCGCCGCGAACTTGCGCGCGATGGCATGCATTTCGAAACGGAAAACGATAGCGAAGTCGCGGCGGCCTATCTCACTGCCGAGATGAAGAAGGGCAAGAATCTGGGCGCAGCGCTGGAAAGCGCGCTCTCCGATCTTGATGGATTCTTCACCTTCGTGGTCGGCACGAAAAACGGTTTCGGCGTGGTGCGCGATGCGATCGCGTGCAAGCCCGCCGTGATGGCCGAAACCGATCGTTATGTTGCCTTCGGCTCGGAATATCGCGCGCTTGCCGGGCTGCCCGGCATAGAGGAGGCGCGGGTCTGGGAGCCCGAGCCTGCCACCGTCTATTTCTGGGAGCATCAGTAATGCCTACCATCGACCTCGAAACGGCATCGCTGCGCGACCTCAACCAGGCGCTCCACAGTCTGGGACGGGACGAGGGCGGCGAGCTGTGGGAAATTCTCAATCCGCGCGGGAGCCATGCGGTCGCAGTCGGCGTGGATGCGCCGCTGGAAATATCCGTCCACGGAAGTGTGGGGTATTATTGCGGCGGCATGAACCAGCAGGCCTCGATCACCGTGCATGGATCGGCCGGCCCGGGCGTTGCAGAAAACATGATGTCGGGCAGTGTCGTCATCAAAGGCAACGCCAGCCAGTATGCCGGTGCGACCTCGCGCGGCGGGCTCCTCGTCATTGAAGGCAATGCGTCCTCGCGCTGCGGCATTTCCATGAAGGGTGCGGACATCGTCGTCAAAGGCGATATCGGGCATATGTCCGCCTTCATGGCGCAGTCGGGCAATCTGGTGGTGCTGGGCGATGCGGGCGATGCGCTGGGCGACTCGCTTTACGAAGCCAGGCTCTTCGTGCGCGGCAGCGTAAAGAGCCTCGGTGCGGACTGCATCGAAAAGGAAATGCGCCCCGAACATATCGAGCTTCTCGGCAACCTGTTGTCGAAAGCGGGCGTGACGGATGTGAAGCCGGAAGAGTTCACGCGCTACGGCTCTGCACGCAAGCTCTACAATTTCGATGTCGACAACGCCGACGCCTATTGAGGATACCGAGATGAGCTATCAGACACCGCGCACCACGCCTCGCAAATCGGCAACCTTCGACGATTACACGCTGTCGGAAATCCGGCGTGCCGCGTCGACCGGCATTTACGACATTCGCGGCGGCGGTACCAAGCGGCGCGTGCCGCATTTCGACGACCTTCTGTTTCTCGGCGCTTCCATGTCGCGCTATCCGCTGGAAGGCTATCGTGAGAAATGCGAGACGAGTGTGACGCTGGGCACGCGCTTTGCGAAGAAGCCCATCGAACTCAAGATTCCGATTACCATTGCGGGCATGAGCTTCGGCTCTCTCTCCGCCGGGGCAAAGGAAGCGCTTGGACGCGGCGCAACCATCGCCGGTACGTCCACCACGACCGGCGACGGCGGCATGACGGAGGAGGAGCGCGGCCATTCGCAGATGCTCGTCTATCAGTATCTGCCGTCGCGCTACGGCATGAACCCGCGCGACCTGAAGCGCGCCGACGCCATCGAAGTCGTGGTCGGTCAGGGCGCAAAGCCCGGCGGCGGCGGCATGCTGCTTGGCCAGAAGATTTCGAACCGCGTGGCGGAAATGCGCACGCTGCCCAAAGGCATCGACCAGCGCTCCGCCTGCCGCCACCCGGACTGGACGGGGCCGGACGATCTGGAGATCAAGATCCTCGAACTGCGCGAGATCACCGATTGGGAAAAGCCCATCTATATCAAGGTGGGCGGCGCGCGGCCCTATTACGACACGGCGCTGGCGGTGAAGGCCGGCGCGGATGTCGTCGTGCTGGACGGTATGCAGGGCGGCACGGCGGCGACGCAGGAAGTCTTCATCGAGCATGTGGGTCAGCCGACGCTCGCCTGTATCCGGCCCGCCGTGCAGGCGCTGCAGGATCTCGGCATGCACCGCAAGGTGCAGCTTGTTATTTCCGGCGGGATACGAAACGGCGCCGATGTCGCCAAGGCGCTGGCGCTGGGCGCGGACGCAGTCTCCATCGGGACGGCGGCGCTGGTGGCTATCGGCGACAATGATCCGCGCTGGGAAGAAGAATATCGGGCGCTGGGCTCCACGGCGGGTGCTTATGACGACTGGCATGAGGGGGCGGATCCGGCAGGTATTTCCACGCAGGACACGGAACTCATGAAGCGCGTGGATCCTGTTGCGGCGGGACGGCGCCTTGCCAATTACCTGAAGGTGATGACGCTGGAAGCGCAGACCATCGCGCGTGCCTGCGGAAAGAGCCATGTGCACAATCTTGAACCGGAAGATCTCTGTGCGCTTACGATCGAAGCCTCGGCGATGGCCCAGGTTCCCTTGGCTGGGACGGGATGGGTCCCGGGCAAGACAGTTTTCTGACCCGGCCTCTCATTTGCATGGTGCCGAACAAACCGGAGAGGAAGATATGACCGCCGATCTCAAGAGCTTTGCCGACGAAAACGGCATCAGATATTTCATGATCAGCTACACCGACCTTTTCGGCGGGCAGCGGGCAAAGCTCGTGCCGGCCGCGGCGATTGCTGACATGCAGGCCGACGGTGCAGGCTTTGCCGGTTTCGCAAGCTGGCTCGATCTGTCTCCCGCCCACCCCGACCTCTTCGCCATACCGGACGCCTCTTCGGTGATCCAGCTTCCCTGGAAAAAGGATGTCGCCTGGGTGGCTGCCGATTGCGTGATGGATGGCATGCCGCTCGACCAGGCGCCGCGCAATGTGTTGAAGAAGCTCATCGCCGAGGCTGAAGGGCAGGGCAAATATGTGAAGACCGGCGTCGAGGCGGAGTTCTTCCTCATCACGCCGGAAGGCGATGCGATTTCCGACATCCGCGATACGGCGGAAAAGCCCTGCTACGACCAGCAGGCGGTCATGCGGCGCTACGACATCATCGCCGAGATTTGCGACTACATGCTGGAACTCGGCTGGGAGCCCTATCAGAACGACCATGAGGATGCGAACGGCCAGTTCGAGATGAACTGGAAGTATGACGATGCGCTCAAGACGGCGGACAAGCACTCCTTCTTCAAATTCATGGTGAAGTCGGTCGCCGAAAAACATGGGCTGCGCGCGACCTTCATGCCCAAGCCCTTCAAGGAGCTGACGGGCAATGGCTGCCATTGCCATGTCTCTGTCTGGAATGCCGACGGCACGCAAAATGTGTTCGCCGACGACAAGGCGGAGTTCGGTCTTTCGTCCGAGGGGCTGCGCTTTCTGGGCGGCATCATGAAACATGCGCCCGCGCTCGCCGCGATTACCAATCCGACGGTGAATTCCTACAAGCGCATCAATGCGCCGCGGACGTTGTCCGGTGCGACCTGGTCGCCCAACACCGTCACATGGACCGGTAACAACCGTACCCACATGGTGCGTGTGCCCGATCCGGGCCGCTTCGAGCTGCGCCTCGCCGACGGTGCCGCGAACCCCTATCTGCTGCAGGCGGTGGTCATCGCGGCGGGTCTCGACGGGCTGAAGACGAATGCCGACCCGGGCCCGCGCTACGACATCGATATGTATGAGGAAGGTCACCTGGTGACCGATGCGCCCAAACTGCCGCTCAACCTTCAGGATGCGCTCCGGGCATTCGAGGCCGATGAGGGGCTGAAGGGGGCGATGGGCTCTTCCTTCTCTTCGGCCTTCCTGAAACTCAAGAGGCAGGAGTGGCACTCCTATGTTTCCCACTTCACTGAGTGGGAACGGGAAAACACGCTCGATATCTGATACGCACACGACTATATGCAGAAGCGGCGGGTGTCGCCGCCGGCAGGCGCTTGGAAGCGCAAGCCGGGCGATGCGTCACGTCCATTTTTCGATTAGAGACCCTCACCCATGGCTGAAGACATTTCCGAATTCGTCCTGACCCTGTCCTGCGCCGACCGGCCGGGCATTGTGGCCGCTGTCACGACCGAGCTGGCCGCCATTGGCGCCAATATTTCCGAAAGCAATCAGTTCTGGGACCGGGGCAGCAACAAGTTCTTCATGCGCATTGCCGTTCAGGCGCCCGGTACCGTCCAGCGGGACGATATTGAGCGCGTGCTGAAGCCGGCTGTCGACCGTTTCGAGATCATGATGGGCGTTGCGGACGCGCAGCGGAAACCGAAGATCGTCATCATGGTCTCGAAATTCGATCACGCCATGCTGCACATCCTCTATCAGATCCGGGTGAACTGGCTGAACGCGGAAGTGGTGGCCATTGTCTCCAACCATGAAGACGCCAGGCGTACCGCCGAGCTGGAAAACATTCCCTTTCATCATTTGCCCGTTACGAAGGACAACAAGGCGGAGCAGGAAGCGAAGATCGTGGGACTGGTGAAGGAAACCGGCGCCGACCTCGTCGTGCTTGCCCGCTACATGCAGATCCTGTCCGACAAGCTATCCACGCGGCTCTATGGAAAGGTGATCAATATCCACCATTCCTTCCTGCCCTCGTTCAAAGGCGCGAAGCCTTACCATCAGGCTCATGAGCGGGGTGTGAAGATCATTGGCGCGACGGCGCATTACGTCACGCCCGATCTCGATGAGGGACCGATCATCGAACAGGAAACCGAACGCGTGACGCATGTGATGACGCCGGACGATCTGGTCGCCACCGGGCGCGACATCGAATCCCGTGTGCTGGCCCGTGCCGTGAAGCTTCACCTTGAAAATCGCGTCATGCTGAACGGGCGCAAGACGGTTGTGTTTGCTGCATAGAACGCGGAGCAATCTCCGGCTTGGAGACCGGTTCGCGACGGAACTCGGTTACGCCTGCATCGAAATGCTGCTGGAGTCGGACGAATGCGAGCGAGAGCTGGCACTTGTTCAGACGGCCAGGGCGGTAGACGAGGCCCTATTTGGATAGGCGATCCGGCGGCGTCAGACTTCTTTCTTCGGCTTTTGTCCGTATGAAAGAAATGCGCTGAAAACGTCGTTCATCTGTTCGTTGGAAAGCAGCACAGGCCCGCCTATGGCAAGCGTCCCATAGTAGAAGGAGGCCTGCACCTCGACTTCACTAGCAATCATGAGAGCCTCGGCAGGGGTCCGGCCCAGTGCGATCTGTCCGTGATTGGCCATGAGGCAGGCGCGTCGTCCTTCCAGTGTGGAGATGACGACAGACGCCAGTTCTTCCGACCCGAACAGAGCATAGGGGGCAACGCGAATATCCGGGCCGCCGCTGACGGCTGTCATATAGTGAAGCGGCGGGATGGGCTTGTTGGCGCAGGCCAGCGTGGTTGCATATTGCGAATGGCAATGGACGACCGCATTGATGTCGGGGCGCCCGGCCAGGAGGCCGACATGCATGCGCCATTCGCTGGTTGGTCGGAAATCTCCCTCATATGCGCCCGACCGGTCTATCTCCACGATGGAGTCCGGTGTGAGTTGCGCGGCAGGGATGCCTGAGGGCGTGACCAGAAACTTGTCTCCCCATCGGGCGGACGCATTGCCGGCTGTGCCGTGGTTGAGGCCGGACGCCTCCATTTGCTGCATCACGGCAACCAATGCGTTGCGCAACTCGTCGGATCTAGCGTTCATTGGAGCGGTCTCTTTTTTTGAGGGCACCGAGCGTTCCCGCGCCTTGTGCAACCTGGGCGGCCGTTTCCGTGGCGGCGATCATCGCTTCGCGGAAGGAAAGACCGCGCGAGAGGCCGTCTATGAAACCGGCGCAATATGAATCGCCACAGCTTGTTGTATCGACCGGTGTAATTTTCTTTGCCGGGACTTCCACGATCTCGTTTTCGTAAAATCCGATACTGCCTTTATCGCCGCGTTTGATGATACAGGCACGTGCGCCCATGCCGACAAAGGTTTTGAGGGCATCCTCCGGAGACGTTTCCCCCAGCAGGACATGGACTTCCGCTTCGCTTGGCATGAAGCAATCGATATTGCGCAGCAATGGCCGCAAGACATCCAGTGTTTCCGGTTGGGGCGCAATGATGTCGCAGCTTGTAAAGGTACCGCTTGCGCGAATATCCGCAATGGCAGCAATAGCTTCGGCCGTTGAAAGGTTGGGGAAGCCGACGCCGCCAAAGTGAAAGAAGCGGGACTGTTTTGCTGCCTCGACGGCTTGGGTGGACAGCGAGGTGAGAATGCTTGCGCCGAGCATGTGAAAGACGGGGCGTTCGCCATCGGAGCGGATGGTAAGCACGCTGGTGGATGTCGGCAACTCGTCGAGCCGCTCTATATGCGTGCAATCCACGCCCGTCTTCTCCAGAAGGCTCAGCGTAATATCGCCATTCACATCTTTGCCAACGGCGGAAATAACGGCGGCCTCGAGGCCGAGCGTTGCCGCGACCATGGCCGTACCGGAAGCGGTGCCCGCCGGTGCGAGCGCAATTTCCTCGACCAGCGTCGGTTGCTGTGCGTCCGGCAGGGCGTCCACAGGACGAACGAGAATGTCCAGCGTGGTCAGACCTGCGCAGATCAGGTCGGTCATGGTCGTCTTTCTCCTCTCTCTAAAAAAGCCTCTTGCAACGAAGCTGGCGACACAATAATAGTAAATACTATATTTTTGCAACCGGAGAAGCATGATGAGCGGGAAGGTCGATCGGGAACTGAGAGCGCGGGCGAGCAGGGTTATTCCGGGCGGTATGTACGGGCATCAATCCGTCGGTCTGCTGCCGCCGCATGCGCCGCAGTTCTTCGAGCGTGCGGAAGGCGCCTATCTCTGGGATGTCGATGGAAACCGCTATATCGATTTCATGTGCGGCTATGGACCCAATCTCTTCGGGTATTGCAACGAGCAGGTGGATGCCGCCTATCGGAAGCAGATGTCGCAGATTGACGTGGCAACGGGGCCGACGCCGCGCATGGTGGAACTGGCCGAAGCCTTCGTGGCGATGGTCACGCATGCCGACTGGGCAATGTTCTGCAAGAACGGCACGGACGCTTCCAGCATGGCGTTGCTGACGGCGAGGGCCTATCGGGGGCGCAAGAAGGTTCTGATGGCGAGCGGGGCCTATCATGGCGCGGCGCCCTGGTGCACGCCCATCCCCGCCGGGACGGTGGAAGATGACCGCGCTCACTTCATTTATTATCAGTACAATGACGTAAAAAGCCTGGAGGATGCGGTGGCGCAGGCTGGCGACGATCTGGCCGCCATCTTTGCCTCGCCCTTCAAGCACGATGTCTTTGTCGATCAGGAGCTGCCGGATGCGGCCTATGCGCGCAGAGCGCGCGAGCTCTGCGACGAAAAGGATGCGCTACTGATTGTCGACGACATCCGTGCCGGTTTCCGTATCGAGCGCAATTGCAGCTGGAATCATTTGGGTGTGCAGCCCGACCTTTCGACATGGGGAAAGGCAATCGCGAATGGCCATCCGATATCCGCGCTGCTGGGAAACGAGCGCGCGAAGGAAGCGGCATCTCATATCTATGTGACGGGTTCGTTCTGGTTCGCGGGCGCAGCCATGGCGGCTTCCCTGGAAACGCTTCGTCTCATTCGCGAAACCGACTATCTGGAACGGACGATTGCGCTGGGCGACAGGTTGAGAGCGGGGCTCGCCTCCATCGCGAATACTTGCGATCTCGATCTCAGTCAGACGGGGCCGTCCCAAATGCCGCTCGTCATGATTACGAATGAGGAGGGGAATTGCGATTTCGATCGCAGCACCGCCTTTGTCGACGGCATGCTTGCCGGTGGCGTCTATTTCCATCCTTTCCACAACATGTTCGTCGGCGCCGCCATGACGGAGGCGGATATCGACCGGACGCTGGAAGTTGCCGAGACGGTGATGAAAAAACTTCCCGATCCGGTCGCGGCTTGATCGTCGCAAGAGGTCGCGATCATGAACAGCAACCGTCAATCCGGGATATCGGCAGGTGAGACTGCCGCCGCATTGGCGATCGGCTCGCTGGCGCTTCTTGTCCTTGGCTTGCAGCCGATCCTTTTGGGCGGACTGGCCGGGGCGGGACGGATCACCATGTCCGGTGTCGGGCTGGTGGCTATGGGCGAAATCGTCGCGGTCGGCATTGGCGTGGCTTTGAGTGACGCCGTCCTGCCCGTTTCGCAATACAAGCTGGTGGCATTCTTGGCGGCAATCGGCGTTGCGGCACTGGATGTCCTGACGGTGCATGTTGAGGGGAATGGCGTGTTGGTTGCCCTGCGCGGCGGTGCGGGGGTGCTGGAGGGCGCCTTGATCTGGGTCGCGACTTGTACGGTCGTCCGGACGGCGAAACCCGACAGGATCGCAGCCATCTTCGTCGTTGCGCAGACAGTGGCGCAAGCCGCCGTTGCCGCTCTTCTCGCCAGTCTCGTCGTTCCGAAGATGGGATGGTCCGGCGGATTCGTCACATTGGCAGTTCTTCTGGCGGTCGCGGCGCTGCTCTCCTTTGTCCTCCCGTCGGGGTTTGTGCCGATTGCACATACCGAAGGCAAAAAGCTGAAATGGTCTATGAGCAGGCGGATTGTGCTTGTCGTCGCATTTCTGCAAATGGCCGCCCTCGGGGCGCTGTGGGCCTATCTGGAGCCACTGGGAAACGAAGCAGGCTTTGGTCAGAACCAGGTCCAGTCCTTGGTCTCGATACTCCTTCTGGTTCAGGTCTCGGGCGGAATTCTGGCCACTCTCCTCGTGCGGCGGCTAAACGTCGTATTTGCGCTTTGCATGGGGGCTCTCACCCTCGTGGCCGCAACCGGCGGAATATATGTTCTCCCCCATGGGGAGCGTGCCGGCTTCGCGATGTTGTGCGCGGTGTTCGGCTTTACCTGGCTGTTTCTCAACCCGTTCCAGTTCGCCCTGGCTTTCAGGGCGGACGGTCTTGGCCGCGTCGCTGTGCTGATGCCGGCGGCTCAGCTTCTTGGCCTTGCCTTCGGGCCTCTTGCGGCATCCTTCGTTGTGATCGGCGACGAAGCTCGACCGGTCGCGTTGGTCAGTTTTGTCTTTGCGCTCGTGTCGGCCGTACTGGTCTGGGCGGGACGAAGATATTGGGAGCAGGCGGATCCGATGGCCCATGAACGCTATACGGGCAAGACGGTTCTGATTGCCGGGGCCTCTTCGGGCATGGGGCGCGCTCTCGCCTTGCGGCTGGCCGAAGAAGGTGCGCATCTGGTTGTCACTGCACGCCGAAAAGAGCGCCTCGAAGAACTGTCACGGGAAGTGGCGGAGAGGGGCGGTCACTGTCTGGCGCTGGCGGCGGATGCCGGAGATCCGGATAATGCGGCAGGTGTCGTGGCCGCGGCGGTCGAGAGGTTCGGTCGGATCGATCTGGCGGTCCTGAATATCGGCGGCGCGCCAGCGCTTGATATGAGGACGATGGGCGCGCGCGACGTAACGGCATATATGCGATCGAACTACGACACGATTGTAAACTACCTGTTTCCCGTGATCGATCAGATGTCGGCGCAGCGGGGAGGGGTGATCGCACACACAAATTCGCTCGCCGGTTTCCTCGGGGTGCCGCTCCAGGGGCCCTATTCGGCAGCCAAAGGAGCGCTAAGGCTGCTTTTCGATACTTGCCGAGTGGAGTTTGGGGATCGGGGAATACATTTTGTCTCCATTTATCCCGGGTTCATCGCAACGGAAGCGACGGCAAACGACGGTATGCCGGCGCCGCGGGAAATTTCCGAAGACCGGGCCGTCGAGCATTTGCTGACGGCGATCCGGCAACGGCGTTGGGATTATGCATTTCCTGTCTCGACGAGCCTACTTGTGAAACTCGCCGGACTTTTGCCGAAGTCCATGACGGCGAGGATTCTGAAAAGCGATTATCGAACCCAACATGAGAACCTGCTTTCGATGAAGGCGGCGGGAACGCTCAAGGCGAGGTAGGAGAGGGTTATGAAAAAGGCTTTGGTTACCGGCGGGAGCGGTTATGTCGCGGGGCATCTCGTCGAGCTGCTGCTGAAAGAAGGCTACAGGGTCAATACGACGGTCCGCAGCCTTGCCAAGCGTGAAAAGCTCTCCGGCCTTGCCGCATTGATGGAGCGATACCCCGGACAGCTCGAACTTTTCGAAGCCGACCTTTTGAAATCGGGGTCCTTCAAAGAGGCAATGCAGGATTGCGACACGGTCTTCCACGTGGCCTCGCCATTCCTGCTTCCCGAGCAGATCAAGGATGGCCAGCGTGAACTCGTCGAGCCTGCGCTTCAAGGAACGAGGAACGTTCTTGGCACCGTCGATGAATGTGAAAGCGTTTCGCGTGTCGTGCTCACCTCGACCGTCGGCGCGATATTCGGCGACTACATCGACGTGCCCACCTTGCAGGGCAATATCCTGCAGGAGCGCTTTTTCAATACGACGAGTACGGTGGAAAATAACCCCTATCACTATTCCAAAGTGGTGGCCGAAAAGGAGGCCTGGGCAATCTGCGACCGTCAGAAGCGCTGGACCATGGTTGTCATCAATCCCGGTCTGATCCTCGGGCCCGCGCTGACGCCGTCCTCCGATTCTGGCAGTCTCTTTTTGCTCGATGAATTGCTCAGAGGGTCCTTCTTTTACGGCGCAGCAGATTTCGCCTTCACCTATGTCGATGTACGTGACGTCGCACTCGCGCATCTGCGTGCCGCGTTGAACGAGAAAGCGAGCGGTCGTTATATCCTCGCCGAGAAGGACATGATCTCCCTCTTCGATATGGCGAAGATGATCAGGCCATATCATCGCAAGCCCTATCTGCTGCCGCGTTATCAGCTACCGCATTGGGTGATCCGCCTCGTCGGTCCGTTTTTCGGTCTGACCCAGGAATATATCCGCCATCATCTCGGCATTCGCTTCACCGTCGATAATCATCGCAGCATTGAAGAGCTTGGAATCGTCTATCGACCCGCGGAAGAAACGCTGGCCGATCACTACCGGTCCTGGCAGGCGTGGCGTGATTGATGAAGCAGGGGCCGCGATGGAGCGTCGCCCCGGGTGAGTTCCCCGTTCGAGTTTTGCACGGTTTAACATGAGGTTTTCAATGTCCCGCACCGATGAACCGGATTCTGCCAGGCGCAACGCAGGGCCCGCCGAGGGGAGTATTCTTGAAATTGCCGACCTGCCCCTGGTAGAGACCTATGGCTCTTTCAGTGGACGCGACAGCTTCCGCGATACATGCCGCAAACTGTTCGCCCTGCCTGACGTCCCGTTCTTGCGAACCCCTGACGGCCAGCTCGTCGTGTTCCGCAATGAGCATCTGCGGACACTCTCGACCCTGCCCGCCGCCGGCAACATGTCACCGGACGCGCTCTCCGCAGGATCCTTCGAAGCCTTGCGCGATGAAGCTGCTGCGCCTGCCGGAACGGGCGGCGCCCTCGTCCGGATCCTTGCCAATCAGGTATTTTTTACCAATGCACCGCTGCATGATCCCGCTCGGCGCATACTGACCAAACAACTGAGTCCCAAAGCGGTTGCGGCGTTGGAGCCACTGGCCGAGACAATCATCGCAGAGCTGCTGGCCGAGATTACCGATGTCGGCGAGGTCGACTTTCAACGGCATTTTGGCGATGAGCTGACATGCCGGTTTTGGGCCGCCCTGATTGGGATGACGGCAGAGGAGAAAGGCGCGCTTGTCGAATTCGTTCGCGATATGAGCGGAATGTTCAATATCGATCCGACCGAACATGATGTCCATGTCTTCGATATGGCGGCCGACGGCTATGGGAAAACAGTTGTCCAGGCTGTTCGACGCGCCGTCGCTTCCGGCGGCTTTCCGCTTGTCGATGCCATCGCGGAAGATATCAAGGGACTTGAGTTCAGTGACGATCCTGCCATAGCCGGTATCGTGCCCAGGGATGCGGGCGACTATCTGGCGGCCAATCTCGTCGATGCCTTCCACACGGCGGCTCTTGGCGCATCGAATGTGGTCTACACCATGCTCCGCCATCCCTGTGTCCTCGACCGACTTCGCGCAGATCGCTCTCTGCTGCCGGCTGCGACCTTCGAAGGCTTTCGTCTTGAGCCGCCGGTGCTGCATCTGCACCGATATGCGCTCGAGGAAATCGTTTTCGAGGGCGTGCGGATTCCGAAGGGGACCACGATCATGATGTGTTGGGGGGCAGGCAATCTCGACCCCAAAGCATTCCCTGAGCCGGAGCAGTTCAGCCTCGATCGGCCCATGCGAGGCCATTCCACATTCGGCGCGGGCGTACAGATTTGCCCTGGCCGGATTCTCGCCTTCATGCTGGCAGAGAAGACACTCGACGCACTGGTCAGTCAGGACCTTTCACTCAATTTTAAGGAAGGCGATTGCGATTGGTACGAGAAATGGGCCATGGCGCAGCTCAAGCAGATGCCAATCGAGATTCAGCGCATGCACCAATAAGTCGCGGGCTACCTAAGGCGCGGTGGCCTGGCTAAGATTCGTAAGTTGTCTCTCCGCCGCGGACGGTTCTGACGATACAGATCTTCCCGATATCTTCGGGTAGGACGCGATGCGGGTTTTTGTCGAGCATTACAAAATCGGCTCGCTTGCCCGCTTCGAGCGTTCCCTTCTCCGCCTCTTCAAACTGGATGAAAGCCGCATTGCGCGTATACATGGCGATTGCCTGATCTACGCTCAATTTCTGCCCGGTTGAGAAACCATCTCGTGTAACGCAGCATTCGATGGCGGCGAGAACGCTGGTGCTCTCGATGGGAGCGTCGGACGAACCGGCAACAGGAATGCCGGCGTCGAAGAACGAGCGGAACGGGTAGGTCATCGGCACCCGGTCCGGCCCGAGGCGTTGCGGCAGCCAGCCGGCTTCGGAGCGTATGAAAAGAGGCTGGCAGCTCAGTGCGATACCGAGTTTTGCCATGCGTTCAATGTCGCCTGACGTGACGACGGAGGCATGCTCGATACGGTGTCGATGGTCCTTGCACGGATATTCTTCGAGCAGTTTCTCATAGAGATCGAGGCATGTCGTAACCGCCTTGTCGCCGATGGCGTGTATGCATATTTGAAGGCCCAGGCCATGCGCTTCGACCATCCGCCGGTAGAGTTCGTCCGGTCCGAGCGTCAGGTACCCGGTCTGTTCGGGGTGATCGAAGAAACCATGATGCATGCAGGCGGTGCATGAGCCGAGCGTGCCGTCCGAAAAAATCTTGAAGGCGCGATATTTGAGATCGGCAAAGGCGTCGGAAGCCTTGTCGGGGCCACTCGGGAAGGTGTCGGCAGGGGTCGTGCCGATGAAAATATTGTAGATGGAAAGCGGCAGGTCGGGCGCGAGCTCGGCCATCAGCGCGCTTTCGCGCTGGCCGCTTGCCCCACTGGGCCCCTCCGAGTCCGTTTGCAGGATCGCACCGATGGAGGTGATCCCATGGGCGGGTAGCTTGCGAATGGCGTGAAGCGTAGCCGTCTTGAGTTGGGCTTCTCCCGGCGGCTTGAAGTGCATCATGACGAGGCCTGTCGCCGCCTCGCGACATATTCCCGTCGGCCTGCCTTTCTCATCGACTTCGATTGTTCCGCCATTGATGTCTTTCGGCGCCTCCGCCAGATCCGCCACGTGTAAAGCGGCGGAGTTGGCGATCAGGCTATGTCCGTCTCTGCAGAAGATGACGAGAGGATTGTCGGGGCAGACCTGGTCGAGCATATGTCGATCCGGCAACCCGGTTCCTGAAAAACGCTGCTCGTCGAGCTGCAGGCCCAGAAGCCAGTCACCGGCTTCGAGTGCGGTTGCCTTGCCGGCGATGAGGGAGGTGACGTCGTCGATTGAAGAGGCGTCGCTCAAATCCGCATTCACCTCGAAAATGGAGAGCAGGATGGGATGGAGATGCGTGTCGATGAAGCCCGGCAGGACGCAGTTTCCCCGGCCGTCCACCTCACGGGCGGAAAGGCCCGCCTCGTTCAGCCAGTGCCTGGCACCCGCTTCGCCGCCGACAAAGTGAATGATACCGTGCTGATAGACCATGGCCTTGGCGACGGTCCGGTCGTCATCCATGGACAGGATTTCGACATTGAACAACAAGGTCGCCTCACTTGTATTGCCGGTGTCCGGTTGCGGCATCTGAAGCCTCTCCTTATCGGTTGATTTCACGCGTGTTTCGCATCCGCTGACCAGGGAGCTATTTCCTCGACGCCCACAAGGCCTGCCGGTTCGATACCGTTGAAGCGGGTTGCCGTGGCGTTGCTGTAGGCCCCCATCATCCCGAATTCGATGAAGTCGCCGGTGCGGATGGCAGACGGCAGACAGACGGGCTGCCGCAGCCGGTCCAGGCTGTCGCAGGTCGCGCCCCACACCTGAAACGCCTCACGGGGCTCGTCTTCGGGAAACGCGGCGCCGTCGGCGGAATAGGCGCGAGCAGGCGGTTGAAAATCGACAAAGGCGGCTTCCATGAGAGAGCCGTATATCCCGTCATTGATGTAGAGGCGGGAATCGTCCTTGCGCCGGAGATTGATCCGGGTCAGCAGGCTCGTGCTTTCGGCAACCAGTGCGCGGCCGGGCTCGCAGACGAGCGGGCAGGCAAGATCCGAGGCCGCTTGGGAAATGGCCTTGAAGTAGCAATGCAGCGAAGGTCCGCTGCCCCCCGGATAGGCGCAAGGGAAGCCCCCGCCGATATTCAGGTGAGAAAGCGCAGCCTCTCCTTGCGGGAAAGCCCTTCCGGCAATGTCGCGCGCCGTCTCGATCGACAGCGCATAGCTTTCCGGACGCCGGTTCTGGGAGCCGGGATGGAAGGTGAGGCCCGTTCGGTATCCCCGATGCGCGGCTAACTGCAGAAGCGCAGCGGCCTCTTGCGGCGGGATGCCGAATTTCTCGTCGAAATTGTAATTGCCCGTCCCCGCCGCGTTCTTGCTTCGAAAGCGGATCGTCAGCGTGATGACGCTGCGCAGGCCCGACTCCATGCTGTCGACTGTGATGTCGATCTTTTCCAGTTCCTCGGGGCTGTCGATTACGAAGCTGCGGATGCCGGCGGCATGAATGGCATAGGCGATATCGTCCGGCGTTTTCACCGGATGATTGAAGTGAAGCGTGGCCGACGGACAGTGATGCCGGATCAGGTCGATTTCCTGGCGCGATGCCACGTCGAATGTCCGGATACCTGCATCGACGATAGCCTGCACCACCCGGGGATGGGGGTTGGACTTTACCGCCCAGCTCGTCTCTCCCGGAAAATGCGCTCTGAACAGACGAACCCGTTCCGTGATGCGACGAGGCGAAAGACAGAGCAGGGGAGTACGCGGGGCTGCGTCCCGGATCAGGGCCGGCAGGGATGAATAGCAGGGCATGACGTGTCAGCCGGCATTTTCGGCCGCGACGACAACATTCCTGGCGCGTTGATAGGACTTCTCGCGGAGAGCGGTGTCGCTCAGATAGAAGGCGTCGAGCATGAGCTGCTTGATCCGCGCACCCCGTTCGCTGTCGACGTCCCCGTGGTGATGCAGCCAGTTATCGGCGGCGATGGCATGCAGGACGTCGACCGGTTCCTTCGTGCCGTATTCCAGCACGACGGCGAGAATATCCCGGTCGGCGAACATCTCTTCCAGATGCGGCCCGAGCACGCCCGTGGTGAGCGTATCGTCCGTCTCCGCGGGCGGGGAGACGAAAATATCCTGCCACATGGCGCGGGCCCGCTTGATGCGCGTCTGTTCGTCCTTGCCATAGGTCATCAGAATGCCTTGGCCGGGAGACCCGAGACCGGTATGAAGATCGATCTGGGTCGCGCGGCGTTTGTTCGCCATGACCTGCGTCCAGACATCTTCCATCATGCGCCGCGACCAGCATGGCCCCTGGCCGCCATACTGGATGCAGGAGGGGTGTTCATACTGGCCACCACTGACCGACTTGAAGAGGGCGCCCAGTCCCATCCGCTCTATCGCCAGAGCGGCCTCCGCTTTCAGCTTCTCTTCATACCCCTCGTCCCACTCCGCAGGATTGAGGAGCGCGCGAAATGCTTCATATCCTTCGTTTTCGGGGAGCGGCGCATCGAAGTCGATAAAGTTCCGGTTGAGGTCGATATTGTCTTCATTGACGCGTCGGTGCCAGGCAAAGCCGTAAGGATTGACCGCATGCACCATCACGGCATGACGGTCCGAGCGGTCCGGCGCAATCACGTTCTCAGCAAGCAGGCGGCTCTGGATCTCCGAGCCGAGATATCCCTCGATACCGTGAGTGCCCGAGGAGATCATCAGGAGGTTTTCGCTGTCCGGATTGCCCGTGTGAATGACATCCGTGTAAAGATCGATGCCCTGGGGCCCCTTCAGCGGATGAAGCAGGCTATGCGCTTCCCATCCCGCCTTGTCTGCATTGGACAGAAAGAGATCACGAGCTGACTGGTATCGCTCGGCCATCAGGGTGGTGTTGATCATGGCTTAGTTCCTCGTCTTCTCGATGACGACTGTGGGCCGCACGGCATAGTGTTCGACCGCGTCGAGATCGAGCTCCACGCCCCAGCCTGTTCCCTCCGGCAGCGTCAGTGTTCCGTTGCTGTAGTCCATAGGCGTTTTGAGAAGGTCGTGCTCCAGCATCACATGACCGAAGAGCTCCATGTCATAGTGAAGCGAGGAGTGGAAGGCGGCGCCGAGATGCGCCTGCCATACCGATCCGAGACCGGCCGGCTGGTTGTGAAGGATCACGCCCAGCCCGTTTTGCTCGGCGAAATGGATTGCGCGAACCGCCGCGCTGAGACCGCCGGGGCGTTCGGCATTGATGCCGACGGCGCCGATGGCGCCCAATGCATGCAACTGATGGATTTCGCTGAGCGAGAAGCAGCCTTCATGCGACATGAGCGGCACATTCACACGCTTCTGAACCCCTGCCATGGCAAGGTAGTTCGACGCGCTTGTGGGCTGCTCCGCAACCTCGATATGGAAGGGCTCGATGGCGTTGATCGCGGCGATCGCGTCCCATGCCGAATAGGCCTGATTGTAATCGACGCGCAGGCGCACGTCGCTGCCAAGCGCGTCGCGCATGGCACTCATGATTTCCACATCGCGTTCGATGCTTTCGCCAAGCTTCACGCAAATGGTGCGGCTCCCTTGCGCGTGCCAGTGTTGCGCGAGCCAAACCATGGTCGACGTGTCGCTGTGGAGAGGGATGAGGGCGGCAAGCGGCAGCTCCCGCTTCTGAACGCCGCCGAGAAGGTTGGCCACGGACTGCCCCGCGAGTTGCGCCTTCAGCTCGAAACAGGCTGAATCGAGCAGACCCTTGGCGATTTCGTTACGCGTGACGTTGTTGTTCAGCCGCGTCATCAGGCGTTCGGTGTCGAAGGGGGATTCTCCGAGCACGAACTGCGCCATGTCGCTTCGAATGGTCTCGATGATCCCGCCGGGAGAGACGCCGGATTCCGGCAGCCAGACAAAGGCCTCCGACATGCCTGTCGCGCCGGATGCGCTGAAGAGGCGGCAGATCACGAAATCTCCCCCGAGCCACGGCTCTTCGGCCGGAATGGCCATGCCAAGGCCGTTGCCGGAGCCTTGCATGACCTCCTGGACTTCCTTTTTGAAAGGAATGGCGACCTCGGTCAGCTCGATACGGACAATCCTGTCTTCATTCATGCGTGCCGGTACCCCTTTGTCGCGTGCTTGTCGGATCCAGGAACCGAACTATAATGATCATTACGAAGTGAGAAAGAATGTAATGAATGTTACAGAAAATATTTTTGACCGCATTGAGCAGCTCTCGGCAAAGCTGACGCCGACCGAGCAGCGGATAGCGCGCCTCGTCAGTAGCTATCCGGAGCTTGTGGCCTTCGGGACGGCGGCGAGTGTGGCTAAGGAGGCTGAAACCTCTGCGCCCAGCATTGTCCGCTTTGCGGATAAACTGGGATATCCCGGCTTCAGCGGGCTGCAGGCCAGCATCCGGCACGAATTGTCGAACCGAATATCGTCCGCATACAAGCGGGCGAGGGATCCGGCGGCGCGTCACGACCTTGCCGCCTGGATCGAAATCGAAATGCTGAACGTGAAGGAAACCCTATCGGCGATCGACGAGCAGGACCTTGAAAGGGCAGTGGACCTTCTCGCGGATACCGACCGGCGGGTGTTCATTCTGTCGAGCGAGCAGTGGGCGGGCCCTGCGACGACCTTCCATGATTTCCTGAGGATCGTGCGCCCGCGCGTTTATAGCCTGGAGGGGTCGCCCTTTCGTGTCTCGACCGAGCTGGGGAGAGCTTCTCCCGATGATGTATTGCTGGCGATGGATGCGCAGCGCAATGAAAGCTGGGTTGTGGATGTGCACGAGATGGTGTGCGGAATGGGGCTCCACACCATCGCGATCACGGATGGCCCGCATAACGTTATCGCCACCCGCAGCGAAACGAACTTTCGCATATCCCAGGCGACCTGCGGTCTTTTCGACAGCAAAACCGGGCTGACGGCTCTGCTCAACTATCTGTTGGACGCCGTCGCAAAGCGCATGGGGAAAAGCGTGGTAACCCGCCTCGCGCACATGGAAGAGATCTGGTCGAAGCAGAACCTGCTGGGATCGGTCTAGGTCGTTCGGAATGCTGTCCTGTATAGGGCGGACTAGGCTTGGCCTTGAGCCTCATCTGCAGCGTATGAGCGTCGGAATGTGGTGCAGAAATTACAGATCCATAGCCCGCTAGGTGCTACAGCCGAGTGCGTTCGCCCTTCGGATCGTATATCGGCTTGAGCGAAGCCTTGGCGGGGACCCGAACGCCGGCAACGTCGATTTCATAGGTTGATGAGAGCAGGTCATCGGCGGTCTCACCGCTGCACGGTACATAGCCCATCCCCATGGCGCCGCCGAGGTGATGCCCATAGGCGCCCGACGTCAAATGCCCGACGACTTCGCCGTCTCGCAATATGGGTTCGTTGTGAAAGAGGAGCGGTTCCGGATCGTTCAGCAGGAACTGCACCAGCCGCCGCTCAAGTCCCGCTTCTCTTTTTCGCAGGACCGCGTCACGACCGATGAAATCGGGCTTTGCCGTTTTGACGGCAAAGCCGAGGCCTGCCTCCAGCACATGGTCCTCGCAGGTGATGTCATGCCCGAAATGGCGAAAGCCCTTTTCGATCCGGCAGCTATCCATCATATGCAATCCGCAAAGCTTGAGATCGTGGTCGGCGCCCGCCTGCCAGATCGTTTCGAAGGCATGAGCGGCCATATCGGCGCCGATATAGAGTTCCCAGCCAAGTTCGCCCACATAGGAAACGCGGTGCGCCCGGGCAAGCCCCATGCCGAGTTCGATCTCCTGCGCGGTCCCGAAAGGGTTTGCCTCATTCGAGAAGTCGTTGGGAGAGACCGCTTGCAGCAGACCGCGCGACCCCGGCCCCATAATGGCAAGCACGCCCTCCGCCGCCGTCGCATCGGTGATGACGACCGAGTAGTCGGCAAGATGCCGTCGCATCCGGTTTTCATCTGCGATCCGCGTCGCCGCGGGCGTGACCACGAGATAGGCGGTTTCCGACAGCCGGTTGATGGTGACATCCGCCTCGATGCCGCCATGCGTGTTGAGGAACTGCGTATAGACGATCTTGCCGACGGGAACGGACATGTCCCCGCCGCAGATATGGTTGAGAAAGGCCTCCGCGTCGCGTCCCTCAACGCGCAGCTTGCCGAAGGACGACATGTCATACATGCCGACGCCCGTGCGGATGGCGCGATGTTCGGCAGCGGCGTTTTGAAACCAGTTTTGCCGCTTCCATGAATAGTCATAACGGCGTGCCTGCCCCGGCACCGCGAACCAGTTGGCGCGCTCCCATCCCGCGAACTCGCCAAAGATCGCGCCTTGAGCGTCAAGCTGGCCGTGAAAGGGTGACCGCCGAATCCCGCGCGCCGTTGCTTTCTGCCGATAGGGATAGTGATCGGCGAAAAGCAGGCCCAGCGTCTCCGTCGAGCGGGCATGGAGATAGGATCGGTTCCCCTGAAAGGGCTCCATCCGTGCGATATCGACGTCGCCGAGGTCGAAAGGCCTTTCACCGTCCTCCATCCATTGGGCAAGCGCCATGCCCGCGCCGCCTGCGGACTGGATGCCGATGGAGTTGAAGCCCGCCGCCACCCAGACATTGTCCATCCCCGGCGCGAGGCCGAGGTGATAGGCGTCGTCCGGCGTAAAACTTTCCGGCCCGTTGAAAAAGGTATGGATGCCCGTGCGGGCAAGCACCGGCACACGGTTCACCGCCTGTTCGAGCACAGGGGCGATATGGTCGAAATCGTCCGGCAGCTGATCGAATTCGAAATCCTCGGGAATGCCGTTCATGCCCCAGGGCTTTGCCTCCGGTTCGAAAGCGCCCATCAGGATTTTGCTCGCGTCTTCCTTGTAATAGGCACATTCGTCTGGCACGCGCAGCACAGGAAGCGCGCCAAGATCGGGAATGGATTCCGTCACGATGTAGAAATGCTCGCAGGCGTGAAGCGGCACATTGACGCCTGCCATCCGACCTATATCGCGCGCCCACATGCCGGCGCAATTGACGATCGCCTCGCAGGCGATATGCCCTTCGTTTCCGTCTTCGTCTTGCCAGTCGACACCCGTGATGCGTCGTCCCTCGGCGGCCATGCCGGTGACCTTGACCTGCTGATGGATGCGCGCGCCCTGCTGTTGCGCACCACGCGCCAGCGCCAGTGCGATATTGCCGGGATCGCCCTGTCCGTCTTTCGGCAGATAAACGCCCGACAGCACCCCGTCGAGATTGAGATGGGGATAGCGCGCGCCGATCTCGGCCGGCGAGATTTCCTCGATTTCCACGCCGAAAGCACGCGCCATGGCGGCGGAGCGCAACAGCTCTTCGCGCCGGTTTTCGGTAAGGGCGACGGTGATCGAGCCGGTGCGTTTGAAGCCGGTGGCAAGCCCCGTCTCCGCCTCCAGCGTGCCGTAGAGTTCCTGCGAATATTTTGCGAGCCGCGTCATGTTTGCCGTCGCGCGCAATTGCGCGATGAGCCCTGCCGCGTGCCAGGTCGTCCCACTGGTCAGTTGCTTGCGCTCCAGCAGCACGACATCGCGCCAGCCGAGCCGGGTGAGGTGATAGGCGACGGAGCATCCCGCGATACCGCCACCGACAATGACGACGCGGGCCCTGTCTTGAACGCGCGCTTTGTCTTGTATGTCGGGCAAGGAAGAAACCTCCGGTTACACACGCTCGGAAGGAACAGTGGATTGGCAGCTTTCAAAGGCGAGGTGATAGCGCGCCAGATCCATGTCGGGCCCCGAAGCGATCAGCACGAGACCGGGGGCGGCCGTCTTGGGCGCGGCGGAAAAACGGAAGCGCCGTCCCACCTGCTGTAGCAGGGTCATCTGCCCGGTCCGCGCATCGACGAAGAACCCCTTTACCCGATGCACAGCGCGCGGCATCTCGCTGAGGAGACGCGACAGCTTTTCCGTGTCGACAGGGTGCTGCGGCACCCAATGCATGGTCCTGAACGCATCATGTGGCTGATCGGGCATAGCAGGCGGGGATGGGCGGCCCGGGCGTGGCCCTAGCAGAAGCGCCAGCTCGACCCGGCCATGAGGGGCATCCGTGACAAGGGCGTCATCGTTCAGTGAGTGAAGCCAGCGTGTCGTGCTTTCCGCGTCGCCCGGCGCGACCAGATCGGATTTCGTCAGGGCAATGATGTCGGCGGCGCGGATCTGGCTTTCGACCAGATGGCCGACGAATTTGTCGGCGGCCCGTTCGCGCACCGTTTCGCAATCCGCGGCGGTAACGATGGCGTCGAGTTCGAAGCCCGGCCAATGTCCGGCATGGCGGGCAATGCGCTGCGGATCGGCCACCCCGCTTGCTTCCAGCAATACATGCTCGGGCGGATGCGGGCTTTTGGCGAGCGCGTCCAGCGCCGTGCCGAGATCGTCTTCGATAGAGCAGCAGACACAGCCATTGGTCAGGCGCACCGTATCGCCGTCACGCGATGCGATCAGCGAGGCATCGATATTGACGGCGCCGAAATCGTTCACCAGCACCGCCATGCGGCGATCCGGGTTTTGGGCGAGCAGGGCATTGATGATGGTCGTCTTCCCCGCCCCCAGATATCCGGTCAGCAAGGTGATGGGAATGCGCATCACCGCTCCCCGAGGGGAAAGGGTTCGCCCTCGAACACGGTGCCCCAGATCGGAATGTCCTTCAGGTCTTCGGGCGCGGTTTCCCACGGGTCGGCTTCGAGCACGGTGAAATCCGCCATCTTGCCCGCCCGGATGGAGCCGATTTCGTCCTCCATGCCCAGCATATAGGCCGCGTCGATGGTGATGGCCCGCATGGCGCTGTCGAGCGAAATGCGTTCTTCCGGCGCGAGCACGGTGCCCGATTCCGACAGCCGGTTGACCGCCACCCAGGCCGAGTTGAGCGGCAGGGCGGGCGCCATGGTGAAGTCGGAATGAAGCGCGGTCGTCACGCCGAGGCTCTCCAGCGTGCCCAGCCGTGCCATTTGCGAGGCGCGTTCATAACCGATGGACTGGCGCCAATAGGCCTCGCCCAGCTCATGCAGGTAATAGACATTGGCCGAAACGATGGCGCCGAGATCCTTGATGCGCCGCGCCTGCTCCGGCGTCGAAGCGCCGAAATGCTCGATGGTGAAGCGGTGGTTGAAGCGCGGCCGCTCGAATTGCAGCTTCTCCAATATGGCGAGCGCAAGTTCGAGCCCCATATCGCCCGTGCAATGCACGTGGATCTGCTTGCCTTCGTTCCAGAAGGCGCGGGCAAGCGCTTCGAGCCTTTCCGGCGCGGTCATCCATTCGCCGTGGTGGCCGTCGATGAAGCCCGGCGGCTGCATCTGCATTAGCTCTGCGAAAAAGCCGCCATCGCTGAAAAGTTTCACGCCATTGCCGAAGCTGAGGCGATGGGTTTTGCGTGACTGGAACCCGTTTACCCGCTCCACGGCCTTGTCCGTTTCGCCGGGACCTGCGCCACGCGGCACCAGTCGCATGCGGAAGGGCACATCGTCCTGCTCGATCGTGTTGGCGAGAATGTCCCACTCCAGCTCGTCATTGATGAGCGGATAGGCAAGTTCGCCGATGGTCGTGTGCCCGCCGAAGTGAATGGCTTTCTTGACGAGCTCGAGCCCCTTGCCGAAACGCTCCGGTGCGAAGAGATAGGGGTTCATGGATTTCGTCGCGACGGCAAGACCCGTTTCGAAAAAGCGCCCGGATGCAAGATCGATCTGCGGATGGCGTTCAAGCTCCGCCCGGTCGAGCTTCATCCAGTCGATGGCGGCGTCATTGGCGATGACTTCGTGGAACGAGCGTTGCCAGACGATGATCGGGCGGGTGGCGGAGATGTCGTTGAGCACTGTGCGGTCGACGATGCCGTGCCAGATCTTGTGATAGCCCCATGTCAGCAACAGCTCGTCGGGATCGGCCATGGATGTTTCGATCTCGCGAAGCCGCGCGACATAGTCTTCATGGCTGGTCACGGGCGGGCTCACCCGGTCGGGCAGATGCCAGGTCATCGCTGTGATGAAATGGCAGGGCAGCAGGATCGCCCCGAGCGAGGGATGCAGATGCGGGTCGATGAAGCCCGGCATCAGCACATGCTTTTCGAAGCGCGTATCGACCTTGTGCGGATAAGCGTCGAGCCAGGGCTTCAGCGTTTCCAGCGATCCCGCCTCCACGATCCGGCCGTCGCGCACCGCGACCGCCGTCGCCTCCGGCATGGACGGGTTCATGGTCCTGATCTTGCGGGCCGTATAGACGGTGATCTCGCTCATGGGGTCCGATCTCTTTTCAATAGGTTGCCGGGCTGATGGCCCAGAGAACCACGGCGTCCGTCGCACCAGGGTTGTGGCACCAGTGCTTGCCGGCCTTTGGGAGTTGAAAACTGTCGCCGGCCTCGAGGCGGAAACTCTTGCCGTCGACGGTGAGGTCCAGCGTACCCGACAACACATAGCCGCCTTCTT
>NZ_NYVD01000168.1 GCF_002684405.1 Parvibaculum sp. | reverse complement strand
CGTCTATCCCGCCCCTGAACAGGCCGGTCTCGGCGTGCATCTGACGCTCGATATGGGCGGGCAGGCGCGCTTCGGGCCGGATGTCGAATGGATCGAGCCGGGCGTGGATGGGACTCTCGATTACAGCGTCGATCCGGCGCGGGGCGATCTCTTCTATGACGCCATCCGGCGCTATTGGTCGGCCTTGCCGGAAGGCGCGCTTGTGCCGGCCTATGCGGGCATTCGTCCGAAGATTCAAAGGCCCGGCGAGCCGCCGCGTGATTTCGTGGTTTCGGGGCCGGGCGAGCATGGCGTGGCCGGGCTCGTCAACCTTTTCGGCATTGAAAGCCCCGGCCTCACGGCCTCGTTGTCGCTGGCCGACTATGTGGTGGCGATGTTGGATGGAAAGTCCTGAGATGGCGCCATTCTTGTGGTTTCTTTAACTCTGACACCCTAACTTTCGCGCTGGATTTTGTCGTACTATCTTCCAATCGGATCGAGACTGGTAACCATATGGACTTTGGAATGAACAGGTTTTGGGTGCGTGTGGTGTGGCTTGTTGGTCTTGTCACCGTGCTGGTTGGTACGCTTGACCCTGCCATGGCGCCCCCTTCCTTTTTTCCCGGGTTCGACAAAGTGATGCATGGCGGCGCCTTTGCGGCGCTGGCCGCTATTGTTCCTTTTGCGGCCGCTCGAACCGGCAGCCGCAGCGTTTTGTTCGCAGGCCTTCTTTTAGTCGGCGCGGCAATAGAGGTCATTCAGAGTTCTATTCCTGCCCGCTCCGCTTCATTTTTGGACTTTTCTGCAGATGCGCTGGGTATTGCTCTCGGCGCACTTGTCGGCTTGTGGTGCTATCAGCGTCTTATCGGATATTTCAGTGCAGGGGCCACCGGCGCAGGCAGGTAGTCGACTTCACCGGAGCCATCCTTCCGTTCGGTGACTACAATTCTCTACAAAGTGCGAACGACGGAAAGTCCGAACCTCGGCGTATCTTCTGTCAGATCTGATTTGCAGAGAAGGCAAACAATGGCGGATATCCGGGGCAGACCCATGCGTGCGGGGCTTAAGATTGGCCGTTTCAGGCTACCCGTTCCGCGCAGCCGTGCCGGACGCATCGGCGCCGGCGCTGGCCTTATAGTTCTGGGAATCATTCCGGGGCCGCCGGGCCCGGGCACTATCCCGGTAGGGATCACCCTACTGACCATGGACCATGCGCCCTCGCGCCGTTGGCGGCGGCGGACGATGGTCCGGGTTGGTAGAAAATGGCAGTCCTTTAGGAAGCGGTCTTGAACAGCACCTATCAGGTCGTGATGTGCCTACCCTGCTTGTTCTTTGCGTTAAACCCTTGCCATAGAGCTTGCGTGCAAGTGCTCCGGACGTGCTTGGCGCGGTTCGGGCATTGATCGGTGAGCCGGTTTGTCTGGAGAAAGCGGTTCGAGCTCTCCAGGTAGGTCATGAGGCCTTTGTATTCCGGACCTGCTGAACCACCACCGCGCAGGCCACAATGCCAAAAACAACGAAGACAAAACCGAGGCTGGGGCCCATCAGGCGCGACAGGTAGAGCAGAACCACGGCAATGAACCCACTGAAGAGCGTAAAGGGCGTGAGGCCGTAGCCCTTGATCGTGATGATGTTTGGTACTGACGTGCCGCGTTCCCGGATCTTTTGTTCCATCGTGGAGAGAATCATCGGGGCCAGGGCTAGGACGATCCCCATCACCAGAATGAGCCAGCCATCTGTCGTCATGGGAGTGCCCCTTGTTCCCTCGTCAGTCTCCCGAGCGCCGATGCCATCGGATCAACACCGTGACGTTGTGCATAGATTAGCACATACGGGTTCTCTTGTGGGGAGTGAACCGCACCGGGTGGGGTGCCATCTGCAGAGTGGCCGCCGGTTCCCGTGCGTCGTGTTCCGGATAGCGGCGGCTCAGCAGGCGCCCTTGCGCGTGATGAGGACCGGCACAGTCTTGAATAGGATCGCAATGTCGGCCCAGAGCGACCAGTTCTTCACATACCAGGCGTCGAGCTGCACACGGCGCACATAGGTCGTGTTGTTGCGGCCGCTGACCTGCCACAGGCCGGTGATGCCGGGTTTGGCCGCCAGATAATATTCCGCGTCCTCGCCATAGCGACGGACTTCGGCCTGGGTGACGGGACGGGGCCCGACAAGGCTCATCTCGCCACGCAGTACGTTCAGGAGCTGGGGCAGTTCGTCGAGGCTCGTCTTGCGCAGGAAGTGACCGATACCGGTGATCCGCGGATCGTCACGCAGCTTCCGGTCGCGTTCCCATTCCGCGCGGGCTTCGGGGTTTTTCTCCAGCAGCGCCTTCAGGATCGCATCGCCATCGGTGCGCATGGTGCGGAACTTCAGGCAGTTGAAGTCGCGACCCAGTTCGCCGACACGCGTATGGCCGTAGAAGGCCGGACCGCCGTCGCGGCGGATCAGGGCACTCAGCACTGCGAAAAAGGGAGCGAGAGCCAGCAGCGCCGCGCAGGCCACGACGAGATCGAAGCTGCGCTTCACGAAGCGGCTCATCGGGCGGGACAGATTGTCCGCCAGCGTCAGCATAACGAGGTCATGGCTGAAGAAATTGCCGACATCCAGTGACATCGCGCCGATGCCCTTGAGCGGCGGAATGATGGCAAACGGAATGCGGGCGCGATGGAGCGCGCGCAGGAGCGGGTCGAGATGGGCCATTTCTTCCGGCGAGGGCGCCAGCACGACGAAGCGCGCCTGATGCGTTTCGCAGGCCTGCAACAGCGCCTCGGAGAGGTCGCCGCCCGCGCGATAGAGGAAGCTCGACGGACGCATGGCATTCTCGTGATCCATCAGCTCGGCGGCATCGGCCATGCCGGCGATTTCGTAGCCGAGATAGGGTTCCGATTCCAGAACCTGAGCGGCTTCTGCGGCGTTCCGCCCGGTACCGATGACGAGGACCGGGGCCATCCAGCTGCCATGGCGCTTCAGGAAGACGCGCATGCCGATACGTCCCAGCGGGATCATGACGAGCGCGAGCGCCCAGCCCTGTAAAATCCAGAGACGGGAGAAATAGTCCTTGGTAACGAAGAGCAGGAAGCCGTCGAGCAAAGCGACGAGAAGCATGGCCTTGGCGACATCCTTCATTTCGCTCCAGAAGGGGGTGCGGCGGGAATAGTGCCCTTTCGCGCTCCACCAGATCAGCGGCAGCAGGACAAGGGCGCCAACCCGGATGAACCGCTCGCCCAAGGCGTCGGCCTGAACGGCTTCGTAGCTGGTGTTCAGAATGTGCTGGTTGACGGACAGCGCCAGAAAGCCGGCCATGCCCTGAGCGAAAACAAGTGACAGCGTATCGCTCAATATCAGCATCAAGCGATCGGCGATGGGCGTGAGCCGTGCGCTCAGCCGGTCGCGGCGCGGGCTGTTGTTTTTGCCGTGGGAAGTCCCGGCAATCTCCACGCGCGGGCTGGCCGTGGATGCGGCGGCGGGAGAGATCGGCGTTGCGTTGTTCGTTGCGGCGGTCATTGGGGGCTCGCTTCATGCCTTCAATTCTTTGCGAAGACATGCGCAAGCCGCGTTCCAGCCTGTTTCGTGCCGCTGGCGACGGAAACAGGGTTAACTGCGTCATATCGGGCCGGATTCGCCGGCTTTTCCCGATGGGGGCCGCCCGAAACGGGACAGGACGTTGCGGTCTGTCTCAGAACCGGACGCGGCGGTGAACCATGCCGAAGCCCTTTCCGTATTGTGTGGCAGGCGATATGCGAGGCCGCGAACGGAGAGACGAATGACCGTGGAACAGGAAATATCCAGGGACGGCGGACAAGCCGTCGTCATCGGTTCCAGCGGGGGGATCGGTCATGCCCTGATGGACAATCTTCGATCCCGCGGCGCGTTCAGCCGCGTTACCGGATTCTCGCGAACCGGCAATCCGGCGCTGGATATCCTTTGCGAAAAGAGCATCGCGCAGGCCGCCGCCGAGATTGCCGGGCGGAACGAGCCTTTGCGCCTTCTCATCGTCGCGTCGGGTTTTCTGCATGGCGAAGGGATGCAGCCCGAAAAGTCCTTCCGCGATCTCGACGCGGCGGCGCTGGCGCACAGCATGGCGGTCAATGCGATCGGACCGGCAATGGTCATGAAGCATTTCCTGCCCCTATTTCCGAGGCGGGGAAGGGCGATCTTTGCGGCATTGTCGGCCCGCGTCGGCAGTATATCGGACAATCGTCTCGGGGGCTGGTATGGCTACCGGGCATCGAAGGCCGCGCTGAACCAGTTCGTTCGGACCGGCGCGGTGGAACTGGCGCGTCGTTCGCGAGAAGCGATTTGCGTTGCCGTCCATCCGGGGACGGTGGATACGGCGCTGTCGCATCCCTTCGCCAAAAAGGGATTGAACGTGCGGACGCCGGACGAGGCGGCGGCGAATATTCTGGATGTGATCGGGCGTCTTGAGCCGGGTGACAGCGGCGGGTTTTTCGCCTGGGACGGAAGCGAAATCCCGTTCTGAGCGGCGCTCAGCCCGCAGCGCGGCCGGGTTCGCGGATTTCTGCCGCCTCACGGCTTTCTTCCCGACCGGCTTCGGTCGGAAGATAGACGCTCACGATCGTGCCTATGCCGGGCGTGCTTTCGATTTCCAGCCGTCCGCCATGCAATTCGGCAAGGTTCTTGGAGAGCGGAAGGCCGATCCCCAACCCGTCATACTGGCGCCGGTGTTCCATGTCGATCTGACCGAAATGCTCCAGGGCTGCCGGTATCTGCGTCGCGGACATGCCGATCCCGGTATCGCTAACGCGCAGGACCGTCATGCCGTTCTCTTCGCTCAGGCCGAGTTCGATCTGGCCTTGTGCGGGGGTGAATTTGATCGCGTTGCCAAGCAGATTGATCAGGATCTGCTTGATGCGTTTCCGGTCTCCATAGGCTGTTACCGGCCCGGGGGGCGTGTTGTATGTCAGGGTCAGGTGTCCCTTGAGCGCCTCGATGTTCATCATGCGGAAGACATCGTCGATCATAACCTTGGCGTCGAACTCTTCTGTTGTCAGTTCGAGATCGCCCGAGGTCGTGCGCACGACATCCAGTATGTCTGAAATGATGCCCAGCAGATGCTGGCCGCTCTTGCGAATGTCGCTTGCATATTCCCGGTAGTTGGGATGTCCGAGTGGGCCGAAAGTCTGGTTTTCCATCAACTCCGCAAACCCGATCACTGCATTGAGGGGAGTGCGGAGTTCATGACTTGTCTGGGCAAGGAAGGCGGTTTTCGCGCGGTTGGCGCTGGAGGCTTCGAGCAAGGCGGCTTTGAGTTTCTCGGACATGCCGCGAAGCTGTTCCTGGGATTCCTCCAGCTGGGAGACATATTTGCGCAGACGTGCCGCCTCTTCCTTCTCGCGCAGCACGAGGCGCCGGTCGACGAGCGAGATCGTGATCGCGATGATGACGATCGTGGCCGTCGTGATGGCAATGCCGACCGCGATCCAGTCGCCGGGGACCATGTTTTGGGGGAGGACGATACGAGGGTCCGGTGCGATGCTCATCGCCGTCATGCCGGTGAAGTGGAGTGCCATGATGGCGATCGCCAGGGCTGCCGTGCCGGAAAGTCGCCGCGAAAGGCTGTTGCCGCTGGTCATGAGGAGCATGGCCGGCACTGAAAACGTGACGGACGAGATGACGGATGCGACGACGAAGTCCCGTGACCATGTGATATGGGCAGCGATGTCCAGGCCGCTAACGCCCACATAGTGCATGGTCGATATGGCAAGGCCGAGGATCGCGCCTCCCGCTGCTATACCGGCCCGAGAGGTGCTGTGGCGCAGGGCGACCAGAAACGCCACCCATGAAAGCGCTATTGCGGCGAGCGCTGAAATCAGGGTGCGTTCGATGTCAAAGCCGATGGAAAGGTCCGGGGTATAGCCGAGAATGGCGACAAAATGCGTCGCCCATGTTCCGCCGCCGGCAACGAAGGCCGCGCCGCCTATCCATGCCTGAACGATCCAGCCATGCGCATCGTGCACGCGTCCGATCAGGCTGGCGGTCGTCAGGCAGGACAGCAGGCATATGATTGATGCCAGCAGGACGAAGTCCGGACTGTGTTCTGTGGCGATGCTGTTTATGACCGAGAACAAGATACACTCCCTGAACACCGGCAAAATGCGCGTCAGATGCTTAAGCAGGGTTTAAAGGGTGAGCATGGCAGGGGAATCTTACGTAACCTTTGCTCACACGGGGGCGAGAGCTGCCTTGGCTGTTTTCTTTTTGGGACACCATGATAGCGTTCGCTTCAGGTGCAGGGTGGCGGCGTTTCGGGTTGTCCGAAAGGCGAAGAGGCGTGAGAGGACCAAGTTTCCGAATGAAAGACCTGATCCGGACGGGAATCCCTGGGGTGGTTTCCCTGGGGGTGGTTTTCCTGAGTTTTTCGGCATATGGACCACCCGCCGCGCAGGCCGCAACGGGCGTTTCCGCGCCGATCCCTCTGGTGTCGCCGAGAACGCCCGCCGATCCCGCCTTTACGGCCTGGGTGAAGTCGTTCCGCAAGGAGGCCCTGGCAGCGGGGGTAAAAGCGTCGGTCTATGACCGGGCCATGAGCGGGCTCACCCCCGACCCCGATGTGATCGCAGCGGACCGCAACCAGCCGGAATTCTCAAAACCCGTCTGGGGTTATCTTGAAAGCGCGCTTTCGGACAAGCGCGTCGCCAATGGACAGGCGATGCTGCGTTCCCATGAAAAGGCACTTGCCCGCATTGAAAAGGCCTATGGGGTGGATCGCCGGATCGTCGTGGCGATCTGGGGACTGGAATCGGCCTATGGCCAGTTTACAGGATCGCTCCATGTCCTGCGCTCTCTGGCGACACTGGGGTATGACGGGCGGCGCGAGGCATTCGCCAAGTCCCAGCTTATTGCGGCGCTGAAGATCGTTCAGGCAGGCGACATCACGCCGGAGCGCATGATGGGGTCATGGGCGGGTGCCATGGGCCAGACGCAATTCATTCCCACCACCTATCTCATCCACGCCGTCGATTTTGACGGCGATGGGCGGCGCGATATCTGGAACAGCGCGAACGATGCGCTGGCCTCTACCGCTCACCTTCTCTCGCGCTCGGGCTGGAAGACAGGCCAGGGCTGGGGCTATGAGGTGACGTTGCCCTCCGGGTTCGATTATGCCGAGGCCGACAGGTCGAACCGGCGCAGCGTCGCGCAATGGCGCGCGCTGGGCGTGCGTCTGGCCGATGGTGGAGCGCTGCCTGCGGGCGACGACGCTCAATCCGCAGCCATTCTCCTGCCCGCCGGTCACAGGGGGCCTGCCTTTCTGGTTCTGCCGAACTTCAAGGCAATTCTCTCTTACAACAACTCGACCTCCTATGCGCTGGCGGTGGGGCTGTTGTCGCAAAGGTTCGTCGGGCGGGGCGAGATCGCCAATGACTGGCCGAGGGACGAGCGTCCGCTGAAGCGCAGTGAGCGCGAGGCCTTGCAGCGTGCGCTGACCAATGCCGGATACGACACAAAGGGCGTGGACGGTATAATCGGCTACAATACGCGCCAGGCGATCCGGCGATACCAGAAGGCACACGGGTTACCGGCGGACGGACATCCCAACGAGCGCTTGCTGCGGAAACTGAATTCCCGCTGACCGATAGAGAGTATCTCTGTTCAGAGGGTATTTCGTCGGGAGTCTACAATGAACAAAGTGCTGATTCTCGACCCTGTTTGCCGTTTCGTTTACGGGCATCATTACCCTACCACAAAATCCTTGCTGAATTCCTTTCCGGACAAGTCATGTTATGTGGCTATCCATCGTAAAGCATCGTCAGCGATCAAGTTCGACGACGATGTGACGGTCTGGAACTGGCCGGATGTGAGAACCTTGAGCCGACGGATTTTCAAGTGGGTCGAACATACCGCGCACTATCGATCGGTTGCGAGATCGCGCAATGCAAAAGCGATGTTGCACTTTGCCCAAAGCGCCCAATTGGGGGCCAACGATACCATTATCTTTCATACCGCTTGGCCGCATCAGGCCGGTAGCCTAGCCATGTTCGCACAAAAGCTCGGGCGTGATGGTCCGGCCATGCATTTCCGTGTCATCGGCGAGAGCGCGCGTGAGGATCTCATTCAGGAATACGAGGCGGGACTTTCTCTCCTTGCGAAAGCAGCCCGTGAACTCCCCAATCTTCACCTTTACTCCGAAACAGTAGAGATGGGGATCAAGCTGGAAACTTCGTATGGATTTCCGCCGGTGCGCCAATGGCTCACTCCGATGAATATCCGTGACGGGGCACTCACCGCAAAGACCGATCCGCAAGACTGTTTTGTTGTGGGCATGCTTGGAGGGAAACGTAAAGAGCAGGGCACCGACCTGATTCCCGACATCGTCAGATCGCTGGCGGAAGGCCAACAGCGGACAGGTGTGAGGCGCATTCGAATTCTTCTGCAGAAACCGGCTGGACTGGATTCCGATTCCCGTGGATCGGACGAGGCGATGCGTTTCATGGCGTCACTAGAGCAGCTCGAATTGTCTGACATGCTGGAACTCGATTTCCTGGATCCAGAGCTGAGTTCGGCAGCATTTGCAGATGCGATCGGGCGTTCCCACGTTCTCGTTCTGCCCTACGACATCCACTCATACCGGAGCCGAGGTTCGGGGATGATCATCGAAGCCGCGATGTGCGGGACGCCGGTAGTCGTTACCAAAGGCTTTGCGATGGCGGATTGGCAGGAAATCGCCGGATCTCCAGCGGCAAGCAACATAGGTGAATATGCTGATGCCATTCTCGCTGTTGCGCAGAATTATCAGCGCTACCGCGATGGCGCGGTAAAGGCAGGGCAAGCCATGCGGCATGTCATGGCGGAACGTATCGAAAAAATTCGCGCCGGTTCGTGCTAGTCGACGCAGAGCCTGGAGCCTGGCGCTCGATATATTCGGTTCGCTGAGTTTTACGCTTGGCGTTCGTTTGCGGGCATGTCTTGCGATGCCACTTGAGCGGAAATCCAGGCATAGATCGATTCAAGCCCTTCCCGAAGCGGTCGCGACGGAGCCCATCCGAGTTTATCGCGGATCAGGCGATTGTCGGAATTGCGACCGCGCGCGCCTTCGGGGCCGGGAATGAAACGCTTTCCTATCTTTTTTCCCGAAATCGAGATGTACATGTCCGCCAGCGCGCTGATCGAAATCATTTCCTCGGACCCGATATTGGCCGGGCCGCTCCAGTCCGAGCGCATCAGGCGCAACGTTCCCTCTAGGCACTCGTCGATGTAAAGGAACGACCGCGTCTGCTTGCCGTCTCCCCAGATCTCGATCTGGCCACCATCGGGCGTTTCGGCGACTTTGCGGGCGAGCGCGGCCGGTGCTTTCTCCTTGCCGTTGTTCCAGGCACAATTAGGCCCGAAAATGTTGTGATAACGCGCTATACGGACGGCCATATCGAAATTGCGCGCGTAAGCGATATAGAGGCGCTCGGCAAAGAGTTTCTCCCAACCATATTCACTGTCGGGATCAGCAGGGTAGACGCTGTCTTCAGCACAATTCGGGTTCAACGGATCGATCTGGTTTCGTTGCGGATAGACGCAAGCGGAGGAGGCGAAGAATATGCGCCGGGATTTGCTTTGGCGGGCGGCTTCCAGGACATTCAGGTTGATCGAGGCCGAGTTGCGCATGACCTCGGCGTCGTTGTCGCCGGTGAACAGGTATCCGGCGCCTCCCATATCCGCAGCAAGCTGATAAATCTCGTCGAAAGGCTGGTCGATCACCTCGGCGACGAAGGAAGGATCCCGTAAGTCGCCGACGATCAGGTTCCTGATGGAATGCTCGACATATCCATTCGGTTCGATGTCGACTGCCCTAACATTGTGCCCTTCTTCCATGAGGCGTCGGCTCAGGTGTGATCCGATAAATCCGGTAGCGCCGCAGACAAGTACTTCCATCGTTCGAGGTCCAGCTTTCGATTTCGGCCCTCAGGCGGACCGGGAGCGTCGTGATTTCAGAGGCCGCCCCACCGCCTTGGGAGAAGGCCAGCCATAGTGGGTTTTCCCGGGTTCGCCAACCGAGGAGGTGTCCGGCTCTGGCCGATTATGCCGCTTTCAAGTGCGGCCTGCACTTTTCATCGTCACTCGACTGCCCGGTTAGCGATCAGCCTTGCCCAAGTCACAGGACTTTTGCGATGGTCATGTGCATGGCACCGCTCTTGCTCTTTCATTGGGTTAAGAAATCGGTCTAGGCTTGGTGAACTGGCCAGAGGAAGCAAACGGGAGATGTGATGGCGCCTGCCATCTTTGACGAAATGGGAGCCGAGGGCGCCGAGCCGCGCCCGGCCTACCGCGTTCTGAAGGACTGGCTGGACCAGATCCCTCTCGATGTCCTCACCCTCCGCCGAGAAGAGGCGGAGACATTCTTCCGGCGGATCGGCATTACTTTCGCCGTCTATGGCGAGGGAGGCGACCCGGAACGGATCATTCCTTACGACATCATTCCGCGTATTCTGGAAGCGGCGGAGTGGGAGCAGATTTCGGCCGGTCTCGTCCAGCGGGTGAATGCGCTTAATGCCTTCATTGCCGACGTGTACGGGGCGCAGGAAATTCTGAAAGCCGGGATCGTGCCGTCCGAGCATGTCCTGCTCAACGAGACTTATCGCCATCAGATGCAGGGCGTCCAGCTGCCCCACAATGTCTACACCCATATTGCGGGTATCGATATGGTGCGCGTCGGGCCGGAGGAGTTCTACGTCCTCGAGGACAATTGCCGCACGCCGTCCGGCGTCTCCTACATGCTGGAAAACCGGGAAATCAGTATGCGGCTCTTTCCCGATCTCTTCGAGCGCTACCATGTCGCACCGGTAGACCATTATTGCGACGATCTTCACCACACGCTCGCCTCGGTTGCGCCGCGCAATTGCGAGAGCGACCCGACCGTCGTCGTCATGACGCCGGGCATCTACAATTCGGCCTATTACGAACATTCCTTTCTGGCCGATCAGATGGGCGTGGAGCTTGTGGAAGGTCCCGACCTCTATGTGAAGGACGACATCGTCTATATGCGCACCACGCAGGGCCCGAAGCGGGTGGACGTGATCTATCGGCGCGTAGATGACGATTTCCTCGACCCGCTTGCCTTCCGCGCGGATTCCGCGCTTGGTGTGCCCGGTATCATGCAGGCCTATCGCGCCGGCAATGTGAACCTTGCCAATGCTGTGGGAGCCGGGATCGCCGACGACAAGGCGATCTACACCTATGTGCCCAAAATGGTGGAGTTCTATCTGGGCGAAAAGCCGATCCTCAAAAACGTGCCGACATGGCGCTGTGGCGAGAAGGACGACCTTGCCTATGTGAAGGAGCATCTGGCCGAACTCGTCGTGAAAGAGGTTCACGGGTCGGGCGGATACGGCATGCTGGTGGGCCCGAAGGCGACGAAGGAAGAGATTGCGAAATTCGCCCATGCGCTGGAAAAGGCGCCGGAGAAATATATCGCGCAGCCTACGCTTGCGCTCTCGACCTGTCCCACCTTCGTCAATGAGGGTGTGGCGCCGCGCCATGTCGATCTGCGGCCCTTCATTCTGTCGGGCCGGGAAACCCGGGTCGTGCCGGGCGGGCTGACCCGCGTTGCCATGCGGGAAGGGTCGCTGGTCGTCAATTCAAGTCAGGGCGGCGGCACAAAGGATACCTGGGTTTTGAAGAGTTGAAGGGAGCGCCGGAACGCCGATATGCTGAGCCGTACCGCCGACAATCTCTACTGGATCTCGCGCTATATGGAGCGCGCGGAAAACCTCGCCCGTATCCTGCGCGTCACCGACCGGTTGTCCTTGATGCCGGCGATTGCGGAATCGGATGGCAATGAATGGCATTCGACCATCGTCGTCGCGGGCCTGGAGGACATGTTCTACGAACGGTATGACGAGGCGACGCCGGAGAATGTGATTTCCTTCCTCGCTTTCGATCCGGAAAACCCGTCTTCCGTCCGCAATTGCATCGAGACGGCGCGACGCAACGGGCGCGCGGTGCGCACCGCTCTGACTACGGAACAATGGGAGACCTTGAACACGACGTGGCTCGAACTGCCAGGCTGGAACGAGAACCGTGTGCGCGGCAGCGGGTTGAACCGTTTCCTCGACTGGGTGAAGGATCGATCGCTGCTCTTTCACGGTGCAACGGTTGCGACCATGCTGCGCCGCGACAGCTACTTCTTTTCCCGGTTGGGGACGTTTATCGAGCGGGCGGACAATACCGCGCGTATCGTCGACGTGAAGTATCATATCCTTCTGCCGGAACAGGCGGAGGTGGGCGGCGGTATCGATTATTATCAATGGGCCTCCATCCTCCGGGCCGTGTCGGGCTATCGCAGCTATAATTCGGTTTATCGGCAGGGGCTGAAGCCCTGGCTTATCGTCGAATTCCTGACGCTGCGCGAGGAAATGCCAAGATCCCTGGCAAGCTGTTCACTTGGCATCAAGGAGAGCCTCGACCATCTGGCTGACGAATACGGCCAGCGTCACGAGTGTCATCGTATGGCCGGGCAGATCCATTCCCGGCTTCGCTTCGGCCAGGTGGACGACATATTCCGGCAGGGCCTGCACGAGTTTCTGTCCGAGCATATCGAGAACAACAACCGTCTCGCCTATGAGATCAGCCGGGCCTATCTTTTCTAGGCCCTTCAGGACGAGTTCAGGATTCGACGCCGGCCATGCGTATCCATCTGCAACATGAAACGACCTATCGCTACGAGTTCGAGGCGTCCTATGCCTTGCAGGCATTGCGTTTGACGCCGCTGGACAACGGCAATCAGAAGATCCTCGACTGGCGGATCGGCACACCATGGGGGGCGACCATGACCTATGGGCGCGATGCCTATGGCAATGTGCTGAACATGCTGACCTTGGACCGGGCCCATACCGAACTGACGCTCACGTTGACGGGAGAGGTCGAGACGAAGGACGCCAATGGCGTGCTCTCCGGGGTTCCGGAATATTTTCCGCCGCTTTTCTATCTCCGTGAAACGGAACTGACCGAGCCGGACGAGGCGATTGAGGCTTTGGCGCAGGCCGCGAAGAAAGGCTCGGATGGCTCCCCGCTCGACCTGGGCCACCAGCTGATGGGCGCCGTGCGGGATGCCATCGACTACCAGACCGGCTTGACGGATGTAACGACCAAGGCGGGCGAGGCCTTGGCGGCGGGCAATGGCGTCTGCCAGGACCATGCGCATGTGTTTATTTCGGCCGCGCGGGTTCTGGGGGTGCCTGCGCGCTATGTCAGCGGCTATCTCTGGGGTGGCGAGGGGGAGGCATACGAGGCTAGCCATGCATGGGCTGAAGCCTATATTGATGGGCTTGGCTGGGTTGGATTCGATGTTGCCAACCGGCTCTGCCCGACCGATGCCCATATCCGCGTGGCCTCCGGCCTCGACTATTTCGAGGCGGCCCCGGTGCGGGGCGTTCGGCGCGGCGGCGGGAACGAAACGCTGGAAGTGCGCCTTGTCGTGGATGACAAGGTCATCCAGCAATAGGCGGACATCCGGAGACAGAAAATGACCTATTGCGTGGCGCTGCGCCTTAAGGAAGGGCTGGTGATGCTGGCCGACACGCGCACCAATGCCGGCGTCGACAATATTTCCACCTTCCGCAAGCTCACCGTGATCGAACATCCGGGCGAGCGCGTGATCAGCATCATGACGGCAGGCAATCTGGCGGTCAGCCAGGCGGCGGTGAATATCGCGCTTGAGCAGGGTATCGCCCCTCGCCCGGGCGAGGAGCCGATGACGCTTCACACCGTACCGTCCATGGTGCGTGCGGCGCAGCTGATGGGGCAGGCGGTGCGGGAAGTGTACCGGACCGACGGTCCGTCGCTCGAAGCGCAGGCCGGCGATTTCAGCGTGTCGATATTGTTGGCGGGCCAGGTCGGCCAGGGCGAGATGCGGCTTTTTCAGGTCTATTCTGCCGGCAATTATATCGAGGCGACGGAAGACACGCCCTTCCTGCAGATCGGCGAGCACAAGTACGGCAAGCCGATCATCGACCGCGCGCTACATTACGATACGCCGCTCGATGACGGGTTGAAACTTGCGTTGATTTCCATGGATTCGACCATGCGCTCCAACCTGTCCGTCGGTATGCCGATCGATCTGATGGTCTATCGGCGGGATGCGCTGAAAGTGGCGATGACACGGCGGATTTCCGAAGATGATGAGTATTTCCGCGGGTTGCGTCAGTCCTGGTCGGATGCGCTGACAAAGGCATATCGGGCCATTCCCGAGCCGGGCTGGGAATTTTAGGCCTTAGACTCATAAGCGCGTAGCCAGATGCGTATTGAAGCGAGCTTGATCATGGCCATGAAGGTCGATCCGAGCTTGTCGTATCTGGTGGCGATGCGGCGGAAGAACTTGAGCTTGTTGAAGAACCTCTCGACGAGGTTTCGTTCCCGGTAGAGCCTGGGCGAAAAGCAGGGCTTCCATTTTCGGTTTGCTTTGGCGAGGATATTGGACGTGGCGCCCTGATCCTCGATTTGCCGCCTGATCCAGTCGGCGTCGTAGGCCTTGTCGGCGAGAATCAACTGGCCTTTTTGCTGCCCAGACAACAGCTCTCGCGCCGTCCACACATGCTTCTGGTGATTGAAGCTCGAGGCTTCGTCAGTTTGACTGGATGAAAGCTGGGTTTTGTTATGCTGCCGACTTTTACCCTCCAGGCAGAGGGAGCATCGCTTTTGGCTACTGGCAGTCGTTTGTCCGGCTGCAATGAAGTCATTTTGTCGACCGTTTTCAGAGCATTTTTGCTGAATCAATATTGAAGTAGACAAAAATATAATGATCCAAAGCCCGTCCAGGTCTGAGTGCTATCTTTAAGTTCTAGAGTTATTTTACTTATTTTCTGAAAGATTTATTGCCTGTATCCAAGTAATTTTACTCTATCATTTTGGTTTCTTCGGGGCGAGAAGCGTCTGTTGGTAATCTGATGGTCGCCTGAAATCCTGATGACGCACCCGGGCGCGGCGACTCCAGGACGAGCGCGCTTCCGATCCGATCCGCTATGGCCGCGACGATGGCAAGGCCCAGCCCGCTACCATCAGCGCTTGCGCCCGCCCGCTCGAAGCGAGCGGTCAGGCGCTCCAGAGTGTCACGCGGCAGGACGGGACCGTCATTCGCGACGATCAACTGCCCATCCGAAGTAAGGGTCACATCGACCGGAGCGTTCTCCGCTCCATGACGCAGAGCATTCTCCATGAGATTTCGACACAGGATTCCGAAGGCATCAGGGTCGAGGTCCGACATGACCGGCGCCTCCGGAAGCGTCAACGCGATGCGCCCCGGTGTGCCCGCGCGGTCGAGGTCCTTCACCATGACGCGCGCGACATCTCTCAGGTCTGCGCTTCTGTCCAGGCGAAGGCGTCCGCCTTCTGCACGGGCAAGCTGTATGAGGCGCTCGGAGAGTTGTGTCAGCCGCTTGAGCGTGACTTCAATTTCCAAAGCCTGAGCTTCGACACCCGAGTCGCGTGTTTCCGCCCGAAGCCGCTGTGCCTGGGCGATGGCGCCTGCCAGCGGCGTGCGCAGCTCATGCGCGGCATTGGCCGCGAAGCTGCGCTCGGCCTCAAAGGCCTCGCGTAGGCGGGTCAACAGGCTGTTCAGGGTCGCGGTCAGTGGTCCGATTTCTGCCGGTAAATCGTCCGCAGGAATCTCGGAAAGGTCATGGGTGCCGCGCGACTCCAGTCTTGCGCGGAACCGGCGCAATGGATCGAGGCTGAAGCGAATGGCCAGTATGATCGCCGCCAGCGCAACGGGCAACAGGATCAATAGCGGCAGCCCGAGGCCGAGCTGGATCTCCCGCGCGACCGCCATGCGATGTGCAAGCGCTTCTGCGACGGTTATTCTGATCGTCCCCTGAAGCGCCGCGTCGCTGTAGAGCCGGTGAGTGGCGGTCTGACTGAATCCCGGGCCCTCATACGGTGGGAAGATGGCCGGGTCTGCTGAATGCGATTGTTGCAGGATGCGGCCTTCGGCATCGCGCACGATATAGGTGAGTAACTCGTCATGCGCCCGTATCGGCGCGAGCCGTTGCGTTGTCCCCGACTGTTCACGCCCGACAATCTCGGTCACGGCGACGGGCAGGATGCGCTCGGCGGTCTCGCGCAATGCGCTGTCGAAGACCTCGTTCATATCCGCGCGGATGATCACGCTCGTGACCGTTGCGGTCAGCAGCCACAGGACCGTCAGCACGAGGCCGGCCGACAGGACAAGTCTTGCCTGAAGACTGTACGGCCGTCTCATGGTCTGGCCAGCCTGTAGCCCATGCCGCGCTCGGTCTCGATGACGGCGTTCCCGAGTTTCTTGCGCAGGCGGCTGACATGGACCTCGATGGTGTTGCTTTCGACCTCGGCGTCGAAGGCGTAGAGCTTCTCTTCCAGTTGCGCCTTGGACAGAAGCTGCCCCGGGCGCGCGAGGAAGGCTTCGAGCAGCGCCCATTCCCGCGCCGTAAGCTGAACGGGCTTGCCGTCGCGGCGAACGCTCCGCGCCGCCAGGTCGATCTCGAGCGGGCCATGGGTGATGATGGGGTTCGGGTTGCCCGAATAGCGCCGGGCGACCGAGCCGATCCGGGCCGAGAGTTCGGAAAGGTCGAAAGGCTTCACGAGGTAGTCGTCGGCGCCCGCATTCAGCCCCTCGATCCTGTCTGACACCTGGTCGAGCGCTGTCAGGATGATAACGGGCGTCACGTCGCCCCTTGTACGCAGGCTCTTCAGGAGCCCGATGCCGCGCCCGTCCGGCAGCATAAGATCGAGCAGGATCAGGTCATAGGATGTGGCTTTTACCGCATCGTCCGCTGCGTCGAGGCGCGTGACCCAGTCCACCGAGTGCCCATCGGCGGCAAGCTGGTCGCGTACAGCGGCGCCCAGAACCGTGTCGTCCTCGATCAGCAGGATACGCATGGTCGTCCTCGTCTTTCCCGGTGACCCTCCATGACCCGTCAGGCTGACGCGAACCTGAAGAGGGCCGGCCCGCCTCGTCAGGCTGCCGTCAGCTTCGCCGCGCATGACTTGCATCAGGATGACCCCAGCGGGAAGTTTGGCTCATGAAGAAGACATTGACAATTCTCTGCTTTCTCGCGGTTTTTCCGGCCGGCGTCGTGCTGGCCGATGACGAGTGCCTGGTGCCGATGGCTGACTGGCAGCCGCGCGATGCCGTCGTCCGGCTGGCCGAGGAGAACGGCTGGACGGTGCGCCGTATCAAGATCGACGATGGCTGCTATGAAGTCGATGGCCGCGACGCGGAGGGGCGCCGGATCGAAGCAACCGTCCACCCGGCCACGCTTCAGGTGATCGAGTTGGAGTACGAGGACGACGACGATCGCCCCGCTTCGGGATCGTAAGGAGGCGATAGTGACTGACACGAGCGCGCAGGGCGCGCTGCAAACGAGCCTCGCTCTCACCGGCGGGGCCTTTTTCTTCCTGACGGAAAGCTGAAGCGGGAATCGCTCCGCCGTCAGGAAGCCCTCAGCTTGGCTCTGCAGATTGGTCTCAGCAGACGAAAGGAAACCCTGCCATGAACAAGACACTGACCGTATTTGCCTTTGCCTTTGCAGCGCTTCTGCCCGCGGGCGCGGCGCTCGCAGACGACAACGATTGCGCCGTGCCCCGCAGCCAATGGCAGCCGCGCGAGGCCGCGCTGCAGGTGGCGCGGGACACTGGCTGGACCGTGCACGATTTCGAGGTTGACGATGGTTGCTATGAGATCGAGGGCCGCGACGGCGATGGCCGCAAGATCGAGGTCAAGCTCGATCCGGCAACGCTGCAGATCGTGGTGATCGACCACGAGGACGACGACGAACGTGGCGGCGCAAGCAATCCCGCACCGTCAGGTTCGGTGGCACCGCCGAAGAACGGTCTCTTCGGAAACGGAGCTCCTCCGCGGGTCCAGATGAACTGAGCCGCTCCGCAGCACCTCTCCGAACAAGGATCCATCCGATGAAATCGTTTCTTGCAACGCTCGCGCTCACCACCGCGCTGACGCTTCCCGGCGTCGCCATGGCGCGGCCCGTGACGCTTACCACGACCCTCAACAATTACGGTGGTGACGGGGCCTATCTGGCATTCTACGTCACCGATGCCTCGGACGCCTATGTCGGCAGTCTCTGGATGGCCGGCGACAAGTCCAAATACTACAAGCATCTGAGCGACTGGTACCGCGCCACCGGCGGTGACACCGCGCAGGTGAACGGCATCACCGGCGCCAGCGTCGGCGCGGGGCGTAAACTGGAGATCACGCTCGACCTTGCCGATGCGCTGTTCGATGCGGGCTACACGCTCCATATCGACGCGGCCGTCGAGGACATGCGGGACAGCCCCAACGAGGTGGCCGTCCCGCTCACGACCGCTGGCGCGGGCACGCCTGTGAACGGACGCCGCTACATCGCCAGCTTCAACTACGACATGTGAGGAGCGGAGGCTATGATCCGTGCACTCCATCGCTGGCCGGGCCTTCTGGCCCTCGCGCTCGTCACCATCCTCGCCCTGAGCGGCGCGGCGCTGTCGGTCTTCCCTGCGGCCGAGCGCATCGCCACGCCGCAGGCGGAGGCCGGCCTGACGGTCGCCATCCTCGCAGACCGCATCCAGACGGCCTATCCTGGCGTCGAGCAGATCCGCCGGTCGCCCTCAGGCCGGATCACCGCCTACTGGTTCGATCAGGGCGAACCGGGTGCGGCTGTCATTGACCCGGCAACGGGCAAGGGCGTGGCCTCGGCCGACCCCAACCAGGTCGAACGCTGGCTGACGAACCTGCACCGTTCGCTGTTCCTCGGGGATGGCGGGCGCATCGCCATGGCCACGGGGGCGGCGGCGATGCTGGTCCTCTCGCTTTCGGGCGCGGCGCTGGTCGCGCGGCGGGCGGGCGGCGGGCGGAACTGGTTCGCCCCCTTGCGCGGGCCGCTAGCCGGCCGGCTGCATGTCGAGATCGCCCGCATCGCCGTGATCGGCCTCGTCCTGTCCTCTACGACCGCCCTGTGGATGACGGCCTCAACCTTCGATCTGCTCCCCGACGGCGGCGCGGTGCCCGCCATGTCGGCCGAGGTGAGCGGCGAGATGGGGTTCGCTCTGGATCAGATGCCAGCCCTGAGGCAGACGCCCGTCGCCGAGCTGCGCGCGCTGAGCTTTCCCTATCCTGGCGATGCGACGGACGTACTTACGCTGAAGACGGATCGGGGAACCGGGGACCTCGATCAGGGCACCGGTGCACTCCTTGGCTGGGCCGACCTGAGCGGCTGGGAGCGCATCTCGGAAACCATCTACATGTTGCACACCGGTCAGGGCGCGGCGACGCTCGGCCTTGTGCTCGGGCTCATGGCGCTCGGCGTGCCCGCGATGGGCGCAACCGGCGTTCTGGTCTG
>NZ_NYVD01000167.1 GCF_002684405.1 Parvibaculum sp. | reverse complement strand
CCCGCCATTCTCGGTGATGGCCAATGTCTCCGGGCGCATGGCCGACGCCGCCTATCGTCATGTCACCTCGGCGTTGGCGCGCCTGGCGCCCGGCGGACGTCTCGTTGCCATCACCGGCGCCAGCTTCGCACCCGAGATCCCGAAATGGCGGGACGCCTTCATGCGATTGCAGGAGCATGGGCGCGTCGTCTTCACCGCTGCGATCGACGGTGCGGTCTATGCGCGCCATGGCACCGCCATCGACACGCGGCTGACGGTGGTCGACAAGATCGCGGCCGATGATCCCACCGCGTTTCCGGCATCGCGGGGCATCGCGCCTGATGTCGCGACGCTGCTTGGCTGGATCGAGGCGGACATGCCGCCCCGCGCACCGGCTTCCTTGCCGGCGATCTCCCAACAGCCGGTCAACCAGGCGCGCTCGACCGCAGCGGCGCCCTGCGCCTACGGTGGTATCAGCACCGCATCGTCTATCGCCGAGCCGACAGGCGAAGAGCTCACCTATGAGACGGTCGACTGGACTCCGCCGCAGGGCGGGCAACTCACCGATGCGATCTACGAGGAATACGCGCTTCAGTCGATCCGCATTCCCGGCTCTCAGACGCATCCGACCCGACTTGTGCAATCGGCCGCCATGGCCTCGGTGGCGCCGCCGACACCGAACTATCGCCCGCATCTGCCAGCAGCGCTCGTGGCCGACGGCACTCTCTCCGACGCCCAGCTCGAAAGCGTGATCTATGCCGGCGAAGCCCATGCCCAGCATCTCGCCGGCGCATGGACCGTCGACGAGACCTGCGATGTGGTCACTGCCGCGGCGGAGGACGCCGCCGAGGCTGTCCGCTTCCGGCGTGGCTGGTTCCTCGGCGACGGCACCGGCGCGGGCAAGGGCCGCCAGGTCGCTGGCATTCTGCTCGACAACTGGCTCAAGGGCCGTCGCCGCGCCGTCTGGGTCTCCAAATCCGACAAGCTGCTCGAGGATGCGCAGCGCGACTGGTCGGCGCTCGGCCAGGAACGACTCCTCGTTACGCCCCTGCCGCGTTTTCGCCAGGGCACGCCCATCCGCCTGCGGCAGGGCATCCTATTCACCACCTATGCCACGCTGCGCTCCGACGAGCGCGGATCCAAGGTTTCGCGTGTCCGGCAGATCGTCGATTGGTTGGGAGAGGATTTCGATGGAGTGATCATTTTCGACGAAAGCCACGCCATGCAGAACGCCGCCGGATCGAAGGGCGAACGTGGCGACCAGGCCGCCTCGCAGCAGGGCCGCGCGGGACTGCGCCTGCAGCACGCGCTCGCCAACGCACGCGTCGTCTACGTCTCGGCGACCGGCGCCACGACGGTCCACAATCTCGCCTATGCCCAGCGGCTTGGTCTCTGGGGTGGCGAGGATTTCCCCTTCGCCACCCGCGCCGAGTTCGTCGAGGCGATTGAGGATGGCGGGGTCGCAGCCATGGAGGTGCTGGCGCGCGACCTCAAGGCGCTCGGCCTCTACCAGGCCCGCTCGCTGTCCTATGAAGGGGTCGAATACGAGTTGGTCGAGCACCAGCTCACCGACGAGCAGCGGCGCATCTACGACGCCTATGCGGGCGCCTTCGCCATCATTCACAACAATCTCGATGCCGCCATGCAGGCGACCAACGTCACGGGCAGCGAAGGTACGCTCAACCGGCAGGCCAAATCGGCCGCCCGCTCGGCCTTCGAAAGCGCCAAGCAGCGCTTCTTCAACCACCTCATCACGGCGATGAAGACGCCTTCGCTGATCCGCGCCATCGACGCCGATCTCGAAGCGGGCCATGCCGCCGTCATCCAGATCGTCTCGACCGGGGAAGCCCTGATGGAACGTCGTTTGGCCGAGATTCCGACCGAGGACTGGAACGACGTCCAGGTCGACATCACGCCGCGCGAATATGTGCTCGACTACCTGGCCCATTCCTTCCCTGTGCAGCTCTACGAGCCCTTCACCGACTCCGAGGGCAATCTGTGTTCCCGCCCGGTAACTCGCGATGGCCAGCCCGTCGAAAGCCGCGAGGCCGTCGCAAGGCGCGACAGGCTGATCGAGAAGCTCGCCTCGCTGCCGCCGGTCCCCGGCGCGCTCGACCAGATCATCCATCGCTTCGGCACCGACATGGTCGCCGAAGTCACGGGCCGTTCGCGCCGCATCGTCCGCAAGCCCGGTGCCGGCGCCACCGCTGATCGCCTCGCCGTAGAAGGCCGCGCGATCTCGGCAAACCTCGCCGAAACCCAGGCCTTCATGGATGACGCCAAGCGTATCCTTGTCTTCTCGGACGCCGGGGGCACAGGGCGCTCCTATCATGCCGACTTTGCGGCGAAGAACCAGCGGCTGCGCGTCCACTATCTGCTGGAACCGGGCTGGAAGGCGGACGCCGCGATCCAGGGCCTCGGGCGCACCAACCGCACCAATCAGGCGCAGCCTCCGCTGTTCCGTCCGGTCGCCACGGATGTGAAGGCGGAGAAGCGCTTCCTCTCCACCATCGCCCGCAGGCTCGATACTTTGGGCGCGATCACCCGCGGCCAGCGCCAGACCGGCGGCCAGGGCCTGTTCCGCGCCGAGGACAATCTCGAAAGCGCCTATGCACGCGACGCGCTGCGCCGGCTCTATCTGATGATCGTCGGCGGCAAGGTCGCAGGCTGCCCGCTTCAGACCTTCGAAACGTCCACGGGGCTGAAGATCGTGGACGACACCGGCATCAAGGATGACCTGCCGCCGATCACCACCTTTCTCAACCGGCTTCTGGCGCTCACCATCGATCTGCAGAACATCCTGTTCGCGCATTTCGAGCAGATCCTCACCGCCCGGATCGAGGGTGCCATCGCCAGCGGCACATATGATGTCGGGCTGGAAACGCTGAGGGGCGAGCAGTTCACGGTCACCGACCGGCAGGTAATCCACACGCATCCAGCCACCGGCGCGGAGACTACGCTGCTCACCGTCGCGCAGCGGGAGCGCAACCATCCCGTCACGCTCGACGAGGCGCTCGACCATCTCGCCGATCCGCGTGCGGCCCTGCTGGTCAACGAGCGATCGGGCCGGGCCGCCGTGCGCGTTCCGACCACCAGCGTGATCGACGACGACGGTGTCGTCGAACGCCGGGTGCGCCTGATCCGGCCGATGGAGTCCACCAAGGTGCCCGTCGCAATGATGGGCGACACGCACTGGGTCGAAACCGACCGCGAAACGTTTGCGCGCATCTGGGACACCGAGGTGGCGGCGGTCCCGGAGTTTACCGACAGCATCGTGCATATAGTTTCCGGACTGTTGCTGCCGATATGGAAGCGCCTGCCCAATGAATCGACGCGGGTCTACCGGCTGCAGACCGATGATGGCGAGCGGATCATCGGCCGCAAGGTCTCACCAACCTGGGCCGCGAACGCGGCGACGACGGGCGCCGCCAGCCTTTCGGCGAACGACGCCATCGCTGCGCTCACCGACGGCCGCACGGTCCTCGATCTCTCCGAGGGCCTGCAACTTCGCCGCGCCCGCGTCATGGGCGCGAACCGTATCGAGCTTACCGGCTTCACCGACACGATGCGCGACCGCCTCAAGGCCTATGGCCTCTTCGGCGAGATCATCTCGTGGAAGTTCCGGCTGTTCGTCCCGACCGACGCGTCCGGCGCTGCGGTCCTCGCCAAGCTGCTGGAGCGGTTTCCGGTCGAGCGCATCGCCGAGCGGGAGGCAGCATGATGACCCGCGACGCATCCGATCTTGCACATCGTCTCGGTCGGCGGGCCGAGGCCGTGTGCCGCGAATATCTTTCCAGCGGGCGGCGCGAGGGCCGCTACTGGATGGTGGGCGACGTGCGCAACACAAAGGGGCGCTCGATGTTCGTGCGCCTGACAGGCCCCGAGTCCGGCAAGGGCGCGGCGGGCAAATGGACCGACGCAGCGACGGGTGAACACGGTGACTTGCTCGATGTGATCCGTGAAAGCTGCGGTCTTGTCGAGTTCAGGGACGTCGCCGACGAGGCGCGGCGGTTCCTCAGCCTGCCGTATCCCGCACCGGAGCCCGCATCATCACCCGGACGCAAATCGCCCGCGCCAACAGGTTCGCCACTGGCGGCCAAGCGACTGTTCTCGATGGCGCAGCCGATTACGCGCACACCCGCGGAATCGTATTTCCGTAGACGCGGCATTACGGCATTGCACGGAACCGGGTCGCTGCGGTTTCATCCGCGCTGCTATTACCGGCCCGACGAGCATAGCCAGACAGAGAACTGGCCGGCCCTGATCGCATCGGTCACTGATCTCGACGGTCACCAGACCGGCGCGCATCGCACCTGGCTCGACCCGAACGGCTTCAGCGAGGCGACGCTCGGCAAAGCTCCGATCGAGACGCCACGACGCGCAATGGGCGACCTGCTCGGCCATGCCGTCCGGTTCGGTGTTGCGGGGGAGGTCATGGCGGCGGGCGAAGGGATCGAGACCATGCTGTCGCTGCGATGCGTACTGCCCGAGATGCCGATGGCAGCCGCGCTCTCCGCAGCCCATCTCGCCGCCATCTTGTTCCCGGACACACTGCGTCGGCTCTATATCGTCCGCGACGACGACCCGGCTGGCGACGGCGCGCGGGATACGCTGGTTGAACGAGCCGATGCGCTCGGCATAGAGGCGCTGCCACTCTCGCCGATGCTGGGCGATCTCAACGAGGATCTGCGCCTACGGGAAATCGACGCCTTCCGGGCCTCGATCCGGGTCCAACTCGCCCCGCAGGATGTCGCCAGGTTCATGGAGTCCGTTCTGTCCGCCTGAACGGGGCAGCGGTGCGGGATATGGCGGTGACGTCGCAGCCTTCGTCAACGCCTCCCCGTGAATGCCGGAGAGGGCCGCGCCCCGGCCTTCTTCAGAGGGCGACCGGACAGCAGGCGGCCCGGTCCGGCAATGGCTACGGCCAACGATTTTCCGGCGGCCCTGCGGGCCTTTCCATCGCGAAACAAAATCGCCGGCCTCCGCCATCCTCCGCTGCCGCTCCGGTCCTTGCGCTGCCGCTCCAGGATGCAGGCCCGGCCCGCCCGCCGTCTTTCGGCGCCATGAAGGCCGCGGCGGGCGCGGCCAACCGACAAAGGGAGCCACCCGATGACACTCGACGACGACACCTTCGAACCCCATCACGAATCCTCGCCAACCGAGCACGCGCTGAACGAACTGGAACTCCACGGCTACCGTCACGACGGGCACGGCCCGGATCCACGCCTCGTCCCGGAGGACAACGTCATCGCCGGCGCAGTCTCCGACATCTTCGACGCCCTCATCGCCACCATGGCCGACACGGCTCTCGATGGCGAACTTGATGACCTCCTCTGGTCGACCGTCAACATGTTCCACCGCGCTGCCGACCGGCTCGAACGCAAACTCGACGACAACGAGCAGGCCCAGAAGCGCGGACAGCGCGAACAGGACGGCTCCGAAATCAAGGCGGTCGAGCTCGAACGGCTCATCGAGACCGGACAAGGCCTCATCGAACGCCGCGACAGCCTGGAAGTATTCCGCGACAGCGCCGCCGAGCACTATCTCCGCACCACCGGATCACCCTGGTCATCGCGCACCGGCTCGCAGGTGAATCATCGCGCCCTGACATCGGCGATGATCGACAGTCGGGACTTCATCTCCGAACGCAAACGCGCCAACCGCGAGGTGCTGTTGCCCGCAGGTCCAAAGGTCGCCGTCTCCGGAGGCGCCGACTACAACGATCACAAGCTGATCTGGGACAAGCTCGATCAGGTTTACGCCAAGCATCCGGACATGGTGCTGATGCATGGCAAATCGCCCAAAGGCGCCGAGAAGATTGCCGCCCGGTGGGCCGATCATCGCAACGTCACCCAGATCGGCTTCGCACCGGACTGGACGAAGCACGGTCGCGCAGCACCCTTCAAGCGCAATGACCAAATGCTCGATGTCCTTCCGATCGGGGTCATGGTGTTCCCCGGCACCGGCATTCAGGAGAACCTCGCCGACAAGGCCAGGAAGCTCGGCATTCCGGTCTGGCGGTTCGAATGAACCGCCACAAATAGTGGCCTTACGGGACGGATCTGACCTTCAGTTTGGGTTACTGCGAACGCTTGAATGCTGCTGTCGCTACGCCCATTGCTATCAGGGCGCTTCCGCCCAGCCGGGAGAACCAGGCCAAAACCGATGGGCGAGCAATTTTCGTCCGTAACTTGTCAGCCAATAGCGCATAGACAAGTGCGTTGATCGCGGCCAGTCCGACGAATGTGACAACCAGAATTGCGAACTGCGGGATAAGCGGAAGATCAACGACCACAAACTGAGGAACGAACGCGATGAAGAACACGATCGACTTGGGATTGAGTGCTGTCACGGCCGCGGCGTGTCCGAACACGCTTAATGTGTTCGATTCCGTGACTTTCTCCAATTCGTCAAGCGAAGCCGTTGATGCACTTCGGAAAAGTTTGATCCCGAGATAAATCAGATACACCGCGCCGACCCACTTCAGGGCCGTAAACAGAGTGGCCGACGCAAGAACCAATGCCCCCAAGCCAGCAAGGGAAGCTGACATTGCGATAAGGTCACCCAACGCCACGCCACCGACAGTCGCTAACGCCACCCGTTTTCCTTGGCTGATCGCATAGCTGAGGACCAGTAGAACGGTGGGTCCTGGAATGAGCAAGAGCGCGATGGAGGCTGCAACAAACGCAAGCCAGATCTGAAAATCCATGAGAACACCTTTCGAGATTTCCAGCGAGCCAGCCACAGGGATGAAATGATGTAAAGAAAAAATATGGGATCGCTTTGTGCTTGGTAGCGCTAGTCACTCTCGGGCTCGTAGCGACCCGACCCGCTCGCGGTTCAACCCTTGGTATGGTAAAGTTGTGACGTGCGCCGAGGTGGTGGTGGAGGCGCAACCGTTCGAACCTCATCTTACGGAGATGCCACCATGATTATTGCAATTCTCGGATCCATCACTGCAATTGCAGTCCTCTGCTGGTTGCTGTTCACGCTCGCCATCTACGCTTTGCCGGCGCTCGGCGGAGTGGCGGCAGGAATGTGGGCCTATCAGACCGGCGCGGGCCTGCCGGGCAGCGTCCTTGTCGGTCTTGTCGGCGCGGGCCTTGTGTTCGGCCTTGCGCAGTTCCTCATCCTGTTCGCCCGGCCAATGTGGTTGAAACTCGCCGTAGCGCTCGCTTTCGTCGCACCTGCCGCCGTTGCGGGCTTTCACGCCACCCACGGCATCGTCAAACATCTCATGCCGTCGGAGACCTGGCAGACCGTCTTCTCCGTGATCGGCGCGGTGGCGGTCGGCATCACGGCGTTCGTGCGCCTGACCTCAATGGCCCCGCCCGGGCCTACCGGACAGACGCCTGCCAGCATCTGAATGCCATTGCAGGCGAAGCCGGGACAGGGGCTGAGGTCTTGTGCCGCGTCCGTGTCGAAGGCTGAGCGAAGCGGAGACGCGGTGTGGGACGCATCGACGATTTCAGTCGAGAACCGGCACGCCCGGACGGCATGGCGTAGTCTACCCCGAACAGCGCAACCGGTACCGGACGCAGATTGGCTTGCTTCCGCATCAGGTGGCATTGCTGGATATGCAGCGGACTGGCCTGCAGCGCTAAAGACGACTTCCGTTGCTTCGCCGGACACAAACCGGGGCACTCAGAGCTGCCATTCCCTCCTTGAACGATCCCAGTGAGCCGACCGCTCCAAACGGCCTCTTCAATGGGCTGATCTGGCCGAAGACCGGCTGCGCCTCGATCGCCTATGGCGCAATGACGCCCGTCAAGTTTCTTCCCCTGCCGGCTGCGCCGTCATTCCTCGCGAGGCAAGAAACCCGCCGGATCGCCCTCCTCCGCTGACGCTGCGGTCGCAAGCGATGCGCCGTCGATCGCCTCCGGCCCCTCCGATCGCCATCGAGGCCGCATGGTGCGGGCTCGAAACCAGTGATCAAGGAGAACTACCATGGCAACCATCGGCACCTTCAAGAAGTCCGGCAACGAATTCACCGGCGAAATCGTCACCCTCAACGTGCAGGCCAAGAATGTCCGCATCGTCCCCGAAACCAACCAGACCAGCGAGAACGCTCCCAGCCACCGCGTCCTGGTGGGCCGCGCCGAAATCGGGGCAGCCTGGTCCAAGCAGTCGGGTGAAGGCCGCGACTATCTCGGCCTCAAGCTCGACGATCCGAGCTTCACCGCTCCGATCTACGCCAACCTCTTCGACGACGAGGACGGCGGTTACAGCCTCATCTGGTCCCGCCCCACCCGCCGCAACGGCGAGTGAAGCCAGACAGGTTCCCGCCCGGCAAGCCCGGGCGGGACCTCTTCTATCGCCGACCGAATCAGTTGCACCGCCAACCACAGATTGCCCGATTCAAAACGGTTTTTCTGCTTTCAAATTTGCAAAAGGCGACTATTATAGTCGTTTTAGTGGCGTGAATGCCGAGGTCTGTAGGAGGTGATCATGCATGATCACCGCCCGACAGGCACGGGCCGCGCGCGCATTGCTCGGTTGGACACAAGAGATGCTCGCAGAGAAGGCCCTGGTTTCGCTGACCGCGCTCAAGCGCCTCGAGTCTGTTAACGGACTCAAGGTGCATGAGAGCACATGCGACCAGATTCGCCGGGCGCTGGAAGCAGCAGGCATCGTCTTCCTGTCTTCTGACCGAGGAGAAGGAGTGATGATTGTCGATGCCGCGAACCCTACCAAGCCAGAAGCGCTGGCCTGACGACGGAGGTGTCAGGCGCAATGCGCCACACCTTTCGCAGCGATATTTCGGCGCGCCTCTACAAATTTCGGCAAATTGCGTTAACCATATGCACCGAGGCCTCGCGCCAAGAGACTGGGGGACAGATGGGGCAAGCTGACTTTCTGGACGAGCCGCCGCATAGCGAAAACCTGACCGAATACGATCGTGCGCATTTCGCGACCTATCTTCGTTTGCTCGATGCGGAGGCCGATGCCGCGCATTGGGCAGAAGCTGTCCGCATTATTTTTGGGCTCGATCCAGACGTGCAGCCCGAGCGAGCTCAACACGTTCACCAGACACATCTCGACCGCGCGCATTGGATGACGGAGAACGGCTACCGCGATCTTCTTCGATCCGCCTATCACTGACAGGTGATGCGCAAAACGCATCTCCATATGTCGGTTGCCCGGCTATCCAAGTTTCAATTTTAACGCGATCTTCCAACGACCTGCGAACCACCGCGTAGAGTCGGGGAGGAAATCGGCATGGTGGCGGAAACAAACTGGCGCGACCCGACGGACTATCGATATCTGAACGGTCTGAACCCTTCCGAACTCGCCTGGGAATTTCTCAGGCGCAATCCCGAATATGAAAGGGAAGTCTCGGCTTCCGATCCGGCGGACTATCACGCCGCGACAGCGCTGACGGCGCACTGGGGGTTGCGCTTTCCCGATAGCGCCGTACTTGTCCGCTCCAAATGCAGACATCTTCTGGAGCCCTGCTGTCGATCCGAGCGTCCTGATCTTCGCCCCTCAGCAGGGGCCAAACATGACAACCGTGAACTTCAAGGTCGTTCCGGCCGATGCCCGACCATCGGATGAAGGCCTCTATATTCACTTCGTGATTGACACCGATCACTTCGTGGCAATCTGCCTCGACGGCAGAGTACCCGACGGACCGGTCGCGGCAGTTACGCTCATCGACCAGTTCATGCAGGACCGAGTCGATGCGATTGTTCGGTTTCGCGATGCTGTCCTCTATCACCGGAGATTGCCTGACAGGCGATTGACGCCGCAACGCAGGCAACGCCTCATCGAAAGCCTCCGCGCAATCGACGCACGCCAAGCAGGCGCCACCTATCAGGAAATCGCCGAAGCCGTCTTCGGCGCCGCACCAGTCAACGCCATCACCTGGAAGTCCACTCCTTTGCGCGACACCGTTATGCGTCGCGTCGCCGCCGGCTTTGACCTAGTCGCCGGCGGCTATCGCCGCCTCCTTCTCGGCCACCGCCCCGCCTGAGACTAGAGGCCATCGGGGTGCGAATTTTCTTTAGAATCTTCGCACTCCCCCACGCCCATCCTTCTCCGCCACCGTGACCCTGACGCCCCGCCGATATCCGGCGGCGCCAACAAGGATCACGGAGGCACGATCATGTCCGCAGCCACCGCCGGCATTCCGCCGCGCTATCTGAGAACGCCCGAAGCAGCGCGCTTTCTCAGCCTTTCCGCCCGAACCCTCGAAAAGCACCGCACCTACGGGACCGGTCCTGCCTACCGCAAACTCGGTGGCCGTGTCGTCTACTCCGTCGATGACCTGCAGGCCTGGGCGGAACGCGGCGCCAAGCAATCCACCTCCGACCCCGGCGCCGGCACGGTCCTTCCGGCCAAACGTCATGACGACCCGTCGTCTGCCGAAAACCGCTGATTATTCCCATGACGGCGCGGCCTCGCAGATCGGAACGGGAGCAGCTTGAGCTGTTCCGCGCTCTGCCGAGCGATCTCGCGCCGCGCGATACGCAGGACCTCATGGCCTATCCGTTTTTCTCCCTGTCCAAATCCCACCGCGTCGAGCCGATCGAATACCGTTCCGGCGAGATCGCCATCCGCGTGGAAGCCGTGCCAGAGCATGGCATGGCCACGATCTGGGATGCGGACATCCTGATCTGGGTGGCCAGCCAGATCGTCGAGGCGCGCGACAACGGCTTTCGCACGTCGCGCCTGATCGCAACCACCCCATACGAAATCCTGACCTTCGTCGGACGTGGCACCAGTGCGCGCGACTATCGCCGGCTGAGAGCCGCGCTCGACCGGCTGCAATCGACGACTGTCGCGACCACCCTGCGGCAGCCACCGTCCAATCCACGCGGGCGAAGTGAAGGTCCGCCGAGCAGTCGTACGACCGGTCGGCGCATGCACCGCTTCTCCTGGATCAACGAATGGACCGAACGCGCCGATGCGTTCGGCAATCCGGATGGCATCGAACTCATCGTGCCGGATTGGTTCTACAAGGCGGTGCTGGACGAGGCGCTCGTCCTCACCATCGACCGCGCCTATTTCGGCCTCAAGGGCGGGATCGAGCGCTGGCTCTACCGGATCGTGCGCAAGCATGGCGGCCGACAGAAACGCGGCTGGCGGTTCGACTTCCGGCACCTCTACGTCAAATCCGGAAGCCTCTCGCCGTTCAAGCGTTTCTCCTTTGAACTGCGCGCAATCATCCAGCGCCAGCCGCTGCCAGGCTACTCCCTGTTTCTCGAAATCGAGGCGGGCGGCCGCACGCTGCTCGCCTTCGAGCCGGCGCCCTGTGGACAGGCTGTGGAAGCCGTCGTGCTATCAGGAACCCCGACTATCGTGCCATCGGGAACCGACCCATCGTGCTATCAGGAACCCAAGCCGCGTCTAACCTCTTCCGCAGAAAGCGAAAATCGACCCCTTAACTTAGAGTCTAACAAAGAATCTAACTTTTGTAGGAGCGCGTCTTCTGGGGAAAACCACTCTCCGACACACCGAAAAGAGGAAGAGCGCAGACGCCAGACGGCATTCTCTGAACGCGATGACGACGCTGTCTCCAAGAGCGATCCGGCCCGTACTGGCGAGAGAGGCGCGTCATGATCGCGGCGCTCCTCAATCAGAAAGGCGGTGTCGGCAAGACGACGCTCGCCTTGCATCTCGCCGGTGAATGGGCGCGAGGCGGGGCCACTGTCACCCTGATCGATGCCGACCCGCAGGGATCGGCGCTCGACTGGTCGGAACGGCGCAGCCATGAGGGCCTGCCGCGACGCTTCGGCGTCATTGGCCTGGCGCGGGATACGCTCCATCACGAAGCCCCCGAGCTCGCCCGCACTGCCGATCATGTCGTCATAGACGGTCCGCCGCGTGTCGCGGGACTGATGCGTTCGGCGCTGCTTGCCGCCGATGTCATCCTCATTCCGGTGCAGCCGTCACCCTTCGATGGCTGGGCCTCGGCGGAGATCCTGCGCCTGATCGAGGAGGCACGGATATTCCGGCCGCAACTCGCCGTGCGCTTCGTCCTCAACCGCTGTCCGGCACGAACCATCATCGCACGCGAGACCGGCGATGCGCTCGCCGACCAGGACCCGCCCGCGCTCCGCACGACGATCGGCCAGCGCGTCATCTTCGCCTCGGCTGCTCAATCCGGCCGCCTCGTTTGCGAGTGCGACGCAGACAGCATCGCCGCGCGGGAAGTGGCGGCGCTCGCGGCCGAGATCGGAAGGCTCGCTCCATGAGCGACCGTCCAAACCGCCGCGCCTTCGCCGCGAGACCGGGCGATCCCGAGCAATGGATCAGGTCCGCCGATGCCGCACCCCGTGACGGCAAGCCCTCCGGATTCACCGCGCGCCTGACCGTCGACATCACGCCCGAACTGCGCGGGCGCATCAAGATCGCCGCGTTCCAGCGCGGCGTCACCGTCGCCGACATGCTGCGCGACCTGCTCGCCCACGAATTCCCCAAAGACGAAGGAGACCTCCCATGACCGGCGCCACGGCCTCCGGTGTCGGCGCCAGCCCGGTGCCGTCTGCCCACACTTCAGACGCACTCACCCATATCGAACTGACCTGGATCGAGGGCAGGATCGAATACTGGATTCGCTTCGGCCGTGCGGCCGGCGAGCGGATCATCGACCGCCGAAGGCGCGTCGTATCTTTCCGTCCCGGCGCCATCTTCGCCTTTGTGCGCTGGGCGTCCAACGACTATGGCACGGTCATCTCGCGCATCGACATCGTGCGCCCCGTCGAGCCCGGCGCCGCATACCAGACGCTGCCTTTCGTGCGACCCGGCGGGGAAATCCTGCTCAAGATCGAAGGCTGGCCGAAGGTCGAGAAGGTGCTCCAGCACATCGACGCAGTGGAAGCCGCCGACGTCGATCCCTGCGAAGTCGCAGCCGATCACTGGCGTCATGTGGCGCACCGGATGAGCGCCGGCCAGGAACCGCGTCCCTACACGCGGGAGCGTCACCAGGCCTGGCTCAAGCGGCGGGAGATCGAACGATGACCCGCTTCGGCTACGTGATGCTTACCTACTTCACCGTCATGGGCGTCGCCGCGGCCGCCATCGTTCCGACATCGCTGAAGCTCGTCTGGAATGTGTCGGCCAGCGCACCGATCGGGCTCTACCGCATCGAACCCGCCGCGCATCTCGACGTCCCCGATCTGGTCGCCGTGATGCCGCCCGAGCCGCTCGAGGACTTCATGGTCGAGCGCGGCTACATCGGCCGCGACGTGCCGATCCTGAAGCGCGTCCTCGGGCTGCCGGGACAGCGCATATGCCGGATTGGCCGCACCATCACGGTCGACGGAATCGCGATGGGCGAGGCCCGCGACCGTGATCAACTGGACCGCCCGCTGCCGGTCTGGAGCGGCTGCCGCACAGTCGCTGACAACGAACTCTTCCTCATGAACTGGCAAGTCCCCGACAGCCTCGACGGGCGGTATTTCGGACCGCTCCCGGCGACGACCGTCATCGGCCGGGCCGTCCCTCTCTACACCGACGAAGACGGCGATGGCCGCTTCGTCTGGCGTGCGCCGACGCGGTGATGCCGTACGCCTTCCAATAATCCCACCGCATCCCAACAGGAGTTCATCATGCCCCAGATCGGACAATTCACCCGCACAGCAGACGGCTACAGCGGACGCATGCGCTCGCTGTCCTTCGACTGCGCGCTCACTTTCGTCGCGGCCGAGAATGCCGACAGCGAGAACGCACCGGCCTACCGCGTTCATCTCGGCGACGAGACCGGCCCGGAAGTCGGTGCCGGCTGGAAACATACCGGCGACCGCGCGGGCACGTTCATCTCCGTCGTCCTCGACGATCCCGCCTTTGCGGTTCCGGTGCGTGCCCGGCTGTTCCAGTCTGATGAGGACGGACGCGACTGGGGCCTGCACTGGACGCGTCCGAAGAAGCGCGACGAGCAGGACTGATCGATGCCGCTCATCGGTCCGTCAGCAGCACTGCGGCGGTGCGGTCCCTGCGGCCGCATCGTCCTCCTTCTCCTTTCCGGCCTGGTCATCGCCGCGTTCGATACCAGCGGCGCATCTGCGCAGCCGACGCCAACCGGACGACAAGAAGTCCGCGATCCCATTGCCGCGCATATTGCCGAGGCGGCGCAGCGGTTCGGCATTCCCGAGCACTGGATTGTCGCCGTCATGCGTGCCGAAAGCGCTGGCAATACGCGCGCGGTCTCTCGTGCCGGCGCTCAAGGGTTGATGCAGGTCATGCCGGCTACCTGGGACCATCTGCGCGCCCGCTATCGGCTCGGCTCCGATCCCTTCGACCCGCGCGACAACATCCTGGCGGGCACCGCCTATCTGCGCGAAATGTACGACCGTTACGGCACGATCCCGGCGATGCTCGCGGCATACAATGCGGGTCCCGACCGCTATGATGAGTATCTCGCGACGGGCCGACCGTTGCCCGCCGAAACCCGCGCCTATGTCGATCTGCTTGCACCGGCGCTGGGCGCAACGGTGCCGTCAGCCGGCGCTCCGGCTGCGCCATCACCGCCACCCGACTGGCGCGAGGCGCCGCTGTTCGTCCCGCGCCCAGTTGAACGCAGGACGGTCGCGCACCGCGCCACCGACAAGCACCCGGACGGCACCTCCGCTTCCGTGCCGGTGCAGCCCGATGCCGGGGATCAGTCACATCCCAAAACCATCTTCATTGCGGAGGATGACACGGGGGGTGAACCATGACGCATCTAACCTCTTATCGCATGATCTCGGGCTCTGGCGTGTCATGGAGTGCGCGAAGGGGAGCCGCAGGAATCACAACCGACCGATGGCAGGATAAAAGGGCGCACATTGTGCGCCGGTCGGTCGGTTGTTTTGTTTGGATTTTCTGGCGCGTTCCGCACATTGTCCGACCTCGCCGCAATGTGTGCAGAGCGCTCAACTTCCCAGCTTTGCAGGGCTTTTCGCACATTGCGGAACGGCGCCATGGCCGATGACCGCGAGTTCCGCGTCCGCCCTGGCCGCATCCGTTCGACTCGCGCCCAGGCGGCGCGTCCCTTCATCGCCCAGGCGCTGGCGGCGGCGAAGAAGGCGGGCGGCGGCGTGTCGCGATCCGGGCGCATCACCTCCGGCAACCGCTCGCGCTTCGGCCATGGCCAGCGGGCCAGCATCCAGGCCAATCGTCTCATCACCGAGCGCTCGCGCGGCGCCGTCATCAAGGTGCGCGTGGTGCGCCATTCCGCCCGTGCCGTGCCGCTGGGCACCCATCTCGATTATCTGCGCCGCGATGGCGTCACACGCGACGGGGAGAAGGCACAGCTATTCGGGCCGGGAGAGGAGGAAGCGGATGGCAGCGCCTTTGCCGAGCGTTGCGAGGATGACCGGCATCATTTCCGATTCATCGTTTCGCCTGATGATGCGCTGGAAATGTCGGACCTGCGATCCTTCACCAGCGACCTCGTTGGCCAGATGGAAAAGGATCTCGGCACCGAGCTCGACTGGGTCGCCGTCGATCACTGGAACACCGAGCACCCGCATGTCCATCTGATCGTGCGCGGCGTACGCGACGGTGGCGAAGACCTCGTCATCTCGCGGGACTACATCACGGAAGGCATGCGCGACCGGGCGCGCCATCTCATCACCCAGGAGCTTGGCCCCCGCACCGACCTCGATATCCGACGGACACTCGAAAGCCAGATCGAGACCGAGCGCTGGACACAGCTCGACCGTCAGCTTGTGCGCGTTGGCCGGCGGACCGGCGTCATCGACCTCGCCCTGCAGCCGGGCGAACAGCCCGATGAATTCCATGCGCTGAAGGTCGGGCGCCTGCGTAAGCTGGAAACACTTGGCCTCGCAGAGCAGGTCGGCCCCGGTCAATGGATGATCGGCGAAAGGGCCGAGGCGACGCTGCGCGCGCTCGGCGAGCGCGGCGACATCATCAAGCGCATGCACCGTGCCCTGACCGAGCGCGGCATCGAGCGCAGATCGGCGGACTATGTGCTGGCGGCCGAAAGCCTCGACACGCCGATCGTCGGCCGCCTGGTCGAGCGCGGGCTCGACGACGAACTCAAAGGCACGGCCTATGCGGTGGTCGATGGCGTTGATGGACGCAGCCATCACATCAAGCTCGCCGATCTCAATGCTGCCGGCGACAGCACGCCGGGCTCGATCGTCGAATTGCGCGCCTATGACGATTCCCGTGGCCAGCGGCGGGTCGCGCTCGCGGTGCGCTCCGATCTCGACATCGAACGACAGGTGATCGCATCGGGGGCGACTTGGTTGGACCGGCAGAACATCGCGCGCGAGCCGGCCGCGCTCTCCGAAGGCGGCTTCGGCGCGGAGGTGCGCAATGCCCTCGACAGGCGGGCGGCCCATCTGCTCGGGGAAGGCTTTGCCGAGCGGCAGGGTCGGCGCATCGTCTTCAGCCGCAATCTTATCGACACGCTGCGTCGGCGCGAGGTGGAAAAGCTCGGAGAGAAATTGGCGGCGAAGACCGGGCAGTGGTTCCAGCGCGCCAGTAGTGGCGAATATGTGGCTGGGACCTATCGCCAGCGTCTGACGCTCGCCTCGGGACGCTTCGCGATGATAGACGACGGACTCGGCTTCCAGCTCGTGCCCTGGACGCCCTCGATGGAGAAGCATCTCGGCCGCCATATCTCCGGCGTCGCGCGCGAGGACGGTGGTGTCGACTGGAGCTTCGGCCGCAAGCGAGGGCTGGGGCGGTGAAGGCAATGTAGCCGGCCACGCTGGGGTGTTACACGACGACAGCCCCGCGCGCATAATGCGACTTGGTAGGCGGAAAATACCTAACCCATCTCGACCCGTTTTGGTTCTTTTTGTAAGCTGCGACATATATCGTCCAATCCAAGCACCACAGGGTAGCGATGATGACGAATTCGGTGCAGACGCTAAGTGAATCCCAGCGGCGTTTGGTCGCTGAATGGGCCGCCGAATGTGCCGAGCGCGTACTTTGGCTATTCGAAGCTGAAAGCCCCAGCGATGACCGTCCTCGCTCCGCCATTGCCCGAGCGCGGGCATTCGCCCGCGGAGAGCTGGATACCGCAGTGGAAATACGCCAACGGTTCGGGGGTGGTAGCGCAGCGCGTGAAGTGAAATCACCGGCGGCCGCTGCTGCGGCCAGAGCTGCCGGTCAAGCTTCGGCGGTCTGCCACATGGGTGCACATGCGCTGGGGGCGGCGGCATATGCGGTCAAAGCCGTCAGTCTGGCAGCCCCAGACCGACCGGAAGCCGCGCAGAACGAGATTGAGTGGCAGGTCGGACACATGACGGTTGCAGTGCGATCAGCACTTCGGTCGCTTCCTCCAGTCGGCGAGAACCGATCAGGTCCTCTCGGGCCCGGGCTCCTCGCCTCAGGTCAACTTGGGACGATCATTCGCAACCTTCAGGCCCGCCTTGCCGATGACAACGAGCGGCACCCAAATCACCTAGCGTGACCTCTCGCATCAGAGAGGAGAAGGGTCGGTCATATATCGTGATGAATCTGCCTGATCTCCGATTCGAGTTGAAATGGGCCATCCACCCAATATCAGCTCCCTTCAGTATCGCCGACATTCACAAGTCTTATGCCAACCGACCAGAGCCGGATCATTCGAGGCAGTGCGTTGGACGGCCCGGTGGCTCCATCCTCATTCCGACGCGCGTTTGTGTATCCGCTACTTGCCGTTTCTACGGCAATGGCAGGAACGGACTTGTCAGCCGCGATCCAAGTCGCCAGCGTACTGGCATTTGCTCGGACTATGCGTCATGTCTGGTACGAAAATTCTCTGGGGTCAGATTTTCACTGTCTTCACGACTGTCCTCACTACCACCTGGGTGGCTACCGAGTGGACAGCCTGGCGGCTTGGCTTTCAGCCCCAACTCGGCCCGCCGTGGTTCGAGGTCGCCGGCTGGCCGATCTATTATCCGCCGGCCTTCTTCTGGTGGTGGTACATCTACGATGCCTATGCCCCGCAGATCTTCATCGAGGGCGCCGTCATCGCCGTTTCGGGCGGGTTCATCGCTATAGCGGTCGCAATCCTCATGTCGGTCTGGCGCGCCCGCGAAGCGCAGAGTGTCGATACCTACGGATCAGCGCGCTGGGCGAAACTCGATGAAATCAAGGCCGCTGGCCTGCTCGGACCCGACGGTGTCGTCCTCGGCAAGCTCAAGGATGACTATCTGCGCCATGAAGGCCCGGAGCATGTTCTGTGCTTCGCGCCGACCCGCTCGGGTAAGGGCGTCGGTCTGGTTATTCCCTCGCTTTTGACTTGGCCGGGCTCGGCCATCGTTCACGACATCAAGGGGGAGAACTGGCAACTCACGGCAGGCTTTCGTGCCCGGCACGGCCGCGTGCTCCTGTTCGACCCGACCAACCCGAACTCGTCCGCCTACAATCCCTTGCTTGAGGTTCGCCGCGGCGAGTGGGAGGTCCGCGATGTCCAGAACATCGCCGATATCCTCGTTGATCCTGAGGGCTCACTCGAAAAGCGCAATCACTGGGAGAAGACCAGCCATGCCCTCCTGGTCGGCGCCATCCTCCATGTCCTCTATGCCGAGAAGGACAAGACGCTCGCCGGTGTCGCCGCCTTCCTGTCCGACCCGAAGCGCCCCATCGAATCCACGCTCGCCGCCATGATGAAGACCGCGCATCTGGGTGACGCCGGCCCGCATCCGGTGATCGCCAGCGCAGCGCGCGAGCTGCTCAACAAATCGGACAACGAGCGCTCCGGCGTCCTCTCCACCGCCATGTCGTTCCTCGGGCTCTACCGCGATCCCGTCGTCGCCAAGGTGACGCGCCGCTGCGACTGGCGCATCACCGACATGGTCGGCGGCAAGCGCCCGGCGACGCTCTATCTCGTCGTGCCGCCCTCCGACATCAACCGAACCAAGCCGCTCATCCGCCTCATCCTCAATCAGCTCGGCCGACGGTTGACCGAAGACCTGCAGGCCAGGACCGCGCGGCACAAATTGCTTCTGATGCTGGACGAGTTCCCCGCGCTCGGCCGCCTCGACTTCTTCGAGAGCGCGCTTGCCTTCATGGCAGGCTACGGACTCAAGAGTTTCCTGATCGCGCAGTCGCTGAACCAGATCGAGAAGGCCTACGGGCCGAACAACTCGATCCTCGACAATTGCCATGTCCGGGTGAGCTTCGCGACCAATGACGAACGTACCGCCAAGCGTGTATCGGACGCCCTCGGCACGGCGACCGAGATGCGTGCGATGAAGAACTACGCCGGGCATCGGCTCTCGCCCTGGCTCGGTCATCTGATGGTGTCGCGGCAGGAAACGGCTCGGCCGCTACTGACGCCCGGTGAGGTCATGCAGCTCCCCCCAGCGGACGAAATCGTCATGGTCGCCGGCATATCGCCCATTCGCGCGAAGAAGGTTCGCTACTACGAGGACCTGCGTTTCCAGGATCGGATTCTGCCACCGCCGTCGAAGCCAGAACCCCCGGATGCCGAAAAAGACGAATGGAGCACGTTGCCATTGCCACCCAAACCGACCCTACACGCCAACGGCTCTGGCAGTGCTGAATACGAGGAGGACACCACAGATTCCGAGCGGCGGCGCCAGCCTGAGCTCAGCCGTGTCCAGCCCGTCGAGAAGAAGGAGCCAATCGAAAACGAGTTCGAGATCGCCCTCGTCGACGACGATCAGGAAGAAGCTGCGCGCAACAGCCGGATGACCCGCGTCCTGCAACGCGTCGCACGACAGGTATCTATGGACTCCAAAGACGGGATGGAGCTTTAGCCCATGCCCGGCCGCAAGAAGAAGACGCAGATTTCCGTTTATCTCGACTCGGATGTCATGACGATGCTGGCGGACTATGCTGCCTGTCGTGAGCGGTCGCAGTCCATGATTGCAGAGGCCGCGATCGCCTCTTTCCTGTCGCCGGACGACGTGGAAAGGCGCGAAGCCTTGATCGCCAAGCGGCTCGACCAACTCGATCGCCGCTTGGCACGCCTGGAACGAGATGTCGGGATCTCGATCGAGACACTGGCAATCTTCATTCGCTTCTGGCTCGCGACCACACCGGCTCTGCCTGAACCTGCCGCGCAAGCCGCGCGCGCTAAGGCTGGAGAGCGCTATGAGGCATTCATCACAGCACTTGGCCGAAGACTGGCGAAAGGGCCGAAACTCCGGCAGGAGGTTTCCGAGGACATCGCGTTAGACGATGAATAGCGGCGTTGCCGCCGACGTAATGGTGTAGGTCGAATCTGATTTGTTCCGCCAGCCGCTCAAAGTCCGTGTCCGCACCGGGTGTTAGCCTGTCCGTCGCGATCATGGCAATGGCTTCCGAATCAGATCAAACCGAAATACATGACGACCAGCCCGGCCACCGCAATGGCGGCGCGGCTGATATTGGCGACCTGCAGCCGTTTCCGTTTGCCGGTCAAATAAGATGAATCGCTGGGATCAGCGTCCATAATCTGTCGATAGAGCGGCCCGTTGATCTGCTTGGCCACCGTTATGCCAATCGCAAAGATCACCAGCCCTGCGACGAAGATGATATTGTCGAAGCCGAAGAAAATTAAATAGACGAACATCCCAAAGAAGGGGACGATCGTCGATGCCAGAACGAAGGGCGAGTAGCCGGCACGCTTGTAGAGAAGCGGCATGAAACGGGCGAAAGCGGCAGTATCCATATCGTTGAATATGCGCTGCAGCACATCGGCGACAAACAGCAAAAGTCCGCAAAATAGCGCCGCGAAGGTAAAGAGCAGCAATTCTACCGAAGCCTGACTCATTTTGAGTGCGACCAATCAATATGAACTTACTTGCCGCACGGTAAGTAGTATTACAGCCCATGTCAAGGAACAATGAAGGCGGACTGAGTCGGAGGCCATGGTGAACGAACGCAACCCATCGACACGCGAGAGGATCATTGCAGTTGCAACAACCGCTTTCGCGACACAGGGCTTTGAACAATCGAGCCTGCGGGAAATCGCCGAGGAACTCGGCTTCTCCAAGGCCGCCCTCTATTATCATTTCCGCTCCAAGGAAGACCTCGCCCGCGCGATTATCGTACCCATGACCGAGGCTTTCGACGATGTCCTCTCCGCTGCCGAGGCACAGGATAATCCCGACCGGGAGACACTGCTCGGCGAGATATTCGACCTGCTGTTCTCCCATTTCGCCGTGTATCGGGTCGTTATGCGGGACGCCTCGATCTTACGCGCGGTCGATCTTGAGCGCTGGTCAGGAGAATGGATCGAGCGGATCAGCCACATTTTGGTCGGGCCAGATCCTGATGTTGTCGAGACAGTCCGCGCAGTCATGGCGGTTGGTGGGCTGGCGCGAACTCTTTTTCTGACCGCTACGATGCCGCCGAGTACCGTGAAGACGGAAGCCGTTCGCGCGGCAATGCGCGTCCTAGACGCCGATACGAAGGATGAGTCGTGAACCGTTCGCCTTCGCGAGGGGCGGCTTAAGAAGGCTATGGTGCGGACATAGTTCTCGTCGTTTTCGGCCCGCTATGACGAATGGATGAGGCACAACATCGCCGTTTTCCTGTCTTTGCACGCTACCCTACGACGACGCTAATTCCTTGTTGAATTAGCCCCAAATCAGGCTCTTTTAATCATCCCCGCATGGGGACCGTCCGGCTTGTCCCCATGAGATCGGGGATCGGATGGCAGCCTCACAACACAATTCGGAGGGGATCGCACGCGGCGCGCGGATGCTGCGCACCGCGCTCGGTCCCGCCATCGCGACCTTTCTGGAGGACCGCGGCGTCGTTGAGGTAATGCTGAACCCGGACGGGCGCCTCTGGATCGACCGCCTCTCCGAAGGCCTATCCGATACGGGCGAGCGCCTGGCACCGGAAGACGGCGAACGCATCATCCGCCTGGTCGCCCATCATGTCAGCGCCGAGGTCCATGCGGCGAGCCCGCGCGTCTCGGCGGAGCTTCCCGGAACGGGGGAGCGGTTCGAGGGGCTTCTGCCGCCGGTCGTGGCGGCCCCGGCCTT